>CAWZZK010000139.1:0-9233 GCA_963966455.1 Kaistia sp. | reverse complement strand
CGAGGTCGACCAGGCCACGGACCACGACAACCTCTACGACACAGGCGCCAAGAGCTTCGGCTCGATCACCCGCGAGGCGCATACGACGCACGCCATCGCCATGAACCGGATGGGCGGCAAGTCGAACACCGGCGAGGGCGGCGAGGAGGCGGAGCGCTTCCTGCCGCTTCCCAACGGCGACACCATGCGCTCGGCGATCAAGCAGGTCGCCTCGGGCCGCTTCGGCGTGACCACCGAATATCTCGTCAATTCCGACGTGATGCAGATCAAGGTCGCGCAGGGTGCCAAGCCCGGCGAAGGCGGCCAGCTGCCCGGCCACAAGGTGGACGCGACCATCGCCAAGGTCCGCCACTCGACGCCGGGCGTCGGCCTCATCTCGCCGCCGCCGCATCACGACATCGATTCGATCGAGGACCTGGCGCAGCTCATCTTCGATCTGAAGAACGTCAACCCCGCGGCCGACGTGTCGGTGAAGCTCGTCTCCGAGGTCGGCGTCGGCACGGTCGCCGCCGGCGTCGCCAAGGCGCGTGCCGACCACATCACCGTGTCGGGCTTCGAGGGCGGCACCGGCGCCTCGCCGCTGACCTCGCTGAAGCATGCCGGCTCCCCGTGGGAGATCGGCCTCGCCGAAACGCAGCAGACGCTCGTCCTCAACGGCCTGCGTTCGCGCGTCGCCCTGCAGGTCGATGGCGGCTTCCGCACCGGCCGCGACGTCGTGATCGGTGCGCTGCTCGGCGCGGACGAGTTCGCCTTCTCGACCGCGCCGCTGATCGCGGCCGGCTGCGTCATGATGAGGAAGTGCCACCTGAACACCTGCCCCGTCGGCATCGCGACGCAGGACCCGGTGCTGCGCAAGCGCTTCAAGGGCACGCCCGAGGACGTGATCAACTTCTTCTTCTTCGTCGCCGAGGAAGTCCGCCAGCTGCTCGCCGCCATGGGCGCGCGCAGCCTGGAGGAGATCATCGGCCAGTCGGACCGGCTGGAGAAGAAGAAGGCGATCGCCCACTGGAAGGCCGAGGGCGTCGACTTCACCAAGCTGTTCTTCAAGCCCGACGCGCCGCGCGATGCGATCCGCCATACCGAGCGGCAGAAGCATCCGATCGACGCCGTGCTCGACCGGCGCCTCATCGCCGAGGCGATGCCGGCGCTGGAAAGCGGCACGCCGGTCAAGATCAGCGCGCTGATCAAGAACACCGATCGTTCGGCGGGCGCGATGCTCTCCGGCGAGGTGGCGAAGCGCTATGGCGGCGACGGCCTGCCGGACGGCACCATCGCCGTGACGCTGACCGGCACCGCCGGCCAGAGCTTCGGCGCCTTCCTCGCCCGCGGCGTCTCGATCGACCTCGTCGGCGAAGGCAACGACTATGTCGGCAAGGGCCTTTCGGGCGGACGCATCGTGGTGCGCCCGGCGCCGGAAAGCCGCGTCGTGCCGGAGCAGTCGATCATCGTCGGCAACACGGTGCTCTACGGCGCCACCGACGGCGAGGCCTATTTCCGCGGCGTCGCCGGCGAGCGCTTCTCCGTGCGCAACTCGGGCGCCATCGCGGTGGTCGAGGGCTGCGGCGACCATGGCTGCGAATACATGACCGGCGGCGTCGTGGTCGTCATCGGCCAGACCGGGCGCAACTTCGCGGCCGGCATGTCCGGCGGCATCGCCTATGTGCTCGACGAGGACGACAGCTTCGCCGCGCGCTGCAACCTGTCGATGGTCGAGATCCAGCCCGTCCAGGAAGAGGACGACCTGCTCGAGAAGCTGCATCACCATGGCGGCGACATCGAGCACAAGGGCCGCATCGACATCTCGTCGAACATGAACCGCTTCGACGACGAGCGGCTGCACCGGCTGATCTCGCAGCACCTGCATTACACCGGGTCGGAGCGGGCGAAGACGATCCTCGACAACTGGGCGGACTATCGCCCGAAATTCCGGAAGGTGATGCCGGTCGAGTACCGGCGTGCGCTGATCGAAATGGAACGTGCCCGCTACGGCGTGGCGGCCGAGTGAGAGGTGGGGAATGGGTAAGGTAACGGGCTTCCTGGAGATCGACCGCCAGGACCAGAAGTACCAGCCGGCCTCCGACAGGATCCGGCATTTCCGCGAGTTCACGCTCCGCCTCAGCGATCACGAAGTGTCGCGCCAGGCGGCGCGCTGCATGGATTGCGGCATCCCCTATTGCCATGGCGATACGGGATGCCCGGTCCATAACCAGATTCCGGACTGGAACGACCTCGTCTATTCCGGCGACTGGCAGGAGGCCTCGCGCAACCTGCATTCGACCAACAACTTCCCGGAATTCACCGGCCGCGTCTGCCCGGCGCCATGCGAGGAGGCCTGCACGCTCAATCTCGAGAACGTGCCGGTCGCCATCAAGTCGGTCGAGCAGGCGATCGCCGACAAGAGCTTCGAGAATGGCTGGATCAAGCCGGAGGTCCCGGCCGCGCGCACCGGCCGCAAGGTCGCGGTCGTCGGCTCGGGGCCGGCGGGCATGGCTGCCGCACAGC
Organism: Kaistia sp.; assembly: GCA_963966455.1. GTDB lineage: Bacteria > Pseudomonadota > Alphaproteobacteria > Rhizobiales > Kaistiaceae > Kaistia > Kaistia cartagenensis. The sequence goes on along the minus strand of CAWZZK010000139.1, from coordinate 6,731 downwards.
AGCTGGCCCGCGCCGGCCACGACGTCCATGTCTTCGAGCGCGAGCCGAAGGCCGGCGGGTTGCTGCGCTACGGCATCCCCGACTTCAAGATGGAGAAGCACCTCATCGACCGCCGCGTGGCGCAAATGGAGGCCGAGGGCGTCACCTTCCATTACGGGGTCGATGTCGGCCACACCCTGCCGGTCGACAAGTTGATCGCCGACCATGACGCGGTGCTGCTCGCCGGCGGCGCCGAGGAGCCGCGCGATCCGAAGCTGCCGGGTTCGGAGCTCGAGGGCGTCCATTACGCGATGCCGTTCCTCGTGCAGCAGAACCGCCGCGTCGGCCGCGAGGAGGTCACCGAGGAACCGATCATCGCGACCGGTCGCCGCGTCGTCGTCGTCGGCGGCGGCGATACCGCATCGGACTGCGTCGGCACCTCGTTCCGCCAGGGCGCTCTGGCCGTGACGCAGCTCGATATCCGCCCGATGCCGCCGCTGCGCGAGGAGAAGCTGACGGTCTGGCCCTATTGGCCGACCAAGTTCCGCACCTCCTCTTCGCAGGCCGAGGGCGCCGAGCGCGAATTCGCCTGTGCGACGCTGCGCGTCGTCGGCAAGAACGGCAAGGTGACGGGCGTCGAATGCGCCCGCGTCGACGAGAAGCGCCGTCCGATCGAGGGCACGGAATTCATCATCCGCGCCGACCTCGTCTTCCTCGCGATCGGCTTTGCCGGCCCGAAGAAGCAGGGCCTCGTCGCCGAGCTCGGCCCCGAGCTCGACCGGCGCGGCAATGTGCAGGCCGATACGGACCGCTACCGCACCTCGGTCGACAAGGTCTATGCCGCCGGCGACATGCGGCGCGGCCAGTCGCTCGTCGTCTGGGCCATCCGCGAAGGCCGCCAGGCCGCGCACGCCATCGATCGCGACCTGATGGGCGCCACCAGCCTGCCCTGGTAGCGGCTGGGTCGGGCACTCTTCGGTGACGGTGCGTGAGACGGTGGTTGCGCGCAAGACATCGAATGTCATTACGATGAATGGCATCGTGGCTGGGAATATGATGATCAAGAATATCCGAAATCAAATAGAGACGCGCTTGGTGAGACCTTGACTTAAATCGGACTGGCAAGATGGGTGTTCCACTAGGCGCCTTGGGAAACAATACGATATGGATCGCCGCATCGATCTTTCTTGCCGGATGTTCTCTAGGCGGCGGAAACTGTAAGGAATTCGATCCCATCAAATTTAAGGGCTTGGCCGAAGGATATATCGCCAATTCGAGGGAGAGGTCGGCGAAGCGTGGACTGTTTAAATCCGAATATCCTCAAGCAACAGTTAGGCTTGAGGACATTCGTCGACCAACCGCCGAAGAACGAGTAAGTGATGTCGCTGGCGTTGTCTCGATCGATGTGGGCCATCGGTATACCACACTCCAAATCGACAATAACTGCAATTTCAACTATTTCGACCGATGATAACGAGTCAGGGCTTTCTGACTTCAGATGCTTTAATGATTTATTTTAGACTTGCATAGCTCTTGAGTGGAACCTAGTTGGCAAGACCGTGCGGTTAACGCGGGAGAGGAGTCTCTCGCATGTCTTGAAGCCGTTTCCTCCACGGTCGGAAGCCTCTAGTCTCGGCGGATCGGTTCACGCCATCGGGGGACGGCGGCCATTCGTTTCGTTCGTGCCATCGCCGCGCTGGGCGCCGGGTTCGTCCATCGCGGTTTCGTGCTGCCGGCGCTGCTCGCTGCCGGCTTCTCTCTCCTCGCCGCGGCAGCGGGCGAGGCGCAGCAGACCGGTGATGCCGTGCTCGACGCGGCGACGATCGGCGCCTTGCAGGCCTTCGCCCCGCCCGGCTTCACGGGCTCGCGCGCCTGCGCCACCTGCCATCAGAGTGAGTTCGACGCCTGGATGGGCTCCGACCACGCGCATGCGATGATGGTCGCTACGGCGGAGACCGTCGCGGGCGACTTCTCCGGCGTGACGGCGGAGCATCTCGGTTCGACGGCGCGCTTCTATCGCGACGGCGACCGCTTCATGGTCGAGACCGAGGGCAAGGACGGCGCGCCGCACGCCTTCGCGGTCAGCCACACCTTCGGCATCTATCCGCTGCAGCAATATCTCGTCACCTTCCCCGACGGACGGCTGCAGGCGCTCCCCTTCGCCTGGGACAGCCGTGCCAAGGCGGACGGCGGCCAGCGCTGGTTCCATCTCTACCAGGACCAGCCGATCCCGGCCTCCGACCCGCTGCACTGGACGCGCGGCCAGCAGAACTGGAACTATATGTGCGCCGAATGCCATGTGACGGCGATCGGCAAGGGCTATGACGCGGCGAAGGACTCGTTCGCCACGACCTTCTCCGAGATCAGCGTCGGCTGCGAAAGCTGCCACGGCGCCGGCGCCGCGCATGTCGCCTGGGCGAAGGCCGGCGCGAGCAAGACGGTTCCGCATGCCGGCTTTGCGAGCGTCGCCGCCAGCCGCCCGGCCCCGGACTGGACGCCCGACCCGGTGACCGGCAGCCCGGCGCACGGCGTCACGCGGCCGGCCGGCGATGTTGTGGAGACCTGCGCCCGCTGCCATTCGCGGCGCGGCACGCTGTCGGAGGACTGGCATCCCGGGCACCCGATCGCCGACACGCATCGCGAGGCGCTGCTCGCGCCCGATCTCTTCTTCGACGACGGGCAGATGAAGGACGAGGTCTTCAACGACCAGGCCTTCAGGCAGAGCCTCATGTATGCGCGCGGCGTCGTCTGCACCGATTGCCACGATGCCCATAGCGAGCGTCTGAAGGCGGAGGGCGCGGCGGTGTGCAGCCAGTGCCATATGCCGGAGAAGTTCGCCACCGAGGCGCATAGCGGCCATCCGGCCGGCCCGGGCGCGCCGGACTGCATCTCCTGCCACATGCCGGCGCGCACCTATATGGTCGTCGATGAGCGGCACGATCATTCCTTCCGCATTCCGCGTCCCGATCTCTCGGTGAGCCTTGGAACGCCCAATGCCTGCAATGCGTGCCATGCCGACAAGACCGCCTCATGGGCGGCGGAAGCCGTGGAACGCTGGCACGGGCCGGAGCGCAAGGGCTTCCAGACCTGGGGCGAGGCCTTCCATCTCGCACGGCAGGGCGACCCGGCGGCGCGGGCGAAGCTGATCGCGCTGGCGACGGCGCCCGCGATCCCGGCAATCGCCCGCGCCACGGCGATCTCGGAATTGCAGCGCTTCCCCTCCGCCGCGACGGCGTCGGCGGTGACCGGTGCGCTCGCTGATCCCGATCCCCTCGTGCGGGCGACGGCGGTGGACGGCCTCGGCGACCGGCCGATCGAGGAGCGCTGGCAACTCGCCGGCCCGCTGCTCGCCGATCCGGTGCTGCTGGTCCGCGTCGCAGCGGCGTCGCTCCTCGCCGACCTGCCGCTCGAACGCGTGCCGCCGGCCGATCGCGCCACGGCCGAGGCGGCGTTCGCCGACTATGAGAAGACGCAGCGGCTCGATGCTGATCGGCCCGAGGGCCGCGCCAATCTCGCCGGTTTCCTCGCCCGGCGCGGCGATGCTGCCGGCGCGGAAGCGGAACTCAAGGCGGGGTTGAAGCTGGAACCCGCAGCGGCCGGCCTCTCGGTCAATCTCGCGGATCTTTATCGCGCGCTCGGCCGCGAGAGGGAGGCGGAGGCGGTGCTGAAGGACGCCATCGGCCGCTCGCCTGACGTCGCGGCGCCGCATTTCGCGCTCGGCCTGACGCTGGTGCGCCAGCGGCGCTATGACGAGGCGCTGGCGGAACTGGAGAAGGCGTCGCGGCTCGTGCCGGCCGATGCGCATTACGCCTATGTCTATGCCGTGGCGCTGCAATCGACGGGATCGCCCGACAAGGCGAAGGCGGTGGTCGGCGCGGCGCTGGCGCGCGTCCCCTATGACGCGGAACTCCTCTCCTTCGCGCTCGACGGCGCCCTCAAGGCGCGCGATGCCGCGCTCGCATTGCCGCTCGCCGAACGGCTCTCCGCGATGCAGCCCGACAATGGCGGCGTCGCCGGGCTGGTCCGACAATTGAAGGGCGAGTAGCGCTCAGCGTGGGGGCGTGGCGGCGGGCAGGATGATGATGCCGTCGACGGCGCTCGTCGCGCCGGTGACGTCCGGAGCCGGCGGACGCCAGGTGAAATCGTCGGCGCGGCCGGCGGGCGCGGGTGGCAGCGCCGCGCCGCTCGTCAGAGCCGCGACCGGATCCGGCAGTGGCGCGGCGGGTGCCGGGCCGGCGAGCGGCGGCGGAGCAGCGCCCGCGATCAACGGTATTGGCGCGGCAGCGCCCGCGAGCGGCGTTCCCGGCGCGGGCGGTGCCGGATCGGTCAGCGACATCACCGGCCCGACGAGGCGCGGCTTGCCGTCGGCGCCGATCTCGACCGTGGCGCTCGGATTGAGCGGCTGCGCGGCGCCGGGACCGGCCGTGCCATTGCCGAGGTCGCGCTCGACATAGAAGGCCAGCTTGCGCCGGCCGGATTTGGTGAAGTTGATGCCGTCGCCGGACCGGAGCTGGCGCACCTGGCCGTCCATGTCGGGCCCGCGCAGGACGAACTTGCCGTCCTCGCCGGCGAAGCCGTCCCAGACATCGACGAAGCGCATGCCGGCCGCCTCGGCCTTTTCCTTGAAGAGCGTGTTGAGGAAGGCCATGTCGGCCGAGCCGTCGGCGGAGCGGAGCGGCGGCTCGCCGACCCAGATCACCGGCCGCCCGGCCGCCTTCAGCGCCGCCACGAAACGGTCGACGCGCTCGGCATAGGCGGCGTCCCAGGCATCGGAGCGGAGCGGCAGATTGCCGGCCGCCGCGCGGATCGGCTGGCGGTCGTTGATGCCGATCATGACGACGATGACGTCCGGCGCCACTTCGGAAACGAGGTCGGGCAGGCTCGCCGTCCAGTCGTAATGATCGTCGCGCACGAGGCCCGAGGAGCCGTCGCTGCGGTCGAGCACGCGATGGGCCGGGTCGTCGGCGAAGGCCTGGTCGAGCCCCCAGGCGAGACCCGAGGCGACGAAATCGCCGATGACCAGCACCTTCTTCGCGTCGTCGTTCTTGGGCGCGATCTCGGCGACCGGGAAGCTCGGCTCGGCCGGCTGCGCCGGACGCGCGGGCGCCGCCTTGCGGCGCTGCTGCTGGCCAGGACGCTGCGGCGGCGCTGCACGCCCGGCCCCGGGCGCGTTGGGAATGGCGCCCGGCGGCGGCGCGACCTCGCGTTCGCCACCGAACAGGCCGCCGAAGAAGCCGCGCGACTGGGCGGGCGCAGGGCTGGCCGTCAAAGCCACCAGCAGGACGACGAGCAGGTATCCGGCGAGCCGGCGCATGGCGCCCTCCGCGCTTGACCCCTTTGCCTGCGGCGAGCCTAGCTCCCGGTGCGCAGCGCCTGCAAGAGCCCGCTCGAGGCATAGCCGTCCGGCACCTGGCCGGCCTGGCGCTGATAGGTACGGATCGCCTCGCGCGTGCCGGCGCCGAGCTTGCCGTCGATCGACCCGTCATAGAGGCCGAGCCGCGACAAAAGCGCTTGCAGTTCCGCGCGCTCGTCGGAGGTCAGCGGGCGCACCTCGCGCGGCCACTCGGCGACGAAATCGCCCGAGCCGCGCAGCCGGTCCGAGAGATGGCCGACGCCGAGCGCATAGGCGTCGGCATTGTTGTAGCGCTTGATGACCTTGAAATTCGGCAAGAGCAGGAAGGCCGGCCCCTTCGCGCCCGCGGGCGCATAGAGCCGCGCCGCGACGTCGGACTCGGGGAACTGCCGGCCGGCGACCCGCTTGAGGCCCGCCTTCTTCCAGGCGGCGAGCGACGCCGTCTTGCCCTGGTCGGCCAGCCGCCAGTCGAAGCCGCGCGGAACCACGACCTCGTAGCCCCAGGTCTCGCCGAACCGCCAGCCCATCTTGGAGAGATAGTTGGCCGTCGAGGCGAGCGCATCGACCTCGGAATTCCAGATATCGCGATGGCCGTCACCGTCGAAATCGACGGCATAGGCCTGGTAGGTGGTCGGGATGAACTGGGTGTGGCCCATCGCTCCGGCCCAGGAGCCGGTCATGCCGCGCGCGCTGATATCGCCGCGCTGCAGGATCTTCAGCGCCGCGATCAGCTGCGTGCGGCCATATTTGGCGCGGCTGCCGCCCTGATAGGCGAGCGTCGCCAGCGAGCGGATGGTGTTCTTGACGATCTTCTCGTTCTGGAGCACGGCGCCATAGGACGACTCCATGCCCCAGATGGCGACGACGACGGAGCGATCGACGCCATAGGCCGCCTCGATGCGGGCAAGCTGCGGGCCATAGTCGCGCAGCGCCGCCTTGCCGTTCTCCATCCGCTTCTCGGAAACGGCGCCGTCGAGATAATCCCAGACCGGCTTCACGAACTCGGCCTGCGAGCGCGCCTTGGCGAGCACGTCGGGGTCGGGCGTGAAATTGCCGAGGGCGTTCATATAGACCGAACGCGAGATGCCGGCCTTCTGGGCGGTCGGCCAGAACTGCTGCACCCAGCGCGCCCCGGCGGCGTCCGCGAAGGCGGCCGGCACCGCGGCGAGCGCAAGCAGCAAGGCGAGGACGACCGCTCCGGCGATGCGGAACGGCACGGCAAGCGGCGACGTGGACGGGATCGTCATCTTCTCCTCCTGTCGTGGCGCCGTCGCCCCCCGTTTGACGGCATCAGTCTGTCTGGTTCCGGCGCGAGAGCGCCGCCTCCCATGCCAGCGCGGTGCTGACGCAGGTATCGAGATCGTCGTAGCGCGGCGTCCAGCCGAGCTTCGCCCGCGCG
>CAWZZK010000138.1:0-3072 GCA_963966455.1 Kaistia sp. | reverse complement strand
GAGCATCTCGCCGACGCCAAGGCGAAGGGCGCCAGCATCGTGCTCGGCGGCCATCGCCACGCGCTCGGCGGCGCCTATTTCGAGCCGACGGTGCTGACCGGCGCCACGGCTGCGATGCAACTCGCCCGCGAGGAAACCTTCGGCCCGCTCGCCCCCGTCTTCCGCTTCGACACCGAGGAAGAGGTCATCCACGCCGCCAACGACACGGAGTTCGGGCTCGCGGCCTATTTCTATTCCCGCGATATCGGCCGCATCTTCCGCGTCGGCGAAGGTCTCGAATATGGCATGGTCGGCATCAATTCCGGCCTGATCTCGACCGAGCTGGCGCCGTTCGGCGGCGTCAAGGAAAGCGGCAATGGCCGCGAAGGCTCGCATCACGGCATCGAGGAATTCGTCGAGAAGAAATACCTGCTCGTCGCCGGCCTCGACCGCTAGACTGCTTCTCTTGGAACCCGGTTGCGCGCTCAGGCGTCGAGCATGAGCGCATCACGGGCGAGGGAGGTCATCATGGCGGAAGCGGTTCGCTGGCAGAGTTGGGACGGCATGGGCGTCGAGCATATGGTTCTCGCGGAACGCGCCGGCTGCCTCGTCGCCGAGGGCGCGCTGCTCTCGGGCGGCGATGCGCATTTCGCGGCCTCTTACGAGGTCACTTGCCATCCCGACGGCACCGTCGCCCGCGCCCATGTTTCGGTGACGGGCGGCCCGAAGCTGACGCTGCAATCCGACGGCGACGGCAAATGGCGCAACACCGACGGCAAGAAGCTGACCGAGCTGTCCGGCGCGCTGGAGGTGGATTTCTCGGCGAGCCCGTTCACCAACACGCTGCCGATCCGCCGTCTCGGCCTTGCCGCCGGCGAATCGGCCGAGATCACCGCGCTCTATGTGCGCTTTCCCGATCTCGACCTGTCGCTCGACCGGCAGCGCTACACCTGCATCGAGCCCGGCCGGCGCTATCGCTACCAGTCCGTCGACGGAGACTTCGAGGCGATGATCGATATCGACCAGCAGGGCCTCGTGACTCTCTACGAGGGCCTCTTCCGGCGCATCCTGTGAGCGATCAATCGATCGGCTTCGCCAGCGGATCGTAGGTCCCGAACGACCATTCATAGCCTTCGCTGTCGCGGCAGGAATATTCGCGCGAGCCGTAGTCGGTGTCGGCGAGCGGCCGCGTGACCACCGCGCCGCCCGCCACCGCGCGGTCGTGATGGGCGTCGACATAGGCGACCGAGACATAGATGCCGGCCGTGCCGCCGGTCACCGTCCGGCCCTCGGCGGCGAGCGCCGGGTCGAGCGTTCCGATCATGATCAGGCCCTCGCCGAGCTTCAGCTCGGCATGGGCGATGCCACCGCCAGCCCCTTTATGCACCGCATGAACGGAAAAGCCGAAGGCATTGACGAGAAAGTCGATGGCGGCGCGAGCATCGCGGTAGCGCAGCGCCGGATAGAGATGGGAGCGATCGGTCATGAGGGTCTCCCGAAGCATGCGATGGACGCACCCGGCGGAGCCGGGCATCCGGATTCATAGGGCCTGATTTGGGCCGTGACGCGACGAAGGCAAGGCCGGGGCGAGGGCGCTCAGCGCACCGCTGCGGGCTCGGATGCCTGATGCAGGGCGTCGATGAAGGTCGCCTCCGCCTGCGCGCCCGACAGGGCGAGGCGCCGGTCGAACACGAAGAACGGAACGCCGCCGATGCCCATCTGCGCCATGCCGGCCGCCGCTTCGCGCGTGCGGGCGAGGGCGGGTGCGGCGATCGCGGCCATCACTTCGTCCCGCGTGAAGCCGAACTGGGCGCCGACCTCGGCCAGCACTTCGGGATCAGCGATGTTGCGATGCTCCATGAAATGCGTCTCGAAGAGCGCCCGCGCCAGAGCGTGCTGCGTGCCCTTGGCCTCGGCGGCGGCGATGAGGGCATGGGCGCGGTCGGTGGGGCGCTGCCGGGGCTGCTTGGAGAGATCGAGCGCGATGCCGCTCTTCTTCGCCTCCGCCTCGACGCGCGCGAACATCGCACCGATATCGCCGCCATACTTCGCCTTGAGCCTTTCCGCGACATCGACGCCCTCTTCCGGCAGGTCCGGATCGAGGAAATAGGGGTGGTGGCGGATCTCGGCCTCGATGCCGCTTTCCTCGAGCGCCCTGTCGAGTCGCGTCAGCCCGATGAAGCACCAAGGGCAGACGATGTCGGTCACGAGATCGATGGAAAGCGCAGTCATGGGGGAACGATCCTTCGCGCCGGGCGTCTCCCGGCTGCGGGACCATGGCGGTGAACACGATCACTGGCAAGAAGGAACGCCGGTGTTACCGCCCTCCCGAAGATTGAACAGAAGTGGATTGGGTAACCTTAATGAGAACCTTCCTCGCCTTTGCCTTCGCCGCCATCTGCGGCGGCGCGCTCGGCATCATGCTGGGCCTCGGCGCCGCCGTCGCCTTCTGAATCCCCGAACGACGACCCCGGCGCCGGCGGCTCAGCCGGCCTTGCCGGTGAAGACATAGCCGACGCCGCGCACCGATTTGACGAGCTCCGGCTGCGCCGGGTCTGCCTCGATCTTGCGTCGAAGCCGCGCGATCTGCGCGTCGATGGTGCGGTCGAAGGCGTCGAGCGACCGGCCCCGCGTCAATTCCATCAGCATGTCGCGCGAGAAGACGCGGCCCGGATGGCGCGCCATCACGGCAAGGATGTCGAACTCGCCCGTGGTGAGCGCGACATCGCTGCCGTCCGGCCGGAGCAGTCGGCGCCGGTCGAGATCGAGTTGCCAGCCGTCGAAGCGGATCGTCTTCGCCGTTCCCTCCTCGGCGACCGCGGCAGGCGCCTTGCGGCGGAGCACGGACTTCGCCCGCGCGAGCACCTCGCGCAGATGAAACGGCTTCGCGATATAGTCGTCGGCGCCGACCTCGAGGCCGACGATCCGGTCGACGACGTCGTCGCGGCCGGTGAGCATGATGATCGGCACATCCGAATCGGCGCGCAGCTCGCGGGCGAGATCGAGGCCGTTCTCGCCTTGGCCGAGCATGAGATCGAGCATCACGAGGTCGACCGGCGCGCGCGCCATCGCCTCGCGCATGGCCTTGCCGCC
>CAWZZK010000137.1:0-2114 GCA_963966455.1 Kaistia sp. | reverse complement strand
GCGCCCGTTCTCGATGGAAGGAGGCACGTCTCTCTCTCCGGCTCAGTCCTCACGCCCTCTCCCAGCTCTCCTTCATCACGCGGATCGCGCCGAGATAGACGTCCTCGGGCTTGTCGAAGAGCGGGCGCCAGACGCGGGTGGCGGCGGCGATGTCGGGGAGGGCGGAGCCGAAGGCCTCGACGGTCATCCAGCCGTCATAGCCGGAGCCCTTGAGCGCCTTGATGATGGTCGGGAAATCGATCTGGCCCGAGCCCGGGGTGCCGCGATCGTTCTCGGAGATATGGACATGGTTGAACCGACACGCCGTCGCGCCGATGGCGGCCACCTGGCTCTTCTCCTCGATATGGAAATGGAAGGTGTCGTAGAGATAGCCGTAATTCGGCGCCCCGACCGCGTCGACCAGCGCCTTGGCCGAAGCGGCGGTGTTGAGGAAATAGCATTCGAAGCGGTTGAGCGGCTCGATCGAATAGGCGACGCCGGCCGTCGCGGCATAGGCGGCCGCCTCGCGATGCACCTCGACGCACCATGTCTGCTCGTCGGCGGTCGGCCCGCGGCCCGAGAAGCGGCCGAGCGTCTGGTGCAGCGGGCCGCAGACGAGATCGGCGCCGAGCGCCGCCGTGCAATCCGCCAGCCATTTCAGATGATCGAGCGCGCCGGCGCGCTCGGCGGGATCCGGCGAGATCGCGTCCTTGCCGTTGCCGGGCATGACGCCGACGCCGGTGGCGGCGAGGCCGGCTTCGGAAAGCCAGCCGCGCACCTTTTCGAAATGCGCCGGGTCGCCGCCGAAGATCGGGATCTCGGCGCCGTCATAGCCGGCGGCTTTCAGCGCATCGAGGATCGGGCGGTGCTCCTCCTCGACATGCGCCGTCCACAGAAGCAGGTTGAAGCCATAGCGCATGGCGTCACCCGGCCGCGCCGAGGTCGACCCAGGCGCCGCTCTTGCCCGAGGCGATGATCGCGTCGCAGACGCGGGTCGTCTCCAGCGCATCGCGGAAGGTCGGCGCCGCCGGCTTGCCGGACGACAGGCCGTCGAGGAAATCGGCGACCTGGTGCACGAAGGAATGCTCGTAACCGATGATCAGCCCCGGCACCCACCACTTGCCGAGATAGGGATGCTCGCCATCGGTGACGAGGATCGAGGTCCAGCCGCGCAACTGGCCGGGCGTCCGGTGATCGAACCAGGAGACGCGGTTGAGATCATGCAGGTCCCAGGCGAGCGAGCCGTTCTCGCCGTTGATCTCCAGCGTGTAGGCCGCCTTGTGGCCGCGTGCGTAGCGCGTCGACTCGAAGGTGCCGAGCGAACCGTTGGCGAAGCGGGTCAGCACCGCCGAGGCATCGTCGATACCGACCGGCCGTATCGCGCCGGTCACCGCGTCCTTGCGCTCCTTGACGAAGGTCTCGGTCATCGCGGTGAGGCTGGCGATGGAGCCGTTCAGCCAGATGGCGGTGTCGAGGCAGTGGGCGAGCAGATCGCCGGTGACGCCTGAGCCGGCGGCGTCGACATCGAGCCGCCAGGTGGCGGCGCCGCCCTGCGGCACGTCGGGCGAGATCGTCCAGTCCTGCAGGAACTTAGCGCGGTAGTGATAGATATGGCCGAGCAGGCCCTGGTCGATCATGCGCTTGACGAGCGTGACGGCCGGAACGCGGCGGTAGTTGTACCAGACCATGTTCGGCACGCCGGCGGACTCGACGGCCTCGACCATCGGCAGCGCCTCGGCCTCGGTCCGCGCCAGCGGCTTCTCGCAGAGCACCATCTTGCCGGCCTTCGCGGCGGCGATGGCGATCTCGGCATGGAGGTCGTTCGGTACGCAGATGTCGATGGCGTCGATATCGGGCCGCTCGACGAGCCGCCGCCAGTCGCCCTCGACGGCCTCGTAGCCCCATTTCTGCGCGAAGGCGGTCGCCTTCTCGACATTGCGCGCGGCGACCGCCTTCAACACCGGCTTGTAGCCGGTATCGAAGAAATGCGGCGCCTTCACCCAGGCATTGGAATGGGCGCGGGCCATGAAGCCATAGCCGACCATGCCGACATTCAGAGTCTTCGTCATAAAAATCCTCCCGATCGTGAAGTGTGCCCGGCCTGTGCTTCACCTCTCCCATAGGGAGAGGTCGAC
>CAWZZK010000136.1:0-3867 GCA_963966455.1 Kaistia sp. | reverse complement strand
CGAGGTCGGACGGCCGGAGCACCCGCAGGAGATTGTTGACGGGCGCATCGGCCAGTCTTTGCGCAAGAGCCATGTGCTGGAAATCCCCCGTTCTGGATCAGCTATGGCTCCTAACGCGCGACAACGCGTTCTGTTCACTTGTGTGCAGACTTGTTGCAGAGCTGCAGCTAGAACGGCGTTTCAGCCGGGATCCCTCGCGCTGTGGAGACCGTGCCTCATGAATGACGATAGACCGGCGCCCTCCGGGCGACGGGACGACGGGGACCGGCTTCGTCTCGCATTGGACGCTGCCGGCGCCGTCGGGACCTTCGTCTTCGACGCAGCGACGGACCGCCTCGATGGAGACGCCCGCTTCTGGTCGTTGCATGGCGCCCCGAGCCGCACCGTCGTCCGCCGCCTGTTCGATCTGAAGGCGCTGGTGGCGGTCGGCGATCGAGAGCGGCTGGGCACCGTGCTGCGCGCCGTCGGCGACGGCTCGCTGCCGCGCCTCCTGGTCGAATATGCCGCGAGCGTCGGTGGCGAGCCCTGCGCGCTGCTCCTCCGCGGTGGGCGGCTCGATGATGGACGTGTCGCAGGCATCGTGCTCGACATCACCGAGCAACGCGACGTCGAGGCTGCGCTGCGCGAAAGCGAGATGCGGTTCGAGGCGATCACGAACTCGATCGACCAGATGATCTGGTCGACGACGCCCGACGGCTATCACGACTATTACAATCGCCGCTGGTACGAGTTCACCGGAGTCCCCGAGGGCACGACCGATGGCGAGGGCTGGAACGGCATGTTCCATCCCGACGATCAGGAACGTGCCTGGTCGCGCTGGCGCCACAGCCTCGCCACCGGTGAGCCCTACCATATCGAGTATCGCCTGCGGCATCGCTCCGGCGCCTATCGCTGGGTGATCGGACGCGCGCAATGCGTCCGCGACGAGACCGGGCGGATCGTGCGCTGGTACGGCACCTGCACCGACATCAACGATCTCAAGGAGGCCGAGGCGCAGCGCGAGCTGATCGCGCGCGAGCTGTCGCACCGCATCCGCAACATCTTCGCGGTGGTCTCGAGCCTCGTGATGCTGCCGACGCGCGCCCAGCCCGAGTCGCGGCCCTTCGCCCTCTCGGTCCAGGCCCGCATCCAGGCGCTGGCCGCCGCGCATGACTATGTCCGCCCGCACAGCCCGGCCTCGGCGACGCCCGGTCCACAGACCGTGCAGGGACTGCTGACGCGCCTCGTCGAGCCCTACAACGCCGCCGACCGCTCGCGCATCGTCATCGATGGCGACGACAGCGAGATCGGCCTGCAGGCAGCGACGGCGCTGGCGCTCATCGTCCACGAACTCGCCACCAACGCCGTGAAATATGGCGCGCTCGCCACCGAGGGTGGCATCGTCGGCGTCGCCACGGCGGCGACCGAGGACCGCTTCGTCCTCGTCTGGCGCGAGACGGGCGGCCCCCGCGTCGCCGGTCCGCCGACCCGCAGCGGCTTCGGCACCAGCCTCTCCGAGCGCGTGGTGCAGATGCAGCTCAACGCGACCTTCACCCGCGAATGGCTGCCGACCGGCCTCGTCGTCACCATCGACATGCCGACCTCGCGGCTCGCGAGCTGAGGCTTCGCTCAGGGACGGCCGCTGCGCCGTCCGGTCACGGCCCGCTCGCGCCCGGTCGCGATGGCCTCGGCCATCGCCGCCGCCGAGGCGGGGCTGTCGCCTTTCTCGATGGCGGCGACCAGCGCCTGGCAATGGGCGGTGAGAGCCGCGCGTGCGGCGCGCCGCGCCGCTTCGTCGGGGCCGGCGATCGCGGTCAGCGCCAGCGTCAGCTCGACGAGCCCGATCGACGAGCGCAGCAGCGGATTGCCCGAGGCCTCGACGGTGATGCGATGCACCTCGAGCTCGGCGAGCGCATGCGATTCCGCATCGTCCCCGGCGTGTTCCATCTGGTGGACCCAGTTTTTCAACAGGCGGATCTGCTCGGCATTGCGCCGCCGCGTGGCGTGGTGGGCGGCGCGCGCCTGCAGCGCTGCGCGGATATCGAAGAGGCCCGAGACGAAATCGGCGTCGAGTTCGGCCTCGAAATGCCAGGCGAGGACCTGCTGGTCGAAGAAATTCCAGCGGCTCCTCTGCGAGACGCGCGTGCCGACCTTCGGCCGCGCCTCGACCATGCCCTTGGCCTCCAGTGTCCTGAGCGCCTCGCGGAGAACTGTGCGCGACACGCCGAAATTCGCCATCCTCTCGGCGTCGCTCGGCAGGATCGAGCCGACCGGATAGCGGCCGGCGACGATCGAGGCACCGATCTCGTTGATGACGAAGGTGTGGAAATTGCGCGCCGCCGGTTTGCCCGAGAGCGAGCGCAGGAGGCTGCCCGGCTCGCTCATTCAGGACTGGCGCCCCGGCAGGGCGAGCATCCGAGGGCGCATGAAAGGCCGAGGCCGGGCAGGGGCCCGGCCGTCATGCGCTTCGATCCCGCTGAACAGGGCATCATGGGGCGGACCTCAGGCCTTCTCCGCGACCCCGTCGCGGCGGGACGACGCCGCGAAGACCAGCCTCTGCAGGACGATGAAGAGGAACAGGAGGAAGCCGATGACGATCTTCGTCCACCAGCTCGACAGCGTGCCGTCGAAGATGATGTAGGTCTGGACGAGGCCGAGCAGCATCACGCCGACAAAAGTCCCGAAGACGAAGCCGTAACCACCCGTGAGCAAGGTTCCCCCGATCACCACCGCCCCGATCGCGTCGAGCTCGACGCCGACCGCCGCCAGCGGATAGCCCGCCGACGTATAGAGCGAGAAGACGATTCCCGCGAGGCAGGCGAGCACGCTCGACAGCGTATAGATCTCGACCGTCGTGCGCGCGACCGGGACGCCCATCAGCGAGGCGGAGGTCGCGTTGCCGCCGAGCGCGTAGACATAGGAACCGAACTTCGTCCGGTGCGCGACGATGGCCCCGACGACGAACACGGCGACCATCAAGAGCCCGACGAAGCTGAGCCGTCCGCCGCCCGGAAGCCGCCAGTAGAGCGACGAAATGGCGGCATAGAAGGGATGGTCGATCGGCACCGAATCCTGCGTGATGACCGACGCGCCGCCGCGGGCGAGGAACATGCCAGCCAGCGTGACGATGAAGGGCGGCACCTCGAGATAGTGGATCACGAGCCCCATGCCGGCGCCGAAGGCCGCGGCGACGACGAACGCTGCCGCGAAGGCGGCGAGGGGATGCCAGCCGAGCCAGGTGATCAGCGCCGCGACGAGCACGCCCGTGAAGCCGATCACCGCGCCGACGGAAAGATCGATGCCGCCCGATATGATGACGAAGGTCATGCCGACGGCGGCGATGCCGAGAAAGGCGTTGTCGGTGAGGAAATTGCCGAGGACGCGGGTCGAGAGCAGGCCCGGAAACTGGAAGACGGCCGCGGCATAGGCGATCAGGAAGATGACCACCGTCGCGAGCAGGGGGCGGAGGCTGCGGTTCATCATGCCCCCTTGCGGCGGTTGCGGCCGAACCAGGTCAGCAGGCGGCCGGCGAAGGGCGACTGGATCATCAGGATCAGCGTGATCATGCCCGCCTTCACGACGAGGTTGAATTCGGGCGGGTAACCCGAAACGAGGATGCCGGTGTTCATCGCCTGGATGATGAGCGCGCCGACCACCGACATGACGATCGAGAACCGTCCGCCGAGCAGCGATGTGCCGCCGATCACCGCGGCGAGGATGGCGTCGAGCTCCAGCCAGAGGCCGGCATTGTTGGCGTCGGCGCCGCGGATGTCGCCGGCGACGATGATGCCCGCGATCGCCGCGCAGAGGCCGCTCACGGCATAGACCGCGATGAGCAGCAGCCGCGAGCGGATGCCGGCGAGCGTCGCCGCCGAGCGGTTGACGCAG
>CAWZZK010000135.1:0-3880 GCA_963966455.1 Kaistia sp. | reverse complement strand
ACCGTCGCAGCCGGCTGCGATTAGCCCTTGGTCAGCGGATCGGCCTCCAGCGCCCCCAGCGCGGCCGGATCGCGGGTGAAGTCCTTCATCGGCAGCGTCAGCACGCCGAGCCGCGGCGCGAGATGGCTGAGCCCCTTGATTGCCGAGAGCACGAAGCCCGGTGCCGGGACCTGGAAGGCGAAGCTCTCGCAGACGAGGCCGTCGATCTCGTCCTGATGGTCGAGCGCATAGGTGCAGGAGACGACGCCGCCGGCGCTGTGGCCGAGAAGGAAGACGGGAAGGCCGGGCAGGCGCGTCTTGGCGATGGCGATCGTCGCCGCGAGATCGGAGACATAGTCGGCGATGTCATGGACGAGATAGCGCTCGCCCTCGGAGAGGCCGCGCCCGCGCAGGTCGAGCGCGAAGACGGCGAAGCCGGCGGCGACGAACTGGGCGGCCGTCCAGCCATGCTGGCCGCCATGCGAATTGACGCCGTGGCAGATCACGACGACGGCGCGTGGCGCCCCGGCCGGCATCCAGGAGCGCAGATGGATCCTGACGCCGCCATTGCTGAAATCCTCTTCGAGCATGATCGCACTTCTCCTGTTGCCGGTCCTGCCGCGGCCGCGACAGGCGGAGACGAGTGTGGCCGCCAGCTGCCACCTCTGGTATGATCGGAAGGGTCAAAGTCTTGTCCGGAAGGGACAAAATGACGGCTGCGGCGCGACATCCCGAGATCGGCATTCTCGTCTATCCCGGCGTTCAGATGGCGGCCGTACACGGGCTCACCGACCTCCTCACCATCGCGGCCAATCTCGATGCCGCCTCGGGCTCGCCACGCCGGCTCGGCATCACCCATTGGTCAGCGGGTCCCGGCGGCGTCGACCCGGATGGCGGCCGTGCCGATCGCTCGGAACCCGTCGCGCTTGTCGTGCCGCCGACGCTCTCCGATCTTCCCGAGCCGGAGACGATCGACACCATTGGCCGCTTTCTACGCGCCGCGCATGGCAGCGGCGTCGAGCTGGTCTCAGTTTGCTCGGGCGTCTTCCTCCTCGCGGCGACGGGTCTGCTGGAGGGGCGGGTCGTGTCGACGCATCCCGGCTGCGTGCGGACGCTCGCCGAGAGCTTCCCGACGATTTCGGTCGATACCGAAGCGCGCATGATCGCCCATCCCGGCATCCTCACCGCCGGCGGCTTCATGGCCTGGGTCGATGTCGGGCTGCTGCTGATCGGACGGCTGCTCGGCGAGACGGTCGAGGCGGAGACGGCCCGCTTCGCGCTCGCCGGACGCGCCGCCGAGGCCCCGCCCGATCCCGCGCCGCTGCGCGCTGATATCAATCCGCTCCGCGCGCATGCCGATCCGGCCATCCGCAAGGCGCAGGAGCATGTCCACCTTCGCGATGGCCGCGACGTGACGCTGGCGGCGATGGCCGCGGCGGCGGGTCTGGAGCGGCGCACCTTCCTGCGGCGGTTCCAGAGCGCCACCGGCCTGACGCCGATCGATTATTGCCGCCAGGTGCGCATCGCCCGCGCGCGGGAATTCGTCGAGGACGGCCATCTGCCGCTGAAGGGAATCGCCGAGAAGCTCGGCTATGCCGATGTCAGCGCCTTCGCCAAAGCCTTTCGCCGCGCCTATGGCACGCCGCCGGGTCTTTACCGCAAGGAGCGGTCTCCGGGGGCATGACCGCGGCTGATGCTCACTCCGCGGCCAGCCGCGGCGCCGGCGCATCCTTGGTCGGGCCATCCTTGGTCTGGCCATCCTTGGCCCGCCCATAGCGGCGCGGCGCGGCGCCCATCACGCGGCGGAACGCGGTCGAGAACGCGCTTTCGGATTCGTAGCCGAGCGAGAGGGCGATGGCGCCGACGCTCTCCCGCCCTTCAGCAAGACGGTCGGCGGCGAGCGCCATGCGCCAGCGCGCGAGATAGTCCATCGGTGCCAGGCCGACGATGGCACGGAAGCGCTCGGCGAAGGAAGACCGCGACATGCCCGCCTCGGCGGCGAGCGCCGCGAGGCTCCAGCGCCGGCCGGGATCGGCATGGAGCGCGCGGAGCGCGGCGCCGATCTGACGGTCGCCGAGCGCGGCCATCCAGCCGGTGCCGCCCGGCGGGCTCGATGCGAGATGGGCGCGCAGCGCCTCGACCAGAACGAGATGGGCGAGATGGCGGATCACCAGCAGGCTGCCCGGCCGCTGGTCGGCGAACTCGGCCACCATGCGCTCGATCGAAAAGCGCAGCATCTCCTGCCCCGGCCCGTTTGCGACATGGATGAGCGGCGGCATCAGGCTAGCGATGAGCGCGGCATGGCCGCCGGCGAGGGCGAAGCGGCTCGACGCCATGAAGAAGCCCCCGCCGCCATTCACCGTCACGACGCCGCCATGGCGGGCCGGGGGGAACAGCGCTGCGGCGGGGACGGGCGGAAGATCGGGGTCGCTCGCCATCGCGAAGGCACGGCCGGTCGGCAATACGAAGCAGTCGCCCGCCTCGAGCACGACGGGCGGCCCGGCGCCCTCGACTTCGAGATGGCAGCGGCCGCGCACCAGCGCGCCGCATTTGATCTTGCCCTCCTGATCGGGAAAGGCAACCGACCAGTCACCGCCGGCGTCGAAGCCGGCGGAGAGATAGCTGACGGGCTTCAGCAGTTGCAGCACATCTGAGAGCGGATCGCTGCTCATCGTCCGGACGATCTCGAAGAAATGGCGGATAGCCGAGCATAGAGCGTCCGCGACGGGCGGACTAGCCTTTCCTCGGTAGGGCCAACCCCAGCCGCGCTGATCGCGGCGCTGATCCGAGAGAACCTCTCCATGCATGTCTTCGTCACCGGCGCCACCGGCTTCGTCGGCTCGGCCGTTGTGCGCAATCTCCTCGACGCCGGCCATCGCGTGACCGGCCTCGCCCGCTCCGATGCCGGCGCCGCCGCGCTTTCCGGCATGGGTGCCGGCGTCCATCGCGGCGACCTCGCCAAGCCGGACGGCTTCGCCTCAGCCGCCGCCGCGGCCGATGGCGTCATCCATTGCGGCTTCACGCATGACTTCACCCGATTCCGCGAGAATTGCGAGCAGGACAGGCGCGTCATCGGCGCGCTGGGCGCGGCCATGGCCGGGACCGGGAAGCTTCTGATCGTCACGTCCGGAACGGCGCTCGTTTCGGGCGCGGGCGTCGCCACGGAGGAGATGACGGTGCGCACGTCGCCGGACGTCGTGCCGAGAGCGATGACCGAACGCGCCGCCGAAGAGGCCGCGGCGGCCGGAACGAAAGTCGCAATCGTGCGGCTCTCGCCCTCGGTTCATGGCGCCGGCGATCACGGCTTCGTGCCGATGCTGATCGACATGGCGGTGAGGAACGGCCGCGCGACCTATATCGGCGAGGGCGCCAATGTCTGGCCCGGCGTGAACCGGCTGGACGCTGCGGAACTCTATCGCCGTGCCATCGAGAAGGGGCTTCCCGGCCGCTATCACGCGTCCGACGAGACGGGAGTTCCCATGAGGGAGATCGCAACCATCATCGGCCGCCGGCTCGGCCTTCTGGTCGAGAGCCTGTCGGGCGAGGCGGTGACGGCCTATTTCGGCTGGTTCTCGCATTTCGCGGCGATCGACAACCCGACTTCGAGCACGGCCACCCGCGCCGCGCTCGGCTGGCAGCCGCGGCATGCCGGCCTGATCGAGGAACTCGACAGCGAGGTCTATTTCCCCGCCTGAGCAAGGTGGCCGATCGGCAACAGCAGCAGCCCGACCGCAGGCCGCCGCCTTCCGGCGGCTTGCGGCCGGGCGCCGCCGCGCCCATCCTCCCCTCTGCCGTGGCGAGCCTCAGCCCGTCCGGCCGATCTCAGGAGGAAATGATGAAAGCGTCCCAGTCCCGCACGAAAGGAGCCCTCCCTCAGCAGGACCTGACGCCTCATGCCTTC
>CAWZZK010000134.1:0-13863 GCA_963966455.1 Kaistia sp. | reverse complement strand
GCGGCAAGCTCGGCTTCCGCGCCTTCGAGACCGATCTGCATGACGGCCGCTGGCTCTGGATGACCGAGACGGTCGAGGCGGATGGCTGGATGCTCTGCATCGCCTCCGACGTCACCTCGCTGCGCCCGGACGAGCGGGCCGTGCGGCAGGACCGCGACTTCGCGATCAAAGCCTCCTTCACGGACGAGCTGACCGGCATCGCCAACCGCCGCTTCGTCTCGCGGCGGATCGAGGAGATGATGGAGGCCTCCGAGCCGGGGCGGCCGGCCGGATGCGTGGCGCTCATCGATCTCGACCATTTCAAGGTCATCAACGACCGCTTCGGTCATGTGACCGGCGACGCCATCCTCAAGGACTTCGCCCGCCGCATCCAGACGCAGGTGCGGCGCACGGACTGTTTCGGCCGCTTCGGCGGCGAGGAGTTCGTCCTCGTCCTGCCGCATACCGGGCTCGAACAGGGCGTGCTCATCCTGGAGCGCATGGCGAGCCTCATCCGCATGACGCGTCCGCTGACCGACCAGCCCGACCTCGCCTATACCTTCTCCGCCGGCCTGACCGCGGCTGAGCCGGGCGACAGTCCCGTCACTCTGTTTGGGCGCGCCGATGCGGCGCTCTATGCCGCGAAGCTCGCCGGCCGCGACCGCATCCGGATCTGGCGGCCCGACGACACGCAGATCGCCTCCTGATCAGGCCGGCGGTGGATCTTCGCCGTTCTGCGTGGCGCCGGGGACCGGCGCCAGCCAGGCTTCGCGCCGCTTGATCCAGCCCTCGTGCTGCGGCGCGCCGATGGTGGTCGGCGCCTCGTCGAGACTGCCGAAGCGGAGCTCGACATCGTGTTCATGCAGCGAGAACAGCCGCCCGCCGCAGTCTGGACAGAAGCTGCGTCCCGTGTGGGTCGCGTAGGTGCCTTCGCAGCTGAAGGCCTCGATCGGCCATTTGGCATAACTGACAAAGACGCTGCCGCTCTCCTTGCGGCAGTCCGTGCAGTGGCAGGTGCCGATCAGGAAAGGCTCGCCCTCGAGGCGGTAGCGCACGCGGCCGCAGAGGCAGCCGCCGGTTCGCGTGATCATGGTGGTCCTCCATCCTCATCCCTCCAATGACGGCCGAAGCGCCATGTTCCGGAACGAAGCGCGCCGCCGGGCATTGACGGCTCCGACGA
Organism: Kaistia sp.; assembly: GCA_963966455.1. GTDB lineage: Bacteria > Pseudomonadota > Alphaproteobacteria > Rhizobiales > Kaistiaceae > Kaistia > Kaistia cartagenensis. Next base: position 12,704 of record CAWZZK010000134.1, on the reverse strand, counting down.
AGCGGAGTCGACGCGTGGCGCCACGAGCAAACTGGAAGGGCCATCTGAAGCTCGGCGAGCTGACCGCCGCGGTCGCGCTCTATTCGGCAGCGACGACGTCCGAGCGCGTCTCTTTCAACATGATCAACCGCAAGACCGGCCACCGGATCGAGCGGCATTTCGTCGACAGCGAGACGGGAAAGCCGGTCGAGCGCGACGATCAGGTCAAGGGCTACGATACCGGCGGCGATCCGATCGTGTTCGAGCCGGACGAGATCGCGGCCGCGATGCCCGAGAGCGACAAGACGATCGCCGTCGATGACTTCATCCCCTGCGCCGGGATCGACGACATCTATCTCGACCGCAGCTATTACCTCGCCCCTGCCGATCGCCACGCCGAGGAAGCCTTCGCGCTTCTTCGCGAGGGTATGCGAGCGGAGAGGGTCGCGGCCTTCGCCCATGCGGTGCTGTTCCGCCGCGCGCGCCTGCTCCTCATCCGTCCCGAGGGGGCGGGTATGATCGCGAGCACTCTGCACTTCGCCTATGAGATGCGCTCGGCCGCCGAGGCCTTCGAGGATATCCCGGAGCGCAGCATCGAGGGCGAGATGCTGGAACTCGCCGAGCACATCATCCGCTCCAAGAAGGGCCGCTTCGATCCCGCCGCCTTCGACGACCGCTACGACGCGGCGCTCGCCGAACTGGTGAAGGCCAAGATCGAGGGCCGCGAACTGCCGAAGCCGAAGCCGGTCGAGCGCACCAAGTCGTCCGATCTCCTCGCGGCGCTGCGCGAGAGCGCCGGTGCCGGGGGCAAGCCGCGGCGCGGGTCGGCCAAGGGCCGGACTGCGGCGCGGGGAACGTCGGCGCGCAAGAGCAGTGGCGCAGCGAGCCGCCGGAAGGCGGGATAGGGATCGCTCGTCATGGCGCTCGAAACTTATCGCAGCAAGCGGAACTTCGATGCGACACCGGAGCCTCAGGGCGAGGCGCGCAGCGCGGGCGGCAACAGCTTCGTCGTGCAGAAGCATGACGCGACGCGTCTCCACTACGACTTCCGCCTCGAAATGGACGGCGTCCTGAAGAGCTGGGCCGTCACCAAGGGTCCGAGCCTCGTCCCGACCGAGAAGCGCCTTGCCGTCCATGTCGAGGACCACCCGCTCGACTATGGCAGCTTCGAAGGGACGATCCCCAAAGGTGAGTATGGCGGCGGAACGGTCATCGTCTGGGATCGCGGTACGTGGTCGCCGATCGGCAACCCCGAGAAGGGCTATGCCAAGGGTCATCTCGAATTCGAGCTTCAGGGCGAGCGTCTGAAGGGCCGCTGGCACCTCGTCCGCATGCACGGCCGTCCGCGCGAGAAGCGCGAGAACTGGCTGCTGATCAAGGGCGACGACCGCTACGCCCGCGCCGAGGATGCGCCAGATATCCTCGGTACCACGCGCTCGGTGAAGACGGGGCGCGAGATGGCGGAGGTGGCGGGCGAAGCCCCTGGCTGGTCGTCGAAGACCGGCCGCATTGACCCGCCTGAGACCGAAACAAAGCCGGCGAAGAAACGTCGATCGGCGGCGAAGGCGAAGCCGCCCGAGGCGGCCACGGCCCCGCCGAAAGCAAGCAAGGCGGCCCTCCCGGATTTCGTGGAGCCGATGCTGGCGACGCTCGTCTCGGTCGCGCCATCGGGTCCCGAATGGCTGCACGAGATCAAGTTCGACGGCTACCGCCTGCTGGCGCGCATCGATCACGGCAAGGTGAGGCTGCTGACCCGTAGCGGGCTCGACTGGACGGCGAAGTTCGGCACGACCGTGCCCGAGGCGCTCGCGGCGCTGCCGCTCGAGACGGGCATCGTCGATGGCGAACTGGTCGTCGAAGGTTCGGCCGGTGCCTCCGACTTCTCGGCGCTGCAGGCTGATCTCTCCGCCGGGCGCGACGACCGGTTCACCTTCTATGCCTTCGATCTCCTCCATCGCGACGGCCGCGATCTCACCAAGCTGCCGCTCACCGCGCGCAAGCAGCAATTGGAAGAGGTGCTCGCCGCGGCTCCGGAAGCGATCCGTTTCAGCAGCCATTTCCGCGAGAGCGGCAGCATGGTGCTGCGCCATGCCTGCCGGCTCAGCCTGGAAGGCATCGTTTCCAAGCGCGCCGATTCTCCCTATCGCGGCGGCCGTGGCAAATCGTGGGTGAAGTCGAAATGCTCCGCCCGGCAGGAATTCGTCATCGGCGGCTATGTGCCGTCGACCGCGATGAAGGATGCGATCGGCTCGCTGGTGCTCGGCGTCAACGAGGAAGGCGGCCTCCACCATGTCGGCCGCGTCGGCACCGGCTTCTCCGCCGCCGTCGCCCGCGATCTCTATCGCCGCCTGCAGCCCCTCCTTGCCGATGCGAGCCCCTTCGCCGGCAAACTAACTGCCGAGGAACGGCGCGGCGCCGAATTCGTCAAGCCTGAGCTCGTCGCGGAAGTGGAATTCCGCGCCTGGACCGGTGACAATCACCTGCGCCACGCCTCGTTCCGGGGGCTGCGCGAGGACAAGCCGGCGTCGGAGATCGTGCGCGAAGTGCCCAAGGGCCAGCCATCGCCTGACGCGAAGCCCGACGCGCCGAAGCCGGCCCGCCGGTCGGTGAAGCTGACCCATCCCGACCGTATCTACTGGCCGGACACCGGGCTCACCAAGGCCGGGCTCGCCGACTACTATTCAGATGTCTGGCGCGAGATCGCGCCGCATATCGTCGGCCGGCCGCTGGCGCTGGTGCGCTGTCCGGAAGGAATCGACGGCGAGCGCTTCTTCCAGAAGCATGCCTGGAAGGGCATGAACCCGGCGATCCGGCTCGTGCCCGACCCGAAGGAGAAGAAGGAGCCGCCGCTGGTCGCGATCGACAGCCTCGACGGGCTCATCGGGCTCGTGCAGGCGGCGACGCTGGAAATCCATCCCTGGGGCTCGACGCTGGCCGACTGGGAGCGGCCCGACCGCATCATCCTCGATCTCGACCCCGGCGAGGGCGTCGCCTGGAGCGCCGTGATCGACGCCGCGCGCGAGATCAAGGCGCGGCTGGAGGAGGCGGGCCTCGCGGCCTTCGTAAAGACCTCGGGCGGCAAGGGCCTGCATGTCATGGCGCCGCTGAAGCCGGCGGCAGACTGGGCGGCGGCCAAGGCGTTCACCAAGGGACTCGCCGAGGCGATGGCGTCCGACAGTCCGGATCTCTATGTCGCGACGATCAGCAAGGCGAAGCGCGGCGGCAAGATCCTCATCGATTATCTGCGCAACCAGCGCGGGGCCACCGCCGTCGCCGCCTATTCGACCCGGGCGCGGCCGGGCGCGCCGGTGTCGATGCCGGTCGAATGGGACGATCTCGGCCCCGATCTCGGCCCGGCCCGCTTCACGGTCGACAACACTCCGGGCCACATCGCCGCCCGATCGGCGGACCCGTTCGCCGATTTCACGGCCGCCGCCGCTCCGCTGGCCGCGCCGTCGCGACGGAAAAAGTAGGGCAGGTCAGCGTTTCCGCGCCGCCGGCTTCGACTCGGTCTCGAGGCTGCGGCGCAGCGCGTCCATGATGTTGACGACATTGTCGCCGGCGGGCTCGGCCTTCGGCTCGGCCGCCTTGCGCCGCTTGCGACCCTTGGTGCGCGCGGCGATCATCTCATGCAGCCGCTCCTCGACCGGGTCCTGCAGGCGCTCGGGATCGAAGTCCTGCTTGCGCGCGGCGATGAGCTTCTTCACCAGCGTGAGTTCTTCCCGCTCGGGCTTCTCCTTCGCGATGGCCGAGAAATAGTCGTCCGAAGGGCGCACCTCGTCGCCATAGCGCAGCGTCCAGAGAACGATGCCCTTGCCGCGCGGCTCCAGCATCACGGCGCGCTCGCGGCGATAGAGCACGACGCGGGCGATGCCGACCGTCCCGGTCGCATCCATCGCGGCGCGGATGACGGAGAAGGCCTCCTCGCCGACCTCGTCGTCAGGCGCGAGGTAATGCGGTTTGTCGTGCCAGATCCAGCCGATGGAATCGGCCGGCACGAAGGTCTCGATATCGATGGTGCGCGTGCTGTCCAGCGCGACCGCGTCGAGTTCCTCGTCCTCGAGCAGCACATAGTCGTCTTCGCCGCGCGGATAGCCGCGCGCAATGTCGTCGTCGTCGACCCGCTTGCCGCTGACGGCATCGACATAGCGGCTCTCGACGCGGTTATGCGTGGCGCGGTTCAGCGTGTGGAAGCGGATCTTGCCGCCCTCTCCGGTCGCCGGCGTCATCGAGACGGCGCAGGTGACGAGCGAGAGCTTCAGATAGCCCTTCCAGAAACTGCGCGGCGCCATGAGGTCCCCTCGACGGATCGGAATTATCGCGCGACAACGTCGCCGGCCCCGATTCCGTTCCCCGGAGAGCCCTTCAGGCCGGGACGGCAGCGCGCGGCCGCGCGGCGAGGAATGCCAGCAGAAGCGCCAGCGCGACATTGGCGAGCGCTGCGCCGGCGAGGAGCTGGATGATCCGCTCGGCGCCGGATCCCTGCAAGACCGCCGCACTCAGGGGCGGCGCGAGGCTCTGCGCGACGAGATTGGGCATTGCGAGTCGGCCCATGAGCACGGGAAAGCGCTGAGGGCCGAACAACGCGAGCGGCACCGCGCCGCGCGCGATCGACCAGATCCCGTTGCCGGCCCCGTAGAGGACGAGCGCCAGCGCGGCCACGTGATAGCCGCTGGCGAGGGCCATGATGCCGGCAGCGATGAGCGCCGATGCCGTCGCCAGCGTCACGACCGGGGGAAGGCGGCGTCCGACCACCATATCGACGACGCGCGCGGCGACTTGCGAAGGGCCGATCAGCGCGCCGAACGAGACGGCGGCCGCGAGCGAGACGTCGCGCGCCTGCAGGATCTGGATCAGATGCACCGAGACGACCGTCGCCAGCGTGCCGCCGGTGGTGACGATCACCGCGAGCAGCAGAAAGGCGCGTCGTTCGGTGCCGGTGAGGCGTGTCCGGCGAGGTACCGACGACGCGTCGCCGGTTTCGGCCGCCGGGCTCTCGACGCGCGGCAGGAAACGCAGCGCCAGCGGGATGCAGAGGATCACATGCAGGGCAGCGAAGGCGAAGCAGACGGCGCGCCACCCGGCGTGATCGAGCAGTGCGGCGGAAAGCGGCCAGCAGATGGTGGAGGCAAAGCCGCCGAACAGCGTCAGCGTCGTGATGGCGCTGCGCGCGTCATAGCCATAATAGCGGCCGAGCGTGCTGAAGGCGGCGTCGTAGAGCGTGCCGGACATGCCGGCGCCGATGACGAGCCAGCCGATGGCATAGACGGGGATCGTCGACGCCGATCCGAGGATGACGAGACCGGCCGCGAGCAGCGCAAGGCCGCCGATCACGGCATCGCGGCCGCCGCGGTCGCGGATCAGCCGCCCGACGCGCGGTGCCAGCAGGGCGGAGGCGAGCAGAGCCAGCGACAGTCCGGCCGAGACGAGCGGCAGGCCCCAGCCCGTATCGGCGGCGATAGGCTTGGAGAGGATCGCCGGCAGATAATAGGAGGACCCCCAGGCGAAGATCTGGATGACGCCTAGGGCGGAAATCGTGGCGAAGCGGCGCGTCGGGCGCGCCGGATCGGCCGTCACAGCGCGGCCAGGCGCAGACGCGCCTCGAGTTTCTCCGCCGCCTCCTTCCGTTCGCTGTAGCGGTCGGTGAGATAGGCGGCGCCGTCGCGCGTCAGCAGCGTGAACTTCATCAGTTCTTCCATCACATCGACGATCCGGTCGTAATAGGACGACGGCTTCATGCGCCCGGCCTCGTCGAACTGCTCGAAGGCCTTGGCCACAGACGACTGGTTGGGGATGGTGATCATCCGCATCCAGCGTCCGAGCACGCGCATCTGGTTGACCGCGTTGAAGGACTGCGAACCGCCGCTGACCTGCATCACCGCGAGCGTCTTGCCCTGCGTGGGTCGCACGGCACCGATCGACAGCGGAATCCAGTCGATCTGCGCCTTCATGATCGCGGTCATGGCGCCGTGGCGTTCCGGACTGCACCAGACCTGTCCCTCGGACCATGCCGAGAGCTCGCGCAGCTCCTGCACCTTGGGATGCGTCACGGGAGCATCGTCGGGGAGCGGAAGACCGCTCGGATCATAGATCCGCACCTCGGCGCCCAAGGCTTCCAGCAGCCGTGCCGCCTCCAAGGTGGCGAAACGGCTGTAGGACCGCCCGCGCACGGAACCATAGAGCATCAGGATACGCGGCGCGTGGCCGGATACAGGCGGTCGAAGCGCCGCCGGCTCAGGCAGGCGAAACGCGGCCGGCACGAGATTGGGTAGTCCATCCAGATCAGGCACCCGTCGCGCTCCCGGGAGCCTCGACGACCTCGCCATCCTCCTTCACGAACCGGCCGATAGCGGGATTGGGCAGGACCTCGAGAACCCGCTCCGACGGACGCGCCAGCACGGTTCCCTTCGGCGTCTCGACGATCGGCCGGTTGATTAGGATCGGATGCGCCAGCATCTGGTCGATGAGCGCGTCGTCGCTCCACTTAGGGTCGGCGAGACCGAGTTCGCCATAGGGCGTCCCCTTCTCGCGCAGCAGCGCACGGACCGGGATGTCCATGGCGGCGATCAGTTCGACCAGTCTTTCACGGCTCGGCGGGGTCTTCAGATATTCGATGACGACCGGCTCCTCGCCGCTGGCGCGGATCATCGCCAGCGTGTTGCGCGAAGTTCCGCAGTCCGGGTTGTGATAGATCGTGACGGTCATCGTGCACGCTCCTCCCTTGTGGCCAGCGAGCGGACGGCGTCGCCGCGCTCGTACCATCCCTTCGACCGGTTGACGATCCAGACCACCGACAGCATGACCGGAACCTCGATCAGCACGCCGACGACGGTGGCAAGCGCCGCTCCCGACTGGAAGCCGAACAGGCTGATGGCCGCGGCGACAGCCAGCTCGAAGAAGTTGCTCGCACCGATCAGTGCCGAAGGCCCTGCGACGCAATGTTCTTCCCCGGAGACGCGGTTGAGAAGATAGGCGAGGCCGGCGTTGAAATAGACCTGAATCAGGATCGGCACCGCCAGCAGCGCGATGATGAGCGGCTGGGCGATGATCTGCTCACCCTGGAAGCCGAACAGCAGCACGAGGGTCGCGAGCAGCGCCACGAGCGAGAGCGGTCCGAGCCTGCCGAGAACCGCGGCGAGCGCCGCCGGTCCTCCGCCTGCCATCAGCCGGCCTCGCCAGAACTGTGCGATGATCACGGGCACCACGATGTAGAGCACGACCGACAGGACCAGCGTGTTCCACGGCACGGTGATCGCCGAGAGGCCGAGCAGCAGGCCGACGATTGGTGCGAATGCCACCACCATGATGACGTCGTTGAGCGCCACCTGGCTCAGCGTGAAATGGGGCTCGCCCCGGATGAGGTTGGACCAGACGAACACCATGGCGGTGCAGGGCGCCGCGGCGAGGAGGATCAGCCCCGCGATGTAGCTGTCGATCTGGTCCGCCGGCAGAAGCGGCCGGAACAGCCAGCCGACGAACAGCCAGCCGAGCAGGGCCATCGAGAATGGCTTGACCGCCCAGTTGACCAACAGCGTGACGCTGATCCCGCGCCAGTGCCGGCCGACCTGGCCGAGCGCCGCGAAGTCGATCTTGAGCAGCATCGGGATGATCATCAGCCAGATCAGCACCGCCATCGGCAGGTTGACCTTGGCGATCTCGGCCGCGCCGATCGCGTGGAACAAGCCTGGCAGCAGGTGTCCGAGCGCGACGCCGGTGACGATGCACAGTGCCACCCAGACCGTCAGATAGCGTTCGAAGAGAGTCATTGTCCGGCGGTCCTCAGGCGACGCTCGGCCGTGGCGAACTGGCCCCGTCCATCTGGCCGATCTCCCGGAGCTTGGCGCCGAGCGCGACGCTGTCGAGCTTGCGGATCGGCAAAGCCGTGAAGATGGAAATCCGGTTCTTCATGTAGCGGAAGGCGGCGACGAATGCGGCCTCGCGCTCGAAATCGGATCCCTCGACGGCGGCCGGATCCTCGATGCCCCAATGCGCCGTCATCGGTTGGCCGGGCCAGACCGGGCAGGCCTCGCCGGCGGCATTGTCGCAGACGGTGAACACGAAATCCATCACCGGCGCGCCGGCTACCGCGAACTCGTCCCAGGGCTTCGAGCGGAAGCCCTCATGCGGATAGCCGAAATGCGCCAGCGTCTTGAGGGCGAGCGGGTGAACCACGCCCTTGGGATGGCTGCCGGCCGAGAAGGCCTGGAAGCGGCCCTGCCCGTCCTTGGCGAGGATGCTCTCCGCCAGGATCGAGCGGGCCGAATTGCCCGTACAGAGGAAGAGGACATTGAACATGCGGTCAGCCATGGCCGATTTCCTTCGGAGGGCAGCAGGAGGCGGGCGAGGGAGCGGATAGCGCATCGACGGCGGGGGCGCAGATCTCGGGATGGCCCTGGCAGCAGTCGCGCATCAGGAAATCGACGAGGCCCGACAGCGTGTCGTAGCTGGCGCTGTAGACGATCGAGCGCGATTCGCGCCGCGACTGGACGAGGCCGGCGCGTTCGAGGCTCGCGAGATGGAAGGAGGCGCTGGAGGCCGGGACCGCAACCGCCTCGGCGACGGCGCCGGAGGCGAGGCCGTCCGGTCCGGCACGGACGAGCGCCCGCACCATCGCGAGGCGCGTTTCCTGCGACAGTGCGGCAAAGGCGGCGACGGCGTCGGCCGTGTCCATCGACGATCCTATCTTTCAATGAATATTGAAATGAAGCTAGCGCATCAGTCGCCGCCTGGCTAGAGGGGAAGGAGAGGCCGATCGCAGGTCCGGATGCGGAAAGCCCGCCGCCGCGCATGAGCGGGGCGACGGGCGACGGGGAGGCTCTGTGCCGGCATGCTGCCCGACCGCCGCAGCGGTCGAGCGGCGTAAGCGTGGCCGGCGCTAGCGCGACTTCTTGTAGAGCTTGGTCGCGATCTCGAACATTTCCTCGGGAGCATAGTCGGGCGTGAAGGCCGAGGGGACGCCGGTGAGCTGGTGGATCTTGCCGCCTTCCGGCATGCCTTCGACGATCTCGAGCTCGCCCGGCGGGTCCCCCGGAAGCGCCTGCTCGCCCTCCCAGATGCCGGCCATGTCGCGATAGTCTTCGGGGCTGAAGGTGTAGAGGCGGCGATGCGAGCCCTCGGCCAGGTATTTCTGGCATTCCGGGATATTGGAGAGATTGATGTTGGGGGTCGGCAGCATCTTCTCGATATCGACGCCGGTCACCTTCTTCAGCGCCAGCGCATAGGCATGGGCGTGCACGGAGCCGCGCACCAGCAGATAGCCGCAGACCTCGCGGCCGGTGGGGTCCGTCAGCGTCTCGTAGACGCGCAGCTTGTGCAGACGCGCGCCGCATTCGAGATGGAAGTTGTGCAGCAGGTCGACGATCACATTGCCGGTCGTGGTGATGAAATCGTTGTTCCAGCTCGCGCCGTTGCTGTTGACGGGAGCCGAGCCGCCGCCGTTGGAGAGGAAGGCCGCCGCGAGGCGGATATCCTTCATGTCCTCGAAGGGCGCGCCGGAGATGTCGCCGCCGTCCGCTTCGTCGCCGTCATTGTCGGGACCGTTGTTCAGCATGGCGACGCCGTTGCTGACCAGCTCGACATGGCCGAGTTCCTCGGCCGTGATGCTGGCGACCAGCGAGTAGAACGGCTTCAGCTTGTCCTTGCTGCGGAAATTGAAGCTCTGGAACATATAGTTCCCGAGCGTTGACATCTCGCCATATTTTCCGCCGAGCAGCTCCTGCAGAGCGGCGGCGGCGTTGGGATCCTGTCTCTTCGGCGCAGGCAGATCGACCTGCAGCTTGTTCACGCGCATGAACATGGGTTCGGCTCCATCGATGTCGGAAAGTGCATCGACCGAACCCGTGCAACGCGTGGATGTTCCCGCCGAAGCGATCGCCGTTCCGGGAATCCTCGCGCACCGTCAGCCGCCGGCACGATGGGCGAGCGACTGGTCGAGGCTGTCATGGGGAGGAGAGTGGTGCCGCTTACAGGATTCGAACCTGTGACCCCATCATTACGAATGATGTGCTCTACCAGCTGAGCTAAAGCGGCAACCGCCGGACCGGGCGACGCCCGTCCGGACCGGCGCGTTGATAGCCAGAATCGGCCGGCGTTGCAAGCGGCTCGACCGTCGAGGCGATCGAAGCCGGGGACAAGGCGGCGGCCATCACAGGTCCGCCGTCAATCCGGCCTATTGCAGGCGCATGCGGTCGATGCGTGGCGGGGCGCCATCCTCGACGCCGGGATCGTCGGGGATCGGCGGCTCGGCCGCGGCCTTCGCCGCAGGCTTGGTGTGCACACCGTTCGAGGCGACGGGCGTTGGCTCGCTCACGGTTGCCGCAGGCGCGGGCGTCGCGGCGAGTTCCAGCGCGACCGGGCGCGCGGGCTCGGCGGCCGGCGTCGCGGCCGTGTCGGCAGCGGCCGGCGACAGGTCGAGGTTGAGCAGCGGCCGAGGATCGTCGGCCAGCGCCATGCTCGGCGTGCGCCATTCAAAAGCATCGAGCTTGCCGCTGACGGGCGAACGTGGCGCCCAGGCCGTGAAGGCGTAGCCATCGGCCATCCAGACCGGATCGCGCGGGGCGCGCACCGCGCGGCCGAGATATTCGCGCACGCGGCCACGGTCGCCCTCAGCGCCGTCCTCGATCTCGGCCATCAGCAGCCAGTATCGCTCGGTCTTCGCCGTTTCGGCGATGCCCGAGAGCGCACGCCGCGCCTCGGCATATTCGCGGGCATCGATCGCGGCGCGCGCTACGGCGAAATGGCTTTCGGGATGCGAGGGCGCGAGGTCGGCGAGGCGCTGCGCGCGCTTCAGCCGGTCGCCGGCGGCATCGCCCGGGCGGACGGAGAGATAGGTTTCCGCGAGCTCGGGATGCGGCCCCTGCTTCCAGGCGGCCTCGCTGATCTTCATCGCCCGCTTGACGTCACCCTGACGCGCGGCAAGCCGCGCCGCGAGGGTTGCGGCCGGAACGAGACCGGGTGCGAGACGGACCGCTTCGAGCGCCGCGGCCAGCGCCTCCTCCGGATTGCCGGTCTCGAGCTCGAGACCCCGCGCGGTCAGAAGCACGGCGCGCAGGCGATGCGCGGCCGTTCGGTCGATGAGCTTCGCCTGCAGATTGGAGCCGAGCGTCTGCAGGGCGCCTTGCCATTCGCCGGCCGAGGACTGGTAGGCGAACAGCGCCTCCCCAGCCCAGGGGAGGCCCGGCGAGGCCTTGGCGGCTTCCTCTGCGAAATGCCGCGCCGCCTCGTGTTCGCCGGCCCGCTCCGCCTCGAGATAGAGGCCGCGCAGCCCGAGCAGCTTGGTCTCCTGCTTCGGCAGCATGGCCTCGAAGGCGGCGCGCGCGCCTGCGCCGTCGCCGGTCGCCTGCGCCGTCTGCGCTTCGAGCAGCAGCGTCAGCGGCTCGTGATCGAGCAGCTTCGCGGCTTCAGAGGCGCTGCGCTTCGCCTTCTTCACGTCGCCGACGCCGATCGCGATCATGCCGCGCGACAGCGCCCGGTAGCCGCGGTCGCGGCGGCGGCCGGTGATCCAGCCATCGAGCAGGCGCGGCGCCCGCAGCACTGCCATCAGGACCGAAAGCAGGATCGCGAGCAGCACGAACAGCGTCGCCAGCGCCACAGCGCCGACCATGAGGCTTGTCGTGATCTCATAGCCCTGCCAGACGAGGCTGATCTCGCCCGGCCGGTCGGCGAGCCAGGCGAAGCCCGCCGCCGCGGCGAAGATGAGAGCGAGATAGACGAGGATGCGGATCATGCGCGCTCCGTCACTTGCTGGCCGCGGTGGGGCCGCTGCCGAGCGTCGCCAGCGCCCCGTCGATGGCGACGCGCCGCTTCGCCGCCTCGGCCCAGGGGGCGAGAACCGACTTGGCCGGCGCATCCAGCGCCTCGCTCTCGGCGAGCGCGGCCGAAAGATCGCCCTTGGCGACGGCGGCCTCCATGCGCGAGACGATGGCGGTGGTCGAGGTGCCGGCGACTGGGCCGGACGGCTTGACCGAAACGAGCGCAGAGGCCGAGGCGCCGAGCCGGTCGAGAATTCCGGCTTCGGGATCGACCTGCGTGCTCGCGACCCGCATGCGCTCCGCGAAATCCGGGAACGAGGCCTGAAGGGCCGCGGCCGAGGGCGTCGCCTCGCCGGCGAAGGGCGCCAGCGCGGCCAGCGCCGGCTCGTCGCTGCCGAGCGTGCGCACGGCGTCGAGCTCGGGCGCGTAGGGCTTCTCGCTCGCCGCCGCCTGGCGAAGCGCGGTCAGCGCGATCGTGCGCGCCGCGGCCTCAGTGGCGGGGTCGGACGGCGGATTGGCCTCGATATCGGCGACGCGCGCCGCCATCTGCTCCAGCCGCTGTTCCAGCGGCGCGAGGTCGACGGCCGGTGCCGGTTCAGCCACCGGACGGCTCTCCAGCGCGGCGAGGCGCTGCTCGATGGGGGCAAGGTCCGTCGGCGGAGCCGATTGAACAGCAGCAGCGGGCGGCGAGGTCTGCAAAGCGGCGACACTCTTTTCCAGCGCCTCGATCCGCGCGGGATCGATTGCTGGCGTCGCGGAGCTCGGGCCTGCCTGCGCGACTTTCGCCTCCAGCGCGTCGAGCCGGCTGGCGACGGTCGCTAAGCGGCTGTCGGTTCTGGCGTCTGTGACGGTATCGTTCGGCGGCGCGAACAGCAACGCGGCGCCGAGGCCGCCGCCGACGCCGCCCGCGAGCGCGGCGGCGGCGAGCGGCAGCAGGCTGCGCGCGCTGCTCGCCGGCGGATCGGCCGGCCGCTC
>CAWZZK010000133.1:0-45404 GCA_963966455.1 Kaistia sp. | reverse complement strand
TCCGTCGCCGACATTCGCCGCGATGACGCCGATGACGTCGGCATCGACGGAGCTGCCGGTCGTCGCGGAACTGGTCGCCGTGCCGTTGCCGATCGCGAGCGAGGCGAGGCCAATCAGCGGCGGATCGATGTTGCCGTTGAGGGTCGCGGTGGCGTCACCGTCATTGGCGATGGCGGCCACGCCGACGAGACCGCCCGAGACCTTGCCATTGGCGGTGACATTGGCGTCGCCGAAGGTGTTGAAGCCGACGACGCCGGCGAGGCTGCCGGAGACATCGCCGGTGGTGACGTCGACCGTGCCGGCCGTGCCGCCGGTCGAGAGCGAGCCGGCCAGGACGCCGAAGCCGTCATTGCCGGTGACGGCGCCGCCGGTCGTATCGACGCTGACCGCGTTGCCGCCATTGCCGAGCGCGAGCGCGATCACGCCGCTGCCATTGGTGCCGGTGATGTCTCCCGTCGTCGCGACATTGACGACGGCCTTGCCCTCGCCGAGCGGCAGGCTCGACGGATCGGACAGATCGATCGAGGAAAGATCGAAGCTCGCCGGATCGCCGGAGAGGCTTGCGGCGGCGGCGAGCACGCCGATATCGCCGCCGGTGATCGCGGCCCCGCCCGTCACCTCCGCCTTGGCCTCGCCGGGCGTGCCGCCGAGGCTGCCGCTCGCCGCGAGCGCGCCGACGCCGTAGCCGTTGGTGCCGGTCACCGAGGCGCCATCGGCATCGACGGTCGCGAGTGTATCCATGTTGAGGCCGAGCGCCGTCGCGCTGATGCCGTTTTCGGCACCACTGACCGTCGCGGTGCCGCTGCTATTGACCGCAGCAACGCCGCCGAGGCCGAGCGCTCCCGTCGAGACGACGGCGATACCGTCGCCGGAATTTCCGGTCACCGAACCATTCTCGACATTGACCACGCCGACGCCGCCGAGCGCGTTGACGTCGATGCCGGTGTCGCCGCCGGTGACGGTGGTGCCGTCGGTGGTGATGTTGCCCGAAACGCCGTCGACGTCGATACCGTTGCCGGCAATGCCCTCGACCGAGCCGCCCGTCAGGTCGATCGTCGTGATGCCGCCCGAGGCGGCGATGCCGTTGTCGCCGCCGCTGACGGTCGTGCCGGAGGTGGTGATCGAATTGACGAGGCCGCTCGCCACGATGCCGTCGCCGGAGGTGCCCGTGACCGATCCACCGGTGAGATCGGCGACATTGCTGGCGCCATCGAGGCGGATGCCGTTGGCGGAGCCGACGACGACCGTGTTGGTCGTGGTGACCTTGGCGGCAAGCGTGGCGTCCACGACGATGCCGTCGCCATTGTTGCCCGTCACCGTCGTGGTGCTGCCCGGCGCGCCGTTGATGGTGACGGTCGCATTCGACCCAACGGCGTTGATGCCGTTTTCAGCGCCCGTGACGGTGGAATTCGAGCCGCCGGTATAGGTGGCCGAGCCGACGGGAACGCCGAGAAGTGTGCCGCCGAGAACATCGACGCCGTTCTGGCCCGAGATCGTGCTCGTCACCGAACCGTTGTTGTTGAACACCGCGCTCTGCGCGAGCCCGCCGCCCTGCACGCCGGCGCCGGCGCCGGTCACGCTGACGCCGCTCTTGACGGTCACGGTCACCGGGCTGCCCTGAAGGAAAGCCGGCGTCGTGAGCCGGTTGCCGGTCGTGGTGACGGTGTTGCTGCCATAGGTCTTGTCGGCGCGCGCCGGCGCCGCGGCGCCGACGATCAGAGCCAGCGCGAGCGTGGTGGCGACGCCAGTCGAGGACAGCAGCCGCGACCGGAACGAGGACAATGGCCGCAGGCCGGATTCGTTAGCCCACTCAGCACTTCCCGACCGCGCAATCGACACCACTTCAACCTCCCTCATGTGGCGTCCAGAGCAATCGCGGCCGCCGGAGCTTCGTCACGGCGGAACGCGAATGATGGACGCATTGATGGTAAGGCTCACCCTACCATTCCATGAGGCTACCCCTGCCGCTCGGCGGCGCAGAAGTGCCACTTTTCTGTGCGGTCGGGATCTTGTGTGGTTGTCCGACGAGTGTGGCCGAGATGCCACAACCATTGCAGCCAGTCGCTCGTATACGGCGCTCGCAATTTCAGCGCTGGTTCAATTCGGGCGTCGGCGTACAGTTTTGGGCGGCCGAAGTCTCGAGCAGGGTGCGCCAGCCATCGCTTCCGAAGCGCAACGCGGCCGCGGATGATTCGGTGCGGAGCGCGGCGTCGGCCACGCTCCGCCTTTTCTTCGCCTCGCGAGCGGCGATCAGGCCGCCGCGGCGGCCTGCTTGCGCTTGACGTCGGGCGGGGTCGCCTCGGCGAGGAGGTCGGCGACGGTCGCCTCGAGGGTTGCGGAGACCTGGTCGCGCGAGCCGAGGCGCCGGATATTCACCGTCCCCTCCTCCGCCTCGCGCTTGCCGCAGACGAGAATGACCGGAACCTTGGCGAGCGAGTGTTCGCGCACCTTGTAGTTGATCTTCTCGTTGCGGAGATCGGTGTCGACCCGCATGCCGGCCGAACGCAGCGTCTCGGCGACCCGCTCGGCATAGGCGTCGGCCTCGGAGGTGATCGTGGTGACCACCACCTGCACCGGCGCCAGCCAGAGCGGGAAATGCCCGGCGAAATGCTCGATCAGGATGCCGAGGAAGCGCTCCATCGAGCCGCAGATGGCGCGGTGGATCATCACCGGCGTCTTCTTGGCGCCGTCGCTATCGACATAGAAGGCGCCGAACCGCTCCGGCAGGTTGAAGTCGACCTGCGTTGTGCCGCACTGCCACTCGCGGCCGATCGCATCGCGCAGCGTGTATTCGAACTTGGGACCGTAGAAGGCGCCCTCGCCCGGCAGGATGCCGGTCTTGATGCGCCCGCCCGACTGCTCGGCGATGGTCTCGAGCACGCGGGTCATCACCTCCTCGGCGTGATCCCACACCTCGTCCGAGCCGACCCGCTTCTCGGGCCGGGTCGAGAGCTTCACGACGATCTCCTCGAAGCCGAAATCGGCATAGGTCGAGAGGATCAGGTCGTTGATCTTCAGGCACTCGGCGGCCATCTGCTCCTCGGTGCAGAAGATATGCGCGTCGTCCTGCGTGAAGCCGCGCACGCGCATCAGCCCGTGCAGCGCGCCCGAGGGCTCGTAGCGATGCACCGCGCCGAACTCGGCAAGGCGCAGCGGCAGGTCGCGATAGGACTTGAGGCCGTGCTTGAAGATCTGCACATGGCCGGGGCAGTTCATCGGCTTGATCGCGAAGACGCGCTCGTCCTCGGTGTCGTCACCGGCCGACTGCGCCGCGAACATGTTCTCCTTGTACCAGCCCCAGTGACCCGAGGTCTCCCACAGCGACTTGTCGAGCAGCTGCGGCGCGTTGACTTCCTGGTAGCCGAGCGGGCGCAGCCGCCGCCGCATATAGGCGATCAGCTCCTGGAACATCGACCAGCCCTTGGCGTGCCAGAAGACGACGCCGGGCCCCTCCTCCTGGAAATGGAAGAGATCCATCTCGCGGCCGAGCTTGCGATGGTCGCGCTTCTCAGCCTCCTCCAGCATGTGGAGATAGGCGTCGAGCTGCACCTGGTCGTGCCAGGCGGTGCCATAGATGCGGGTCAGCATCGGATTGTTGCTGTCGCCGCGCCAATAGGCGCCGGCAACCTTCATGAGCTTGAAGGCGGAGCCGATCTGGCCCGTCGAGGCCATATGCGGGCCGCGGCAGAGGTCGAACCACTGGCCCTGCTTGTAGATGCGGATCGTCTGGTCTTCCGGGATCGCGTCGACGAGTTCGACCTTGAAGGCCTCGCCCTTGGCGGCGAAGACCTGCTTCGCCTCGTCGCGGGTCCAGATCTCCTTGGTGAAATGGGCGTTGCGCGCGATGATCTCGCGCATCTTGGCCTCGATCTTCGGCAGATCGTCGGTCGTGAACGGCTCCTCGCGGAAGAAATCGTAGAAGAAGCCGTTCTCGATCACCGGGCCGATGGTGACCTGGGTTCCCGGATAGAGCTCCTGCACCGCCTCCGCCATCACATGCGCCGCGTCGTGGCGGATCAGCTCGAGCGCCCGCGGATCGTCGCGGGTGACGATCTCGAGCCGCGCATCGGCGGTGATCGGGTCTGAAAGGTCGGCGAGCGTCCCGTCGAGGGTCATCGCCACGGCCTTCTTGGCCAGCGATTTCGAGATGCCCTCGGCGATCTCCCGCCCGGTCGTGCCGGGGGCGAAATCGCGGACGGAGCCGTCGGGAAAGGTCACATGAATCATCATCTGTCTCCTGCTCACTCCCGCAGACGAGCGCGGGTAAGCGGTTGGGGCGGCGGTGCGCCGCGAGGTCGGTGGCTGCCCGCCCGCGGCAAACGAGGCCACGCCGGCGCGCGAGGATCGCTTAGTCCATGTCGGGCGCGATGGAAATGGCGAAAGCGCGGTAGCCTCACCGATCCAGCCGCGTCTTGGGATCGATGTGCCTGCCTGTCCAGCGGCCGTAGCGCCAGGGGCGGTACCAGTTGGCGTCGGGGCGGAGGGTTTCGGGGACCGGGTCGAAGCCCGAGGCGCCGAGGGGGCCGCAGCGTTGAAGGCGGGCGAGCGTCATCCAGCCGCCGGCCCAGAGCCCGTAGCGGCCGATCGCCTCCTCGCCATAGCTGGAGCAGGTCGGGAGGTAGCGGCAGGACTGGCCGATGAAGGGCGAGAGCAGCAGCTTGTAGGCGCGGATCAGCGCGATGCCGCCGAGGGCCGGCAGGCTTCGCCGCCTGCGTTTCAGCGGATCGTCGTGCTCAGCCGGGCCGTCATGACGGTGGGCAGTGGAAGTACAGATAGTACCCGGCCTCCGTGCCCGCCTTGCGCGCCACCGCGTGGTCGCCATTGATCTTCTTCGCCGTCGCCAGCGCGATGGTCGCGCTCGTCACCGCCGCCGTCAGCTTGTCGCGATCCGAGCAGACGGGCTTCAGGTCCGGGATCGTCGCCTTCAGCCGGTCGACGATGGTCTGCGCGTCCTGCGACAGCGCCAGCGCCGGCGCGGCACCGGCGGCGAGGAGCATGGCCATCGCCGCGACGAGACTATGCCTTCTCATGGATCTTCTCATGGACCACCGCCTCGACATTGTGCCCGTCGGGATCGATCACGAAGGCGGCATAATAGCCCGGATGGTATTGTGGGCGGAGGCCCGGCGCGCCGTTGTCGCGGCCGCCCGCGGCAAGCCCGGCGGCGTGGAAGGCGTTGACCGCCGCCCTGTCGCGGGCGCGGAAGGCGATATGCAGCGGTGCCCGCGGGGCTGGTCCCGCACCGATCCACAGCAGCGGCCGCCCGTTGCTGCCAAAGGTCACCCAGTCATCCCTTTCGTGCAGCACCGGGATGTCGAGTGGCGCCAAAGCGCGAATATAGAAATCGCGGCTCACGAGAAAATCGCGGACGCAGAAGCCAATATGGTCGAAGCCCATGATCTCCCCCTATTCCGCCGCATCGCTTCCTCGGGCCGCCTCGATCTGGTCGAGCGCGTCGACCACCGCGTCGAAGGTCAGCATGGTCGAGGCGTGGCGCGCCCGATAGTCGCGCACGGGCTCGAGATAGCGAAGCTCGCCGAAGCGCCCCTCGGGCGGAGGGCCGTTCTCCTTGAGCATCGCGAGCATGGTCTGCCGCAGCGCCCGAAGCTCGGCGGCGCTGGAGCCGACGACCGTCCGCGCCATCACCGAGGAGGACGCCTGGCCAAGGGCGCAGGCCTTCACGTCATGGGCGAAGTCGGCAACGACATCGCCGTCCATCACCAGATCGACCGTCACCGTCGAGCCGCAGAGCCGTGAATGGGCGCGGGCGCTCGCATCGGGCGCCGGTAGACGGCCGATGCGCTCGATATTCGCGGCGAGGGCGAGGATGCGCTGGCTGTAGATATCGTCGATCATCGGCGCCTCCGTGACGTCCCTCTATAGAAAGTCGCGCCGCTCCGATCCAGATACAAGGCCCGAGCGCTCCTCCCACCCGAGCCTGGATAGACGATCATGGATGCGAAGACCCCGCCCCACCTGAAATATGCGCCCCGTTCGCTGGAGCGGCCGAGCGCTGCCGAAGCCGAGGCGGCGGTGCGCACCTTGATCGCCTATGCCGGCGACGATCCGGCGCGCGAGGGGCTGATCGAGACGCCGGCGCGCGTCGCCAAGGCATTCCGCGAGTTCTATGCCGGATATGAGGAGGATCCCGCCGCCATCCTCGACCGCGTCTTCGACGAGGCCGGCGGCTATGACGACTTCGTGCTCCTGCGCGATATCCCGTTCCATTCGCATTGCGAGCATCACATGGTGCCGTTCATCGGCAAGGCGCATATCGCCTATTACCCGAAGGACGGCGTCGTGGGTCTCTCCAAGCTGGCCCGGCTGGTCGACGCCTATGCGCGGCGGCTGCAGATGCAGGAACGGCTGACGCAGCAGATCGCCGATGCGATCGACGAGGGGCTCGCGCCGCGCGGCGTCGCCGTCATGCTGGAGGCCGAGCATCACTGCGTCTCGATGCGCGGCGCGCGCAAGGCCGGCGTCTCGACCGTCACCACCGCCTTCACCGGCCTCTTCAAGGCCGACCGCGACGAGCGCGCCCGCTTCATTTCGCTCGCGGAGGGCCGGCGCTGACGGCGCCGCCCTTGTCGCGGGCGTCCACATTGACTAAGCCGCTCACCTCACCTTGCGAGAGCCGAGCCCGACCATGACCGATGCCCGTTCCACCATGAAAGCCGTCACGATCACGCCGGTGGACGGTCCGCTTTACGGCCATGTCGCGCCGCCCGGCTCGAAGTCGATCACCAACCGCGTGCTGCTGCTTGCCGCGCTCGCCGAAGGCACCAGCCGCATCACCGGCGCGCTGAAGAGCCTCGACACCAAGCTGATGGCCGAAGCGCTGCGGGCCATGGGCGTCACGGTCGAGGAGCCCGACGCGACCAGCTTCGTCGTGACTTCGACCGGCCGGCTGCTGCCGCCGGCCGGGCCGCTCACTCTCGGCAATGCCGGGACGGCGATGCGCTTCCTGACGGCGGCGGTGACGCTGGTCGAGGGCAAGGTCGTCGTCGACGGCGACGATCACATGCGCAAGCGGCCGATCGGCCCGCTCGTCGCGGCGCTGAAGTCGGTCGGCATCGACTGCTCGGATCAAGGCGGCTATCCGCCGGTGACGGTCAATGGCACCGGCCGCTTCGGCAGCGGCCGCATCGAGATCGATGGCAGCCTCTCCAGCCAATATGTCTCGGCGCTCTTGATGGCGGCGGCCTGCGGCTCCGGC
Source organism: Kaistia sp. (assembly GCA_963966455.1). Lineage (GTDB taxonomy): Bacteria > Pseudomonadota > Alphaproteobacteria > Rhizobiales > Kaistiaceae > Kaistia > Kaistia cartagenensis. The sequence continues at coordinate 38,188 of CAWZZK010000133.1, read as the reverse complement.
CCGGTCGAGGTCGCGCTCACCGGCAGCGAGATCGGCGCGCGCGGCTATGTCGACCTGACGGTCGCGGCGATGCGCGCCTTCGGCGCGAAGGTCGAGAAGACGGACGACGCGACCTGGCGCATCGAGCCGACCGGCTACCGCGCCGCCGACATCCATGTCGAACCCGACGCTTCGGCCGCCACCTATCTCTGGGCGGCGGCGGTGCTGACCGGCGGCACCATCGATCTCGGCACGGCGCCCGATGCCTTCACGCAGCCCGACGCCAAGGCGGCGGCGGTCATCGCCAGCTTCCCGCATCTTCCCGCCGAGATCGACGGCTCGCAGATGCAGGACGCGGTGCCGACGCTCGCCGTGCTCGCGGCGTTCAACGAGACGCCGGTGCGCTTCACCGGCATCGCCAATCTCCGCGTCAAGGAATGCGACCGCATCCGCGCGCTCTCGACCGAGCTCTCGCGCATCCGCCCCGGCCTCGCGCATGAAGAGGGCGACGACCTCGTCGTCGCCGCCGATCCGGCGCTTGCCGGCCAGACGCTGCCGACCAGCATCGAGACCTATTCCGACCACCGCATCGCCATGAGCTTTGCGCTGGCCGGGCTCAAGATCGGCGGCATCACGATCCTCGACCCCGACTGCACGGGGAAGACCTACCCAGCCTACTGGGACGCCCTCGCCTCGCTCGGCGTCGGCCTGAAGCTCAGCGAGGGAGCCAGCGCATGACCGCCGCCTTTCCCGCGCCCGGCAGCCATGAGGAGATCGAGGAAGGGCTCGTGCTGACGCCGCGCTTCGACGGCGACGGCCTGATGGCCGCAATCGCCGTCGACGACGAGACGAGCGAGGTCGTGATGGTCGCCTGGATGAATGCCGAAGCGCTCGCCCGCACCATCGCGACCGGCGAGGGCTGGTACTGGAGCCGCTCGCGGAAGGAACTCTGGCACAAGGGCGCCACCAGCGGCCATGTCCAGACCGTCACCGACCTTCGCATCGATTGCGACCAGGACGCGGTGGTGCTGCGCGTCAGGACGGCCGGCACGGGCGCCAACTGCCATACCGGGCGCAAGAGCTGCTTCTATCGCCGCATCCCGCTCGGCCAGGCCGAAGGCGCGCCGGCCCGGTTGGAGCCGACGGGCGACGTGCCGCTCTTCGATCCGAAGGCGGTCTATGGCGGCTGAGCGCCGCGGGCCTCACGCCATGGCGATATAGGCGCGCATCTCGTCGGCCTCGCGCACGACCTGCTCGATGCGCGCCTTCACGACGTCGCCGATCGAGACGATGCCGGCGAGACGGCCGTCCTCGACCACCGGCAGGTGGCGGAAGCGGCCATGCGTCATGCGCTCCATGACCTCGTGCAGCGTGTCCTGATCGGCGCAGGTCACGACCTTCTGCGTCATGATGGCCTCGACGGCGCCCTCGAGCCCGGCGGGGCCGCTTCGCGCCAGCACGCGCACGATGTCCCGTTCCGAGACGATGCCGATCACACGGCGGAAGTCGTCGGAAACGACGACGGCGCCGATCCGCCGCTCGCCGAGCAGGCGGACGACATCGGCGATGGGGGTTTCCTTGCGGACGGTCAGCACGTCCCGCCCTTTGTGGGCGAGGATGGCGGCTACGGTCATGGCGTCGGCTCCCTTCAAGCGAGGCGCCAGCCGCTCTCTAGAAGGTGGACCGGTCCGGGCACCTCGGACGAGGATGATGACCCTCGCGGCGGGCCAATGCAAGCCGAGCCCCTAACGCCTCAGGCGGCGCGGCGGGCGACCGGGTCGAAGATCGGGAAGAACAGCAGGCCGATCACGAAGCCGCCGAGATGCGCGTCCCACGCGATCTGGCTGGACTGGATACCGGGCGGCGTGAAGAAGAGGCCGAAGACGAAGTTGAACGCGAACCAGACGAGCAGGAAGCTCATCACGCGGCCGTTGCGTATCATTTCGGGAATGGTCAGCGCTGGCCGGTGATCGGCCTCGGGATTGAAGGCGCCGCCGCCGCCGAGCCGGCCGCCCGGTGAAAACTGGAACCGCGCAGCGGCCGCCATCTGCGCCGAGACCGCGGCCGAGGCGCCGACCAGCGGCGAGATATCGGACGGCGCCAGCATGAGATGCGCGGAGGCACCGGCGGCGGCGCCGAGCAGCGAGAAGCCGATGAAGCGCAGCGTCCCGAAACGGCGCGCCAGCGGGGCGCCGAAGGCGGTCAGCCAGAGCACGTTGAAGCCGACATGCATCCAGTCGGCATGCAGGAAGGCATAGGTGAAGAAGGTCCAGACATCGCCGCCGATGCCGCCCGGCCAGTCGAAATCGACGCCGCCGGGCATGGTGATGCGCAGCGGCACGAAGGAGAAGGCCGCGATGACCCAGCCGTTCCAATCGTCCGAGAGCAGATAGACGCGGATGGCGTGGATGGCGAGCAGCACGACGATCGATCCCACGATGACCGGCGGCAGGTTGAACACGGGCTCGCGCGCCGTCTGGGGAGAGCGTTGCAGCATGAGAGGGAGATAGCGGGGCACCGGGGCCGGCACAAGGCGCGGACACGACGAGGCGCCGATGGCGACACCTTGCCTCGCCCGGCGCGGGGCCGATCGAGGCGCCGCGGCCCGAAACGCTTTGAAAACCTGGGGCCGTCCGGCGCGGCCGCGAGCGGCGCACACAAACGGCCCCAGTCACGCCCCGTCTTTACCCCCCGGTCAAAGACGCCCCGTGAACGCGACAGGATTGCCATGCGGCAAACGAATTCGCAACCCTGTCACCGAGGCGCGCGTGAGTCGGTCCTGTTGATCGTCGGGCGCCGGTTGGCACGGCATGTGCAAACCCTGCATTTACCATGTTGGCGGGGGGCCAACTGTCCCGCTACCGCACACATTGGCGCGGTGACGGTCGTTGCCGCCCTGAAACCGGACCAGACGTCGAAGGGCGGAATGAAGCATCGCAATACCAGAGAGCTCTACGACTACTGGTCGCGCCTGCGCGGGCCCAACGCCGCGCCGCAGCGGGGCGCGATCGAGCCGGCCGAGATTCACGGCCTGCTCGGCGACACCTTCATCCTGGAGAGCGCCGGCCCGACGCAATATCCCTTCCGCCTCGCCGGAACGCGGCTCTGTTCGCATTTCGGCCGCGAACTCAAGGGCCGCAATTTCCTCACTCTCTGGGGCGACGAGGACATCGAGGCGATCGACACGTTGCTGACGGCCGTCTGCGTCGACGCCGCCGCGGCGGTGATCGGCGTCGAGACGCTGAACGATCGCGGCCAGACGGCGCCCTGGGAGATGGTGGTCCTGCCGCTCTCGCGCGGCGGCAAGCTCTATGACCGCATTCTCGGGCTGATGGCGCCGCTGGAGCGCCCCTACTGGCTCGACATCCACCCGGTCATCCGCCAGTCGATCACCAGCCTCCGCCTGATCTGGCCCGACGAGCGGCCGGTGCTGCTGCACCCCTCGATCCCGGCGCCCGGCGCGCCGATGCTACGCCGATCGCGGCAGGAGGACGCGCTGCCTGAAATGCCGGCCGGCGCGCTCACGGGCGGCCGCCGCCATCACCACCTCGTCGTCTTCGACGGCGGCAAGAGCTGACCGCAAGAACTGACCCGCAGTCGCGGCGTCAATTCGCAGGCATCCACCGATCGGCGGCGCGGTCATAGCCGAGCCGCCTGACGACGGCGGCTATCAATGCCCGCAACCACCGGTGCTCGGCCGCTTCGTTGTGGCGGAGATGCCAGTAAAGGCTGAGATTCGGGACGCTGATCGCGATGGGCGGCCGGTAGATGCCGAGCTTCAGCGTCGGCGCGACCCGCTCGGCGAACTGGCACGGGACGACGGCGACGATCCCGCCCTCGGCGACGGCGAGCGCCACCGCGTGGAAATGCGGAACCGCCAGCGTCACGCGACGCGATCGCCCGAGGGCGCCGAGCGCGACATCGGTCGCGCCCGACAGGCTGCCATCGATAGAGCGCAGCGCATGCGGCAAGGCGCAGAAAAGTTCGACCGGCATCGTGTCAGCCGGTGCGAGGCCGGCCGCAGCAATCAGCGGCTCGTCCGGCCTGGCAATGACCGCAAAAGGCGAGCGGAAGAGAACTTCGGATACCATCCACTCCGCCTGCGGCAGCGGCCGTTCGACGGCGATGTCGATGACATCCTCGAGCAGCAACCGCCCGACATCGCCGCGCGCGCTGTCGAGCATCCTGAGCCGCGCTTGTGGCGCGAGCAGCGCGAGTTCACGGCTCAGCGCCGGCGCCAGCTCCGTCGCGAAAAAGTCCGCGCCGAGCAAGGTGAAGGTCCGGTCGATCGCCTGCGGCTCGAAACCGCCACCGGAGCCGAAGGCAGCCTCGAGCAAAGCCAGCGCCTGTCGCACCGGGTCGCGGAGATCCTCCGCCCGCGGCGTCGGCACCATGTCGTTGCCGACACGGATGAAGAGCTGGTCGCCGAGCGCATGGCGCAGCCGGTTAAGCGCCGCGCTGACGGCGGGCTGGCTCAGGCCGATGCGGTCTCCGGCGCGGGTGACGCTGCGCTCCTTGAGCAGGGCATCCAGCACGCGCACGAGGTTGAGATCGAGAGCGCCAAAATTCATCGGGTGGATCGAGCCCATACGATCATTGGATTTCATGCCGGCGACAGGGAGAACTAACACCGCCTCGACGAGATCATCGTCAATCGAGATCAAGGAGAATGATCGTGTCGAGCATCGCGCATGCGCCCCAGCCTCGCCCCCGCCAGTACTTCCTCAATACAAGCATATCCATCCTGGTCTCGCACCGGGACAGCGAGGACGGCATCGCCGTCATCGATCACCACGCGCCATTCGGCGACTCGCCGCCGCTGCATCTCCACCGCAACGAGGACGAGACCTTCGTAATCCTGTCCGGCACTCTGCGCTTCGAGGTCGGCGGCGAAAGCCGCGTGCTCACGGCGGGCGAGGCGATTGCCGTGCCGAAGGGCATTCCCCACAGCTTTCGCGTCGAGTCGGCGGAGGGGGCGCGCTTCCTCACGGCCACGCGTGGGCCGGATTTCGAAGGACTGGTGCGGATGGCTGCCCGGCCGGCGGACAGCGACGCGCTGCCGGCTCCGCTCCCGGTGACGCCGGAGATGGCGCAGGCGCTGGCCAGCCTCTGCGCGGCCAACGGCATCGATGTCGTGGGCCCTCCTCTGAACTGAGGGATCGTGACGAGAGAGGCTCCCGGGGGGCATCACCGCAGCCCTCACCCGGCGCGCCGATGCTGCGCAGATCGCTGCAGGAGGACGCGCCGCCCGAAATGCCGGCCGGCGCGCTCGCCGGCGGCCGCCATCACCACCTCGTGGTCTTCGACGGCGGCAAGAGCTGACCGGCGCCGGGCTTCGCGGCATTCGCAGGGACTTCGCGCAGGAACCGCGCGGACGCGCACCCGTTGGCCCTCTTTGGAGGAGCCAGCCATGCCGAAGAAGCCAGTGACGATGCCGGGGACCGACGCGGTCGCGGACGAGGGCGATGCCGACACGATCGGCATCATGGACGTGCTCGGGAAGCTCGGCGGCAATGACGCGCGTCCGGAGGATCCGATCGCAGAGGACGGTGACGCCGACGCCGAGGACATCGAGACGCCCAAGGGCATGCCTTGACGGCAGGCGCTTGTGATATCGCCGCGGGCAATCGGGCCTACCACTCGTTAAGAGAGATGCGCTAGTCTGCCGGGACGATCTTTGCGGGGGCAAGACTATGATCGACCTGGCGACGGCGCATCGGCCGACCCTCGACAATTACGACCGCCGCCGCTACCGGCGCTACGAGGTCGTCCTGCTCGGCCGCTACATGCTGGAATCGCGGCGCGAATATCCCTGCCGCACGATCGACGTCTCGACCGACAGCCTCTCGCTCGCCGCCCCCGTCTCCGGCGCCGTCGGGGAGCGGATCATCGCCTATATCGACCAGCTCGGCCGCATCGAAGGCGAGATCACGCGCCAGACCGAGCAGGGCTTCGGACTCTCGATCACCGCGACGCTCCGCAAGCGCGACAAGCTCGCGGCGACGCTCGACTGGCTGGCCGAACGCCAGCTTTCGCGCGGCATCGACGAGCGCAACGGCACCCGCATCGTGCCGCGCAATCCCTTCTCGCAGCTGACGCTGCCGAACGGGACCCATCAGCGCTGCCGCGTCGTCGACCTGTCGATCACCGGCGCCGCGCTCACGACCGACACACGGCCGCCGGTCGGCACGCCGGTCGCGCTGGGGCGGCTCGGCGGTCGCGTCGTCCGCCATACCGAGGACGGGCTCGCGCTCGTCTTCAACGCGGTCCAGAGCGAAAGCACCCTGCGCGCGCTGTTCTGACGGCACGCCGGTCCCGCCATCGCGCGTGACCCGTTAGCCTGCCTTAGGCGCAGGCGCTTGATCGTCTCCACCACACGATGGAAGCCCGCTCGGGCGCTCGCCGCCGTGTCGCTCCGGCGTCGCCGCTGCGCGCCCGATCGGATGCGCACGCGCCCTTCCCGTCAGGCAGGGTCGACAGTCGCGCTTTGGCTCGGCTGGAAGCGCCCAGAGCTCTCGCTGCCGGGCTTGACCGGGAGACCCATTCTTCGATTGTCCGGCCGTGGCTACAGGCGCTCCGGGGAAGAGACTGGATTGCCGGGTCAAGCCCGGCAATGACAGGCGGGGCTGGGCGGGGATAGCCGGGAATAGGCGGGGATAGGCGGTCACACTGGCCACGCCGCATGTCGATCCGCCCCAGCCAGGCCTCTGAGCGGCCGGCATCGACGCGCGCGCTCTCCCGATCCTCCGACGCCTCTCCGCTTCCCGATTCCGCCGCATGAGTTCCCGCCCGAGTTAACCTTAACAAAAGGTTACGCTTGCCGGCCGGACGCGTTGCCGCCATAGTCTTTAACGAAAGGTTAACACGAAGACTAAACCTTTCGACGAATTCGAATTGTGTTGGATTTGAATTCGCGCTCGCTGATTAGACGAACGGAAAAACTCCGGCGTCATGGTCAAATGAGTGTCAGGGGAATTGGCGATTATGTATTGCGTTCGCTATGCGGCCTCTGTTCTGGCGTTTGCTCTTCTCGCGGTCGGCTCCATCGCCGCGGCGAACGCCCAGGGCCAGACGGCTTTCATGCAGGTTCTTGGTCGGACCACGCAGCCGATTGGTCATCACGACCTCTGCGCCCGCCTGCCCGTCGAGTGCCGCGAGCGCACCGCCGATGCCCGCCCCGTCCAGCTGACCCCGGCGCTGTGGAACCAGCTCATCGCGGTCAACGACAACGTCAACACCGCGATCGAGCCCGACACCGACAAGGACATCTACGGCCGCGAGGAAGTCTGGACCTATCCGGACGCCGGCAAGGGCGACTGCGAGGACTTCGTGCTGCTGAAGCGCAAGGAGCTGATGCAGAAGGGCTGGCCGGCCGGCGCGCTGCTGATCACCGTCGTTCGCCAGACCAATGGCGACGGCCATGCCGTGCTCACCGTCCGCACCGATCGCGGCGATCTCGTGCTCGACAATCTCGACGGCCGCATCAAGCTCTGGACGCAGACCGACTACCAGTTCGTGAAGCGCCAGTCCGACACCGACAGCGGCCGCTGGGTGTCGATCGAGGACGACCGCGCCGTGATGGTCGGCTCGATCAAGCGCTGATCCTTCCCAAGCGCCGACACGCCCTCAGGCGAAGCCGCGCGCGAACCGCTTCCAGTTCTCGACATAGCTCCGCGCCGATTGGCGCAGCCGCCCGATCTGCTCTTCGGTGAGGGTGCGCACGACACGGCCGGGCGTGCCGATGATCAGAGATCCGTCGGGATAGTCCTTACCTTCCGGCACCAGCGCCCCCGCCCCTACCAGCGAATTGGCGCCGATCCGTGCGCCGTTGAGCACGATCGCGCCCATGCCGATCAGGCTGTTGTCGCCGACTGTGCAGCCATGCAGGATCGCACGGTGACCGATCGTGCAGCCGCTGCCGATGGTCAGCGGGAAGCCCAGATCGGTGTGCAGGACCGAGTGTTCCTGGATGTTGGTTTCGGCGCCGACGGTGATCGGCTCGTTGTCGCCGCGCAGGACGGCGCCGAACCAGATGCCGACATCCTCGCCGATCACGACATTGCCGATGACGCGGGCGTCTGGCGCGATCCAGAAGCGGCCGTCACCGGGCAGGTTCGGCGCGATGCCATCGAGCGTATGGACGGCCATGGCCGCGGTCTCCCCTTCTACAGGCCCGCGCGCGCCGCCAGCACGAAATCGAGCAGCAGCAGCCCCGAACAGGCGCTCCACATCCCCGCGATCGCCGCGCTGCCGACGAGCCAGGCCAGCATGCCCCGCTCCTTCTGCGCCATCGCGATCGCGTTGCGCATGATGATGAACGGTCCGGAGACGGCGCAGAAGAGGAAAGTGAGGAAGACGGCGGGGACGGAGGGGCCGAGCAGGCGGAAGCGCGCCGGCTCGGAGGTCACCAGCTGGTAGAAGCTGCCGGCGAGCCCCGCGCTGACGAAGCCGGTGGCGATGCAGAAGCCGAGAAGGATGAATTGCACGGAAAGCGGCATCGGCACCCCTGCGAAGCCTGGTGGCGGTCGCCACCTCGAGGCTCGCGTGGCAAGCGCCGTGCCGGACCTGCCAGGGGGCAGGAAAGGCGGATTTCCGCCATTTCCGCGCCACGCCGCGGCACCTGGCGCCGCGGCGTTATGGTTACTGTTCCGTTAAGGGACAGGGTTAACGAATTGTGACCGGCTTTGGGACGCCGCTCACGCCTCTTCGAGGTCGATGTCGAGGATCGCCATCGTGAAATTGTAGGAGAGCTCGCCCTCCTCGTCATCGCGGAACAGCACGCCCACGAACTCCTCGCCGAAATAGACCTCGGCGGAATCGTCCTTGCGCGGACGCTGGCGGACGGTGATGTCCTTCATGTTGAAGCGGCGGCGGAAGAAGCTCTCGAGCTTCTGGATCTCCTTGCGATCCACAGTGATCTCCATGATCGGGGAAACGGAACGGCTGCGCCGCGCGGAACGCGACGTCGATCCGGTACGCCGCCCCGTGCGACGCCTCCGGCACCTGATGAAGAACTGCTTCTACTCGCCCTGACCGGACAGAAGTTGGTCCATGCTGCGCGACGGTTCGGCGCAGGGCGCGCGGCCCACCACCTTGGCCGGCACGCCGGCCACCGTCGTGTTTGGCGGAACGGCATGCAGGACGACCGAGCCGGCGGCGACGCGCGAGCAATGGCCGATCTCGATATTGCCGAGCACCTTGGCGCCGGCACCGATCAGGACGCCATGGCGGACCTTGGGATGGCGGTCGCCGATCTCCTTGCCGGTGCCGCCGAGCGTCACGCCCTGCAGGATCGAGACGTCGTCCTCGATCACCGCCGTCTCGCCGATGACGATATCGGTGGCGTGGTCGAAGAAGATGCCCTTGCCCATCGGCACGGCGGGATTGATGTCGACCTGGAACACGGCCGACGAGCGGCTCTGCAGGTAATAGGCGAAGTCGCGCCGGCCGCGGCGCCACAGATAATGGGCGAGCCGATGCGTCTGGATGGCGTGGAAGCCCTTGAAATAAAGCACCGGCTCAATGGCGCGGTTGCAGGCCGGGTCACGGTCGACAACCGCCTGGATGTCGACGCGCACCGCCGCCGGCAGCGAGACGTCGCCGTCATAGGCCTCCTCGAAGGCCTGCGCGATCAGGTCGGCGGAGAGGTCGGGATGATCGAGGCGCCCCGCGATCCGGTGCGCAACGGCCGATTCGAGCCGGTCATGCGACAGGATCGAGCCATAGATGAAGGTCGACAGGGCCGGCTCGGCCCGCATGATCTCCTCCGCCTCGGCGCGCATGCGCGACCAGAGGGGATCGAAGCTCGCGAGGCCTTCGCTGCCGAGACGAGAAGTGACGAACGACATGGCGTCTCCCTGCCGGGCTCGTTGTCCCGGCTCTTTTCGCGCGGGACCTTATCATGAGGCTGCGATGCCACAAAATGGCCCGACGCGGGTAAATCCGTTCAAGCCCTCACGGTTGCGACCATGCGCTCAGTCGCGGCCGCGGCGGGCGAGAAAATCGAGCACCCCGGCCTTGTAGACCTTGTCGCCGACGGCGAGCATATGGTCGCGCTTGGGAATATCCAGCACTTCGGCGCCGGGAATGAGATCGGCGAGCGCCGTGGCCGAGCCGGCGATGTCGTCCTTCTCGCCGACGGCGATGAGGAGCGGCAGGCGCAGCGAGGCGAGGTCGTCGGCCGGGATCGGCTGGCGGGTCGCGCGCATGCAGGCTGCGAGCGCCACGCGGTCGCTCTTCGTCTGGTCGGCGAATTTGCGGAACATGATGCCGACGGGATCGGTGAGCGCCTCGGGATGGTCGGTCTCCAGCGCATCGACCACCGGCCCCCAGGGGCCGACGCCGGTGACGATGCCATAGCCGAGGCCGCCGAAGACGAGGGTGCGGACCATCTCGGGATGAGCGAGCGCCAGGAAGGCGGCGATGCGCGCACCCATGGAATAGCCCATGACATCGGCGCGCGGGATGCCGAGATGGACGAGCAGATTGCGTGCGTCGTCGGCCATGACGGCCGGGCGATAGGCGTCGACGGCATGCGGCTTGTCGCTGGCGCCGTGGCCGCGATTGTCGAGCGCGATCACCCGCCGCCCGGCCTTGACCAGCGTGTCGACCCAGCCGGGATTGACCCAGTTGGTGCGCGCATTGGAGGCGAAGCCGTGGATGAGCAGGATCGGCTTGCCCTCGCCCTCGTCGAGAAAGGCGATGGTCTGGCCGTTGGACGTGAAGGAAAGCATGGACTGACCCGGGCGGCAGCGAAAGGTGCGCCCTTATGTCTGAAGCGCATCGCCGCGCCAAGGTGTCGCCACCCGTCGCGGCATCACGGTCTGTTCATCGGCGGCGTGAGGCTCTAGTGTCGCGGCAATTGTCGTCGAACGAGCGGAATCCGCCATGGCCGAGCACGTCATCCCGCATTTTCACAACGATTCCGGCGTTGCGCTGATCGAGATCGGCGTGAAGGAATTCATGTGCGTCGGCGCCAAGCCGCCCTTCGACCATCCGCATATCTATATCGATCTCGGCGCCGGCGACGAGCGCGTCTGCCCCTATTGCTCGACGCTCTACCGCTACAATCCGAGCCTGCACGGCACCGACACGCTGCCGCCCGGCCATCTCTTCGTCGAGCCGATGGCGGCCTGACGGATCGCTGTGCCTTCCGACATCGCGATCGCGGGAGGCGGCATCGCCGGGCTGACGGCGGCGCTGCTGCTCTCGCGCGCGGGCTTTCCGGTTACGGTCTTCGAGCGCGCCGCTTCCTTCTCGGAGGTCGGCGCCGGGCTGCAGATCTCGCCGAATGCCGGCCGCATCCTCGACAATCTCGGGCTCGGCCCTGCGCTCGACGCCGTCGCGACACGGCCGACCGCCATCGAGATGCGCGGCGTGCAGAGCGGTCGAACCATCGTCGCGCTGCCGCTGGTGCTGGCGGCGCAGCGCCATGGCGCGCCCTACCGACTGCTGCACCGGGCCGACCTGCAGGCGATCCTCGTCGAGGCGGCGACGGCCGATCCCGCGATCACCATCGAGACCGGAACAGACGTCGCGCTGCTCGGCGAGGATGCCGACGGCGTCCGCATCGCGGCCGGCGGCGTGGAACGCCGCTGCGACGTGCTGATCGGCGCCGACGGCGTCCGCTCGCGCATCCGGACCTATGTCAGAGGCGGCCCGGCCGAGCCGACCGGGCGCACCGCCTGGCGCGTCACGATTCCCGCCGGCGAGGCCCCTGCCGCGATCCCGCGCGACCGCGTCACCGTCTTTCTCGGCGACCGGCAGCATGTCGTCGTCTATCCCGTGCGCGCGGGAAGGGAGATCAATGTCGTCGCGATCATCGAGGAGAACTGGCGCGGCGAAGGCTGGAGCGAGCCGGGCGACGCCCGCCATCTCGCGCAGCATTTCCGCGGCGCCGCCGACGATCTCGCGGCGCTGATCGCGACGGGAAGCGCCTGGACGCGCTGGTGCCTCTCCGGCGTCGACGCCCGCGGCCCCTGGCAGCGCGGACGCGTGGCGCTGATCGGCGATGCCGCGCATGCCATGCTGCCCTTCCTCGCCCAGGGCGCGGCCATGGCGATCGAGGACGCGGCGGTGCTGACCCGGCAGTTGCTGCGGCCAGACCTGCCCGCCGAAGTCGCGCTGGCGCGCTATGTCGAGGAGCGGCGGCCGCGCGCCGCGCGCGTTTCGGACGCCGCCCGGCAGAGCGGCGCGATCTATCACATGAGCCCCCTCGCCGCCCCGTTCCGCGACGCGACGATGAAGGCGCTCGGCGGCGAACGACTGCTCGCCCGCTATGACTGGCTCTATGGCTGGCGCCAGAACGGCTGAGCCGGGACGACCTTCGATCCAAAAATAGACTTCGCCGAAACGGCAGCCGTAGCCGTGCGCGGGTTTCCGCCCTATATTCCTTGTGTCTACCAGTGGACATTTCAAGACGTGGCGGCCGGCGATCGGCGCGCAAGCAACGGACGGGGGCGAGAGAAACGATGTCGGGGCAATCGTCCGAAGTCATGATCGACCGCGCGCTGTCTGCCGTACGCCAGCATCTTGGAATGGATGTCGCCTATATCTCGCAACTACATGGCGACCTTACGATATTCAGGAAGGTCGACGCGCCTGGCCTTGAGCACTTGGTCAAGCCCGGCGACATTCGCTCGCTCGACGATGTTTATTGCCGGCACATCCTGGAAGGCCGCCTGCCCGAGCTCATTCCCGACACGAGCCTCATTCCGCTGGCCCGCGACATGCCCATTACCGCGGCGGCTCCCATCGGCTCCCATATCAGCGTGCCGGTCCACGACGATGACGGAATGGCGGTCGGGATGTTCTGCTGCCTGAGCGCGAGACCGCGCGCCGACCTCTCGGATCGCGACCTCGGCTTCATCCGCATCCTCGCGGACGTCATCGGCCGCCAGGTTTCCGAGAATTTCCGCGGCGAGCGCAAGCGCGACGAACGGTCCCTGCTCGTGAGACAGGCGCTGGACGACCGCGCATTCTCCTGCGTCTACCAGCCGATCTGGGATCTGAAGACCGCGAAGCCGGTCGGGCTCGAAGCGCTGGTCCGCTTTCTCCCGACGCCTTATCGGCCGCCGAACGAGTGGTTCGCCGACGCCGAAGCCGCGGGCATCGCGGTCGAACTCGAGGTCGAGGTGATGCGGCGGGCGATGAATGCGCTCGAGGTCATGCCGCCCGACCTCTATCTCTCGCTGAATGCGTCGCCCGCCCTCGTCCTCAGCGGCCGGCTCGCGGAACTGCTGGCCGGGGCCCAGCCCGAACGCATCCTTCTCGAGATCACTGAGCACGCGATCGTCGAAAACTACGACGACCTGACCAATGCGCTTGCGCCCCTGCGCCAGTCCGGCATCCGCGTCGCCATCGACGATGCCGGTGCCGGCTATTCGACGCTCCAGCACATCCTGCGGCTCGCGCCCGACCGCATCAAGCTCGACATGAGCCTGACACGGTCGGTCGATACCAATCCTGCGCGCCGCGCGCTTGTTTTGGCGATGGTGCTCTTCGCCCGAGAGACGGGGGCGATCCTCATTGCCGAGGGCATCGAGACGCGCGCCGAATTCGACACGCTGGTCGAACTCGGCGTCGGCAAGGGCCAGGGCTACTTCCTCGGCCGCCCGGAGACGCTGGCGCGCGCGCTGGAGGTCATCAAGTCCCCGCCGGGCGAGCTGGCCTGACGGCGAAAGGTCCTCACCGGGCGCCGAAGCCGCCGTCGGCGTCGAGCACCGCCCCGGTCACATAGGAAGACTTCTCCGAGCCGAGGAACAGGATCGCCTGCGCGATCTCGTCCGCCGTGCCGGCCCGCTGCATGGGCACGCTGGAGATGAGCCCTGCCTTGGCATCGGCATCGCCGCGGACGACGCGGTTCATCATCTCGGTCTCGATCGGGCCCGGCGCGACGGCGTTGACGCGCACGCCCGAGCCCGCCGCTTCCAGCGCGCCGGCCTTGGTGAGGCCTTCGACCGCATGCTTGCTCGCCGTGTAGATCGAGACGCCGCCCATGCCGCGGTGACCGAGCAGCGAGGACACGTTGACGATGCTGCCCTTGCCGCGCGGCAGCATCACGCGCAGCGCATGCTTCATGCCGAACACGGTGCCGAGCACATTGGCGTCGAAGGTCTCGGCGACGCTCTCCTCGGTCTGCTCGGTGAGCGGACCCGGGCGCCCTTCGGTGCCGGCATTGTTGACGACGACATCGACATGGCCGAAGCGCTGCACGGCGACATCGATGAGATTGCGCATTTCCTCGTCGCGACGGACATCGGCGCGGACGAATTCCGCCTCGGCGCCGCGGCTGCGCAGCTCTTCGGCAAGCGCCGTGCCCGCCTCTTCGCGGCGGCCCGAAACGACGACCTGCGCGCCCTCGTCCGCGAAGGCGAGCGCCGTGGCGCGGCCGATGCCGGCGAGCGCACCCGTGATGACGACGACCTGTTGGCTCATGATGAACTCCTGCGATCTCTCCGGCGAGGCGCCGGGTCGCCCTTGAATATGGACGGTCATATTGGATCGCAAGCAGGAATATGGACGTCCGTACATTTTTCTTCTGCGGCCAGGAAAGGCGCTTGACGGCCGACTATGGACGCCCATATTGCGCGCATGGCGAGACCATCCAACCGAGAGAAGATCCTGGCGAGCGGCCTCGAGGTCGTGCATGCGCATGGCTTCGCGGGGGCGAGCGTGCGCGACATCGTGCAGGCGGCCGGCGTGCCGCAGGGCTCCTTCACCAATCATTTCGGCTCGAAGGAGGCGTTCGGCCTCGAGATCATCGACCGCTATTGCGACGGCAGCCGCGACATCATCGCCGAGACGCTGCTCGACGACACGCGGCCGCCGCTCACGCGGCTCGCGGATTTCCTCGATCGCGGCAAGGAGAAGCTCGCCTGCAACGACATGCGCGACGGCTGCCTTCTCGGCAATCTCGCGGCGGAGGCGAGCCAGGACAGCGAGCCGATGCGCGAGAAGCTCGACGCCGCCTTCACCGACATCGCGGCCTCGATCACCTATTGCCTGAGAGCGGCCGTCGAGGCCGGCGAGGTGCCGCGCGATCTCGATGTCGAGGGCACCGCCGCCTATATCGTCGCCTCGGTCCAGGGCGCCAATCTGCTCGCCAAGATCCGCCGCGACCCGGAACCCGTCGAGCGCTTCAAGGCGATCCTGTTCGACAAGGTCCTGCGCTGACCGGCCCCTCGGCCGTCACCGCCCCTTGGCGATCTCCGCGATCGCCGGATAGTCGGTCTTGCCGGTGCCGAGCATCGGCAGCGCCTCGACATGGACGATGCGGCGCGGCAGCATGATCTCGGCGACGCCATGCAGGCGCGCCGCCTCGACCAGCGAATCGCGGCTCGCCCCTGCCCGCTCGGTGACGAGGACGAGCTGCTCACCCTTCTTCTCGTCCGGCACCGCGACCATGGCATGGCCCTCGTCCGGCCAGACCTGCGCGACATAGGCTTCGGCCGCGGCGAGCGAGATCATCTCGCCGCCGATCTTGGCGAAGCGCTTGGCGCGGCCGCGGATGGTGATGTAGCCCTCGGCATCGATCTCGACGATGTCGCCTGTGTCGTGCCAGCCGTCGGCCGTCGCTTCGAGCACGCCCGGCTTCTCGACGCGGATATAGCCCATCATCACATTCGGCCCGGTGATCCAGAGCCTGCCGCCCTCGTCGAGCCCCGGAACCGGCTCCAGCCGGTAGGACATGCCCGGCAACAGGCGTCCCACCGTTCCGTCGCGATGATAGAGCGGCGTGTTGGCGGCGATGACCGGCGCCGCTTCCGTCGCGCCATAGCCCTCGAAGAGCTCGATGCCGAAGCGGTCGCGCCAGAGCGTGCGCGTCGCCGGCTTGATGCGCTCGGCGCCGAGCACGACGAGGCGAAGGCTCGCGAAATGATCGTCGTCCGCCTGCCGTCCCCAGCCAGCGGCGAAGGTGTCGGTGCCGATCAGGATCGTCGACTGCGAATCCTTGATGAGCGCCGGGATCTGCTTGTAGTGCAGCGGCGTCGGATAGAAGAAGACGCGCATGCCGATCGAGAACGGCGCCACCAGCCCGACGGTCATGCCGTAGGAATGGAAGACCGGCAGCGGATTGAACAGCGAATCCTCCGGCGACAGCGCCAGCGTGCGCAGGAACTGCTCGACATTGCAGAGGATGTTCTCGTGGCTGAGCGCGACGCCCTTCGGCACGCCCTCCGAACCCGAGGTGAAGAGCAGGACGCCGACATCCTCAGCCTTCGCGCCCGTCCGCGCATGGATCGCGCGGGCGAACCAGGACGAGACGACCCCGGCGAGCTTGTCGAAGCGCGACAGGCGCTTGCCGACATCCTCGAGCCAGACGATCGTCACCGTCTTTTCCAGCGCCGCGATCAGATCCTCGAGCTTGCCCTCGGAGATGAAGCGTCGCGAGGTGAGCACCACGCGGATCTCGCCGGTGACGCAGGCCGAGGCGATGTTCTTCGGCCCGGCCGTGAAATTCAGCATCGCCGGCACGCGGCCGAAGCCGGAAAGGCCGAAGAAGACCGGCGCCACCGTCGCGACATTGGGGAGCAGGATGCCGACCCGCTCGCGCGGCTTGGTCAGCTTCGCGAAGGCGCGGCCGAGCACCATCGCGCCGAGCACGACGCGGTCATAAGTGAGGGGCTTGCGGGTCGTATCCTCGATCACCGGCCGGCTGCCGCCGAAGCGGGCGCGCGAATCGAGCAGCATGGAGAAGAGCGTCTTCTTCCACCGCCGTGGATCGAGCGGGATGGCGGCCGTCGCGGGGCTGGGCGTGGCGGTCGGCATGTCCATGAAGCGGCCTCGAGCGGGATCGGGTGAGCCGGCGGCGACCTCCCCATCGCAGCCGGCGGCGGGATCATCGCCACCAAAGGCCACTCTACTATGACGGCGGTCACAGACGCGACCCTCGGATGCCGGTCGCGATAGCTCGTAAGATATATCTTGACGGCTGGGTCGTTCGATCGTACGTAAGATATATCGCAATGAGGAACCCACCTATGAGACACTGTCATCACGATCATCATTCCCGCCATCACGGCTTCGGCCGCCATGGTGGCGGCTTCCGCGGCGGCGAGCACGGCCCCGAGGGCTTCGCCGGCTTCATGGCCTTCATGTCGCGGCGCGGCGGGCCCTTCGGCGGCGGCCCGTTCGGCGGCAAGGGCCCGATGGGCGGCCGCGGCGGCGACGGCTTCCGCATCGGCCGCATGGTCGCCGACGGCGATCTGCGCCTGATCGTCCTCGCTTTGCTCGAAACGCAGCCGCGCCACGGCTACGACGTCATCAAGGCGATCGAGGAACTGACCAGCGGCAGCTACAGCCCGAGCCCCGGCGTCATCTACCCGACCCTCACCTTCCTCGAGGAAGGCGGCCATGTCGCCTCGGCGAGTGAAGGCAACAAGAAGGTCTATTCGATCACCGAGGCCGGCAAGGCGCATCTCGAAGCCAACCGCGCCGGCGTCGACGCGGTGATGGAGCATCTCGAGCGCATCGGCCGCCGCATGGCCGAGGCTCGCGCCTGGCTCGGCCGCGAGGACGGCGACCGCCGCGGCCCCGACCGCGACCTCGAAGGCGCGGTGCCGGAGCTGAACGAGGCGCGCCGCGCCCTGAAGCACGCCATCAAGTCCGCCCTCCACGCCAGCGAGGACGAACAGCGCCGCATCGCCGCCATCCTCCTCGAAGCCGCGAAAAGCGTCACCTCGAAAGGCGAGGATCCGGTGGATCTCTGAGGGGATCGGGCTCCCGGCTCAGGCTGCGGGAGCAGCCTGGGCTGGGGGGGGCGTACCGGTCGCGGTGCGGGAAGTTTGGCCCGAGCGCATCACGCAATTTCCAGCGCATGAGCCGGCGAAATGATTAGCTTGCGGTTCATCCGGACTAAAGAGAAGGCCATGGCACAGTTATTGAACCTTGCCAGCGGACACCCCATGCATTCCACAGGTCTTTTACAAAAAGTGTCACCAGGCTATCTAGGTTGGTCCGAGGAGACAACTCATACCGAGGAAGTACCATGGCATCGCAATTCCGCGATCTGCTAGACGACGACCAGTTGTCATCCCACTTTAATTGCACAGGCCCTTCGCTGACGGCGGCTATATCAATTGCAAAAGTCTCAGCTTCCCATCCCAGTAGTCGCTTGAGCCTTTCAGCTTGATTAATCGTTCCGACGAAAAGGCCGAGCATCCAGCCAATATATATGCGACCGATAGACAACTGTCCCACAGGTGCCTGCCTAGGGCCGTGAATGAGGCTGAACTCGATCAACCCTTTATCGTTGATCAATCTATTGATCCCATTCCCTTCGTCGACATTGTCATATTCTAGGGCGCGCAACCTCACTGCAGGCCTGCCGCCAAAATCTCTTGCCGGATAGCCACATCTGTATTCGCGTCCGTTTTCTTCTGCAGAAAATTGGCCTCCGATCCACCATAGGTCTTCTCGATCGGTAATGGCGTCGATTTGCCGCCCCGACACTGGCATAGCTGTCGCACGGAGCAAAAGCGGAGGCACATCTGTGGATGGTGACCTTGAGCGATCTATACGCTCAAACCGCTCCAAACTGAGAATATGCCTATCATGCATAACTTGTTCTATACGGTCCCCCGCCCGTGCCAATTCAAGCGACAGATCCCGCACTTCTCTCGCCGTCATCTTCGATGACCTCTCGCCGCGCCTCACGTAGAATTCTCGTGTCGACGACAGCCTATGGGGACCGTAAGGCGACGGTCCTACGCGCATTACTACGATACCACTGCCATCGTCGCCCACAGGAAGTCCAATACCCGCAAGCCCACTTAGGCGCGGCTCGACAATATCTTCCGCCGACGACAACAGGCGAAGTGCGAGTTGTTCGCAGTTCGGGAGAGCTTCTATCCTCTCAGCGCGGCGAGCTTCCCCTTTTGTCTCGTGGACGCCAAGAATGAGTGTTCCTCCGCCCGCGTTGGCAAAGGCGACGATCTCGGCAAGTATTTCGTCTCTCGCCAAGTCACCGATGCGATCTCCGACTTCGATCCATCGATCCGCTGTCTGCGGCTGGTTTTTCGTTGGAACGAACGGAAGTGTCCCCTTGAACTCAAGGCTCTCGTTCTCACGCGCGCCGAGTGTGACCAATTCAACGATGTCGTCGAGCGTGAGGTCTGAGAGAGGTTTTTCGTAGATGCTCATGCAGTCCCCGGTAGCGGATAGCCGCATCCAAACTCTCGATCGAGTACCTATAAGACAATACTACAATTAATGCGGGCATCAACTCGAACGCAGAGCTTCAACTAAGGGATTGGTGCGGGCGGCGGGGATCGAACCCGCATGGCCGAGGCCGAGGGATTTTAAGTCCCTTGCGTCTACCAGTTTCGCCACGCCCGCGACCGCGGCTTTCTGCCATTTTCCTGACCGGTGCGATAGGGCGGAAGCTTCCGGTTGTGACGTGATCACGACAATTCCGCGTCCGCCTCCGCTCGGCCGCGCCCTCGCGTCAATCGCGCGCCGGCAGAGAGACGGCCGGCCGCTACGCTGCGCGCGAGGCTGACGAGCGCCGGCACAGGAGATCGCGCGCCAGAGAGCGAGAGACCGCTTTCCTCGCGGCGGCAAAGGCTGCTAGACGGGGCGCGAGTGAATCGTGGCACCACGGCGGCTTGCTCATCGATCCGTCCCGGATGGGGCGTCCGGCGCAAAGTCTGCGCGCGGAGCGGTTCGCTTCGCACGGGGCTGCGCCCGAGCCGCCTGTGATCCGCCTTGTGGAGCCAGCCATGACCAGCCCGAATACGCCCCCCGCCTCCCGCCGCTTCGCACTGCCGCTCGACCCGCGCGATATCCTGCTGCGCGCCGCCCGCATGGGCCGCGTGCTGGTCGGCGTGCGCGCGCCCGGTGCGCTGCTGGAGCGGATCGGGCCGTTCGATCCGGTCGTCGAGCGCGCCGATGGCTGGCTGGTCTCGGAAAATGCCAGCGGCCGCACGGCCATCGATCCCGGCGCCGTCGCGTCCATCGTCACCGATGTCAGCGAGACGCCGCATGACACGCTGCTGACCTATGTCGATTTGCTCGATGCGGACGGCGCCTCGATCGTCAAGCTGACGGCGCTGGACGGGCCGGAATGGCTCGAGACGGCGCTGGAAGGCCTGCCGCGGCAGCCGCTCCCCTATGTCCCGCCGCTGCCGCGCACGACCATTCCCGTCGACCAGAACGATCCGGGCGCCCTGCCCTTCCGCGCGGCGGTGGCGAGCGGCGAGGCGGTGACGCTGGTCGCGGTTCGGCCCGGCGCCGAGCAGAGCCATACCGGCACCGTCGAGGCCGTCCGGCTCGGCCACTCCTATGTGAACCTCATCCAGAGCGACATGCACCTGCATCTCTCCGCCGGCGCGGTCGGCGTATGGCGGCGCAAGGCCGAGGGCGCGCGCGTGACGCTCGCGGCGGAGGATGCCGAGGGGCGCCCGATCGGCCTCGCCGTGTCCGGCCCGACATCGGCCTTCGCGGAAGCCGGCGTCCCCGCCTGAGGGCGGACACGAAACCGGCGCCGGTGTTGCCACCGGCGCCGCAGAATGACTGCGTTGGCCGCGCGGACGATCAGTTCTCTTCTTCGCGCGCCTGCTTGATGTCGGCGATGAATTCCTCGGCGCCCTGCTTCACCTCGCGGACATGATCGCCCGCATCCTTGAGGAAGCGGTCGAGCTCGAGCTTGAGGCCGGTGGCGGAGGGTTTCTCGGTGCCGTCGGCATAGGAGATCATGCGCGCGGTCACGGCGAGGTCGAGCAGCAGCGCAACCAGGAGGCCGTCGTCCAGCTCCTGCTCGTCCGCATAGTCCGAGACGATCTCGAACAGCGCGCTGCGATGCTCCTCATATTCCTCGGCGAAGGCCTCGAATTCGGCATCCTCGGTCGGCTGGTTGGGGTCGCTCATGCTGTTCTCCTCAGCCGACGATCGGCGGTTGAAACGTCAATCCCATGTCCCACGGGAAATAGATCCACGTATCCTGCGACACTTCTGTGATGAATGTGTCGACCACGGGGCGGCCGAGCGGCTTTGCATAGAGCGTCGCGTAATGCGCCTTCGGCAGCATGTCGCGCACCAGCCGCGCCGTCTTGCCGGTATCGACGAGATCGTCAATCACAAGGATGCCGTTGCCCTCGCCGCCGGCGAGATCGATCACCGCCTGGCTGACGCCCTTCAGCACCTTGAGCGAGCCCTGCTCCTGATAGTCGTGATAGGAGGCGACGCAGACCGTCTCGACGACGCGGATGCCGAGCTCGCGGGCGACCACCGCCGCCGGCACGAGGCCGCCGCGGGTCACGCAGACGATCGCTTCCCACTTCTTGTCGCCGGAAAGGCGCCAGGTCAGCGCCCGCGCATCGCGATGGAACTGGTCCCAGGAAACCGGAAACGCCTTGTCGCTGCGCGCATCTGCCATAGCCCGTCTCCCCGGATGACCTGATCGACGAGCCATGAAGCGAGCCGCCGCGACGCGCAATCTGCCAGAGGTCGCGCTCCACAGGAAAGTGGCCCATGGCGTCTTTTGCGGGGCAAGAGCTTTGCCTTTAGCGTGATGGTCCGATTCGCCGCAGCGGGAGGCGCCTGTGCAGGGTCTGTTCGGGCTTTCCTACGAGCTGTCGGTCGCGCTCGCGACCTTCGTCGCGATGACCCTCGCCGCGCTCGGCGCGCTCTACAGCTATCACCGGCTGCCGGAAGACCATCTCGACGACAAGACGCTCGATATCGTCAGGATCGTCGCCAATATCTTCGGGCTGTTGAGCTCGCTGGTGCTCGGCCTGATGGTCAGCCAGGCGAGCGGCGATTTCGGCGATGTCGAAAAGGCGGTCCGGTCCTACGCGACCGACATCGTCATGCTCGACCGCTCGCTGCGCGACCTCGGTCCCGACGCGATGCCGATGCGCGACGAACTCCGCGGCTATGTCGCCACTGTCGTCGCCATGCGTGATGTCGAGCGCCCCGCCCTTCCGGCCGAGAACAAGTCGGCCGAGGCGACGCTGCACGATATCCGCGACCGCCTGGCGGGTCTCAAGCTCACCGATCCGCAGATGCTCGCCGACCGCGACACCGCCAAGGCGGAGGTCGACACGCTGCTCCGGGCGCGATGGGCGATCATCAACCGCGCGCAGGGCTCGGTACCCTTCCCGCTGATCGTCGCGCTGGTGCTGTGGCTGTCGCTCACCATGGCCTGCTACGGCTATCGCGCGCCGCGCAACACGGTCGTCGTGGTCGGCTTCGTCCTGTCCTCGGCCCTGCTCTCGGCGGCGATCTATATGATCCTCGACATGGGCAAGCCCTTCGACGGCCCGATCCAGGCCTCCTCCGAACCCTTCGTCCGCGCGCTGGAGGAAATCCAGCGCTAGAGCTTTTCCGGTGAACCCAGTCTCACCGGAAATGCTCTAGCTCTTTGTCTTGACGCATCTTCTTCACGCGAACCGGCAGCCACTTCGCTCGAAAGTGCTTTAGCGCGGCCCTGTGAGCAGCGAGGCGATCAGCTGTTCGACCGCGCGGACGGCCTCGGCGAGGCGGGCTTCGTCGCGCGAGCGCAGCACGATGTCGGTCGCGAAGCCGCCGTCGAGCATCTTGGGATAGCTGCCGATCGAGACGTCCGGGAAATCCTTCTGGATCGCGCCGAGCCCGGCGGCGATGCGGCCCTCGCCCATCGAGGCGGGGACGGTCGCCGACAGCATCCTGGCGCCGGTCGGGATCGTCGCCGTCACCGCGTCGAGCATCGCCTGCATGATGACGGGCACGCCGGCCATGACATGCACGTTGCGGATGGTGAAGCCCGGCGCCTTGGAGACGGGATTGTCGATGAGCGCCGCGCCGGCCGGGATGCGGGCCATGCGCAGCCGCGCCTCGTTGAGGTTCGCCTCGCCGTAATGCTCGGTCAGGATCGCGACGGCGCGCGGGTCGTGATCGATGGTGACGCCGAAGGCCTTGGCCATCGCATCGGCCGTGATGTCGTCATGCGTCGGGCCGATGCCACCGGTGGAGAAGACGTGCTCGTAGCGGGCCGAGAGGGCGCGGACTGCGGCGACTATCTCTTCCTCGATGTCCGGCACGATGCGGACTTCGCGGATATCGATGCCGATCGCGGTGCAGTATTCGGCGATATAGCCGATATTCTTGTCCTTGGTCCGGCCGGACAGGATCTCGTCGCCGATCACCAGGATGGCAGCGGTGACGATCCGGTGGGTTGCAGCGCCGCTCGTGGTCATTCCTTCACTCCGTCGCGCCCTCGCTCGGGCCGACGAGGGATTTAGAGCCTTTCCCGGCCGGCTGGAAGGGCCGCGCCGTCATTGGCGAGCCCGTTCAAGGACATGTGGCGCCAGAAGAGCCTTGCAACGCCCCGCCCGATGCGCCAAATCGGGGTTAACAATCCCGACGACCCTTGCTTGTGCCGCCGGCCGGACGCTGTCCGGCTCGCCGCAGCCGGAGCCACCCATGGTCAGCTATGTCGATGCCGATGCCGCGCCGCTGAAGAACACCGGCCAGATCCGCCTCTATGGGCCGGACGCCTTCGCGGCCATGCACCGTGCCGGCCGCCTCGCCGCCGAATGCCTCGACGGCCTCGCCGACATCGTGAAGCCCGGCGTGCCGACCGACGTCATCGACCGCTATGTCTACGAATTCGGCGCCGATCACGGCGCGCTGCCGGCGACGCTCGGCTATCGCGGCTATACGCGCTCGACCTGCACCTCGATCAACCATGTCGTCTGCCACGGCATCCCGAACGAGAAGCCGCTGCGCGACGGCGACATCGTCAATGTCGACGTGACCTTCATCCTCGACGGCTGGTATGGCGACTCGAGCCGCATGTACAATGTCGGCGATGTGAAGCGCGCGGCCGAGCGTCTGGTCGAGGTCACCTACGAGTCGCTGATGCGCGGCATCGCGGCGGTGAAGCCGGGCGCCACGACGGGCGATATCGGCCATGCCATCCAGTCTTTCGCCGAAGCCGAGCGCTGCAGCGTGGTGCGCGATTTCTGCGGCCACGGCGTCGGGCGGCTGTTCCACGACACGCCCAACATCCTGCATTACGGCAATCCCGGCGAGGGTATCGAGCTTCGGCCCGGCATGATCTTCACCATCGAGCCGATGATCAATCTCGGCCGGCCGCATGTGAAGGTGCTCTCCGACGGCTGGACGGCGGTGACGCGCGACCGCTCGCTCTCGGCGCAGTTCGAGCACACGGTCGGCGTGACGGAAACGGGCTGCGAGATCTTCACGCTCTCGCCGCGCGGCCATACCTGTCCGCCCTATCCGATTGCGGCATGAGCGACGGCTTCGGGGACGGACCCGACGTTCCGCACTTCGTCGGCCATCGCGAGCGCCTGAAGGCGCGCTTTCGCGAGCAGGGCGGCGATGGGCTGGCCGACTATGAGCTGCTCGAACTGATCCTCTTCGCCGCCGTGCCGCGGCGCGACACCAAGCCGATCGCCAAGGCGCTGATCGCCCGTTTCGGCACCTTCACCGAGGTTCTCGCCGCGCCGGAAGCGCGGCTCATGGAGGTGCCGGGCGTCGGCGCCTCGGTGGCGCTGCATCTGAAGATCGTGCATGCCGCGGCGAAGCGGCAGGCGCGCGGCGCCGCCCGCGAGCGGCCGCTGCTCGGCTCCTGGAGCGCGGTGATCGACTATTGCCGCGTCGCCATGGCGTATGAGGAAAAGGAGCAGTTCCGCATCCTCTTCCTCGACAAGAAGAACGCGCTCATCGCCGACGAAGTGCAGCAGACCGGCACCGTCGACCACACGCCCGTCTATCCGCGCGAGGTCGTGAAGCGCGCGCTGGAGCTGTCGGCGACGGCGATCGTGCTCGTCCACAACCACCCTTCGGGCGACCCGACGCCGTCCCGCGCCGACATCCAGATGACCAAGACGATCGTCGACGTCGCGGCGCCGCTCGGCATCGCCGTGCACGACCACATCATCGTCGGCCGCCACGGCAATGTGAGCTTCAAGGGCCTGAAGCTGATCTGAGGCCGGCCGCTGGCCGCGACCGGCCCCTTCCGACTACATGCCCTTCTTGTCGTTGCGGGCGAGCTCGCGCAGGCGCTCGCCGAGATAACTGCCGGCCGTGTAGCGCTCGGAGAGAACGACGTCGGGGCGGGGCTGCAGGAAGAGCGGGATCGAGACGCGCGATCGGAAGCGCGACTCGCCGGTCGGGTTGATGACGCGATGCGTGGTCGACGCGTAATAGCCGCCCGACGCCTCCTGCAGCATGTCGCCGACATTGATGACCAGCATGCCGAAATCGAACGGCACGTCGACCCACTCGCCCTCGCCGTTCAGGAGCTGCAACCCGCGCTCGTTGGCGGCCGGCAGGATGGTGATGAGGTTGATGTCCTCATGCGCGGCCGCGCGCAGCGCGTCCGGGTCCTCCTCGCCGGTGAGCGGGGGATAGCGCAGGATGCGGAAGAGCGTTCCCTCGCTGCCCTTCATCATCTCCGGCAGCGGCACCGAGAACTTGGCGCGCACCTCTTCCGGCGAGTTTTCGTCGACCCATTGCAGCAATTCGTCGGCAAGGCCCTTGGCGACGTCGAAATAGCGGCGGGCGGCATCCGACACCTCGTCCGGGTAACGGCCCCAGGAATAGAGGTGGTAATATTCCTTGAGGTCGCGCTTCTTCCCGGTCTTGGCCGTCTCGGCCTGCGAGGGCGGGAAATAGCCGTCATGCTTCTCGCTGACGAGATATTTGTGCTTGTCCTCGCTGTCGAAGAAGCCGAGCCATTCCTTGTAGACCTGCTCCACCAGCGGCTGCGGGATCGGATGGTTGGTGAGCACGCCGAAGCCCGTGCGGCGCAGGGATTCGGTGAACAGCGCCGGCGCGTTGGGGTCGCGGTAATCGACGACGATCACGCCGCTCTCATGCGGAACCGCGTCCCGCCGCGCATCGAACTCGCTCATGGATACTCCTCCATTCCCTTGTCGCCGGCCTCTCTTCGGTGGCGCGGCAATCCTCCGCCATCATGGACCCGAAGCTCCGGCCGAGGCAATCAGGGACAGTGCGGCCTGGGGCTTCTGCCTCTTTTCGCGCCAGTCTGCTGCCTTCTCCGCCGCGTCATTGAGGCCGCGCGCAACAATCGATTGGCACTAGCCAAGACTGAGCGCGTTGTGTGCAATAGCGGAGAAGCGTTTCGCACAGGCGAAGCCGGGGGATCGCAGTCGAGACTGGCACGCCGCTTGCCGGTAATCTCTCGACAGCGAAAGGGGAGTGACTGCCGGAATGGTCGTAGCCTTCGATGAGATGGGATCGAGCGGCGACAGCTGCCGTCCCGGTTACGAAGTCCTCAAACGCTGGCTGGAGTCGACCCCTCCCGATCTGCTCACCACGCGCCGCGCCGAGGCGGAGCTCCTGTTCCGCCGCATCGGCATCACCTTCAACGTCTATGGCGACGAGGCGGGCGAGGAGCGGCTGATTCCCTTCGACATCATCCCGCGCATCCTGACCAAGAAGGAATGGTCGGTGCTGGCGCGCGGGCTGGAGCAGCGCGTCAAGGCGCTGAACGCCTTCCTCACCGACATCTATTCCAAGGGCGAGATCCTGCGCGCCGGCCATGTGCCGGACGACCTCATCTACCGCAATCCCTATTACCGGCCGGAGATGGCGGGCCTGAAGCTCGCGCACGACATCTATGTGATGATCGCCGGCATCGACATCGTCCGCGTCGATCCCGACACCTTCTATGTGCTCGAGGACAATGCGCGCACGCCCTCCGGCGTCTCCTACATGCTGGAGAACCGGGAGGTGATGATGCGCCTCTTCCCGGACCTCTTCGCCGAGCAGCGCATCGCGCCGGTCGAGAACTATCCCGACGCGCTGCTGGCGACGCTGAAATCGGTGGCGCCACGCTCCGCCTCGTCCGATCCGACGGTCGCGCTGCTGACGCCCGGCCCCTATAACAGCGCCTTCTACGAACACTCGTTCCTCGCCGACAAGCTCGGCATCGAGCTGGTCGAGGGCCGCGACCTGCTGGTGCGCGACAACGTCGTCTATATGCGCACCACCGAGGGGCCGAAGCGGGTCGACGTGCTTTATCGCCGCCTCGACGACGATTTCCTCGATCCGCTGACCTTCCGCCCGGATTCCGCGCTCGGCGTGCCCGGTCTCATGAGCGCCTATCGCGCCGGCAACATCACGCTCTCCAACGCGGTCGGAACCGGCGTCGCCGACGACAAGGCCGTCTATTCCTACATGCCCGAGATCGTGCGCTTCTATCTCGGCGAGGAGCCCTTGCTGCAGAACGTGCCGACCTGGCGCTGCCGCGAGCCCGATGCGCTCAAATATGTTCTCGATCACCTGCCGGAGATGGTGGTGAAGGAGGTGGCAGGATCGGGCGGCTACGGCATGCTGATCGGCCCGACAGCGGACAAGAAGACCATCGCAGAGTTCGCCGCGAAGCTCGCCGCCAACCCCGACGACTTCATCGCGCAGCCGACGCTGGCGCTCTCGACCTCGCCGACCTTCGTCGATTCCGGCGTCGCGCCGCGCCATGTCGACCTGCGGCCCTTCGTGCTGACGGGCGGCGACAAGGTCCGCATCGTGCCGGGCGGCCTCACCCGCGTCGCGCTCAAGGCCGGCTCGCTGGTCGTCAATTCCAGCCAGGGCGGCGGCACCAAGGACACATGGGTGCTCGATGCGTAACAAGCCCAGCATGCCCTCTTCCGCAAAGGGCTCGTTCTTCCGGAGTTCCACGCCGTGCTGAGCCGTACCGCCGACAATCTCTTCTGGCTCGCCCGCTATGTGGAGCGCGCCGAGAACACCGCGCGCATCCTCGACGCCGCCAACCGCCTCGCCGCCATGCCGATCGCCTATGCCGGCGAATCGAACGAATGGGAGTCGGCCGTCGCGGCGACGGGAACGCTCGGCCTCTTCAAGTCGCTCGGCAAGGAAGCGACCGGCGAGAGCGTCGTCGATTTCCTCGCCTTCTCCGCCGACAATCCGTCCTCCATCCGCTCCTGCCTCGAACGGGCGCGCGTCAACGCGCGCACGGTCCGCACCGCGCTCACCACCGAGATGTGGGAAGCGATCAACGGCGCGTGGCTGGGCCTGCGCGATTTCAACCGCCTCGGCGACCGCGTGCGGCTCAATGCCTTCCTCACTTATGTGAAGGAAGCCTCGCTGCGCTTCGACGGCTCGGCCTATCGGACGATGCTGCGCAACGACGCCTATTTCTTCTCCGGCCTCGGCTCGTTCATCGAGCGCGCCGACAACACTGCGCGCATCCTCGACGTCAAATATCACCTGCTGCTGCCGGAGCAGGAGAGCGTCGGCGGCGGTCTCGACTTCTTCCAGTGGTCGTCGATCCTGCGCTCGGTCTCGGCCAACACCGCCTATCACTGGGTCTATCGCGAGAGCGTGAAGCCCTGGCTGGTCGCGGACCTCCTGGTACTCAACGACCAGCTGCCGCGTTCGCTCTCGGCCTGCTATGGCCGCATCTGCGAGTTCCTCGACGAGCTCTCGCTCGCCTATGGACGGCAGGGTCCGGCGCAGCGCGTCGCCCGCTCGACCCGCAACCGGCTGCAGAACGCGACGCTCGAGGACGTCTTCCAGGGCGGGCTGCACGAGTTCCTGACCGAGTTCATCGGCGAGAACAGCCGCCTCGGCCAGGCGATCACCGACCAGTATCTCGCCTGAGGACCCGCCCCCATGCGCCTCAGGATCGTCCACGAGATCGTCTACGCCTTCGACCCGCCCGCGAACGGCGCCATCCAGACGCTGCGGCTGACGCCGCGCGGCCATGACGGGCAGTTCGTCGTCAACTGGCGCATCGAGGTCGACCACGACTGCCGCCTTTCGAGCGCGCGCGACCCGTTCGGCAATATCGTCCAGTCCTTCAACACCGACGGCAAGCTCGACGGCCTCGCCATCACCGCGCTCGGCGAGGTCGAGACGCATGACATGGCCGGCATGGTGCGCGGGCAGTCGGAGCGCTTTCCGGTCGCCGTCTATCTGCGCGACACCCAGCTCACCGAATCGGACCAGGGCATCCGGTCCTTCGCCGCCGAAATAGACGCCGCGTCGCCTCCGGACCGCCTCTCGACGCTGCATGCGCTCATGGACGGGCTGCATGACGCGATGGAGCACGGCGAAGTCGACGACGACCGCGCCATCACCGCCTTCGCTGCGAGGAAGGGTGACCCGCGCGCGCTGGCGCATGTGTTCATCGCCGCCGCGCGGCATCTCGGCATCCCGGCGCGCTATGCGTCGGGCTATCTGTTCCGGCCGGGCTCGGCGGAGCCCGACCATGCCGAGCATGGCTGGGCAGAGGCCTTCATCGAAGGCGTCGGCTGGATCGGCTTCGACGCCGCCTGCAACATCTGCCCGACCGACGCCTATGTGCGCCTCGCCATCGGTCTCGACCGCGTCGGGGCGGCGCCCGTGCGCGGCGCGGCCTATGGCGACTGGAGCGCCGTGCCGAAGGTCGCGATCCGCATCAGCGAGGCCGGTACGGTCAAGCAGCCGTAATGAGACGTGGATGTTTCCGTTCCGCGCTTGCGACTCGAAGCCGGAGCCTTGATGATCCGCCGCTGGCGGAACCGGACGGCGGTCATGACTTACTGCGTTGGAATTCTTGTGCGGGACGGGTTGGTGATGATCGCCGACACGCGCACCAATGCGGGCCTCGACAACATCGCGACCTTCCGCAAGCTGCATCTCTTCCAGAAGGACGGCGACCGGGCGATCGCCATCGCGACGGCCGGTAATCTCGCGGTCAGCCAGTCGGTGCTCAATCTTCTGAGCGAGGGGATCAAGAACCCCGAGAGCGGCGAGATCGAGACGATCTACAGCCTGCCGAGCATGTTCAAGGTGGCGCAGTTCGTCGGCCGCGCGATCCGCGAGGTCTATCGCATCCATGGCAAGTCCATGGAGCAGCAGCAGGCGAATTTCGACGTGACCATGCTGCTCGGCGGCCAGGTCGCCGGCGGCAGGTTGCGGCTGTTCATGGTCTATTCGGCCGGCAATTTCATCGAGGCGACCGCCGATACGCCCTATCTGCAGATCGGCGAGCACAAATATGGCAAGCCGATCCTCGACCGCGCCGTGACCAGCGAGACGGGCATCGACGAGGCGCTGAAGCTCGGCCTCGTCTCGATGGATTCGACGATCCGCTCCAATCTCGGCGTCGGCATGCCGGTCGATGTCTGCACGATCCGCCGCGACGCCATCGCGGTCGACATCTCGCACCGCATCGACCGCAACGACGAATACTTCGCCGATCTGCGCGAGCGCTGGTCCGCCGCGTTGCGCGCGGCGCACCAGGCGATCCCCGCCCCGCCTTACGGTCGGGACTGACCGAAGCTCAGTTCAGGGCATAGAGGGTCGAGGCGACGCGCATCTCCGCTGCGCTGATCACGCCGTGATGCGCCACCTTCACCGAGTGCAGCGGCCCCTCGATCTCGCGTTTCCAGAAATCGAGAAACCGGTTGAGCTCGGGAAACTCCGGGGCGAGGTCGTATTCCTGCCAGACGAAGGTCTGGAGCAGGGCCGGATGGTCGGGAAGGCGATAGAGGATATGGGCGGTGGTCAGGCCATATCCGGACAACTGACGCAACAGCGATGACGGCATGGGCACCTCGTCTGGTCGGTTCTCGCAGCGCCCGCGCGGGAGATGAAATCGCGGGGCGAGGAAATCGTCTCGCAGCGCGGCCTTGATTTCAACGCCGGGATCGAGGATTGTGCCGTTGAATCAAGAGATTAGCAGCAGCGCCGGCTGAGTGCTGCCAACCCGCTTCGTCCCCCGGCATGGTCCGGTGAGGAACGAGAACCGGTCTCCTCATCCCAATGACTGCGCGAAGCGTTGTAGACGTTGACGACGGCGCGGATCATGATGCGATCATCGGCGGCCGGGCGGAGAGCCGGAAGGGATTCGGGGCAGCGGCAGGGACAGGGTAATGCCACGCATCGCGATGGACGACGGGGTCGAACTCCATGTCGAGGTCGGTCCGGATAACGGCAAGCCGCCGCTCCTCTTTCTGAACGCTCTCGGAGCCGATCACACGATGTGGGACGGCCAGGTCGCGGCCTTTTCGGAGCAATTCCGCGTGTTGCGCTTCGACGACCGCGGACATGGCCAGTCGGCGCCGTCCGAGACGCCCTACACCATCGATCGGCTCGGCCGCGACGCGCGCGGCGTGCTCGAGGCCTTCGACATCGACGCGGCGCATGTCGTGGGACTCTCCAAGGGCGGCATGACCGCCGCCTGGCTCGGCATCAACTGTCCGGAGCATGTCGAGAAGCTGGTGATCGTCTCGTCCTCGCCGCATCTCGCCCCGCGCGAGATGTGGGAAGGCCGCGCCAACACGGCCCGCAACGAGGGCGTCGGCGCGCTCGTCGATGCCGTGATCGGCCGCTGGTTCACGGAGGATTTCCGCGCCAAGCAGCCCGAGACGGTGGCGCGCATCCGCGCCATGCTGCTCGGCTGCTCCAACGAGGGCTATGCCGCCTGTTGCGAGGCGCTGGCGGAAATGGACCTGCGCGACGATCTCGAGCTCATCCCGGTGCCGGTGCTCGCGATCTGCGGCGATTCCGATCCGGGCGCGCCGGTGGCGAAGACCCGCGAATGGGTGGCGACGATCGAGGGTGCACGCTTGGAGGTCATCCGCAAGGCCGCCCATCTCGCCAATGTCGAGCAGCAGGACGCGTTCAACAAGCTCGTGCTGGACTTCCTGACTGCCTGAGGGGATCAGGCATAAGGCCGGACATCGGGCCGGACATGCAGGATATGCGGCGTCAGGACATGGCGCCGCGGCAGGCCCATGACATGCCAGGCCACCTGATAGGCCGCGTCCCATGTCTCCGGCAGGCTCGGCCCGCCCATCTCGGCGTCGCCGACGAAATCGACCAGCACCAGCCAGGCCGGAGCGCCGTTCCGCCGCAGGAAATCGAGAAACGCGAGCCGGTTGGCGAGCTGATAGAAGTGATCGGCCCAGTCCGCACGGCGCGGCGAGGCATTGAGCCGTTCCGCCAGCGCGCCGAGCGTCTCGTCGATGCGCTTCCGCGAGGCGTCGCCGGCCGCGGTTCCGGGCGAGAGCAGTTCGCTCACATGCGCCTTGGCTTCGACGAGGACGATGGCGCCGGTATCGGTCGTCGCCAGCGCATCCCATTGCGGTCCGCGCGCCGGCCAGAAGCCATGCAGCGATTCAGCAAGGTGAAGTGCGCCGACCAGGCCGAGCACGGCCTCGTCACGATATTCGGCATAGGAATCGGCGGCGAGCGGTGAGCGCCAGCGCAGCGCGGCGCCGCCGGTCGCCGCGAGGATGGGGGCCTCGAGATCAGGCCAGCGCTCGGCAACCGAACGCTGGATCCATTTGAGGCTGCCCCGGACGCCTTTGGGCTGTTCGATCCTCATGGCCGGCTATGTAGCGCGACAAGCAGCCCGAGGCGAGCGAATCTGTCGGTTGCCTGATAAAATGGCCGAAAGCATGGTCGCATCCTGTTCGATTGACGGGCGAATCGCGGCCTGCCAATCGTCCCAACCCCAAATCGTTCCCCCCAAGCGACGCAGGCGATTCGATCATGCGCATCCGGAAGCTTCCCCACCATCCGAGCCGCCGCGCCGTTCTGGCGTCCCTGATCGCCCTGCCCGTCGCCACCGCCGTGCCGGCATGGGCGGACGACCTCGAGGAGGTCGCCGACCTGAAGCCGGGCGACTACACCTGGCATCCGGAGCGCTCGCCGACGGGCCCGGTGGCGATCGTCGTCTCGATCCCCGAGCAACGCGTCTATGTCTATCGAAACGGCATCCGCATCGCCGTATCGACCTGCTCGACGGGCAAGGAGGGCCATGACACACCGACCGGCGTGTTCACGATCCTGCAGAAAGACCGCGACCATCATTCGAGCCTTTATGACGACGCATCGATGCCCAATACCGAGCGGATCACCTGGTCGGGCGTCGCGCTGCATGCCGGAGGGCTGCCGGGCTACCCCTCCTCGCATGGCTGCGTCCACCTGCCGCTGAAATTCTCGTCGCTGCTCTTTGGCATCACGACGGTCGGCACGCCGGTCATCATCGCCGGCAGCCATGACGAGCCGGTCGACGTCGCCCATTCCGGCCTCGTCCTCGCCAATGTCGCCGCGGAACAGGCGGACGCCGCCGAGGCCGCAGCCGAGCCGCATGGCGCCGACGCCGCCCTGTCCGATCAGGCGGTGTCGATCATCGTCTCCAGCGCCGACAAGCGCATCCTCGTGCTGGTCAACGGCGAGACGGTCGCCAGCGGCCCCGTCACCATCGATTTCCCCGACAAGCCGTTCGGGTCGTACACCTATGTCCTCAGCCGCGACGGCGGCGCGACCGGCGATCTTCGCTGGCATGCGATCGGTTTCGACCGCGACCCGTCGGAGGCGTCCGACGCCGCGGGAACGCTGTTCCGCATCCACACCGATCCGTCCGTGGCCAAGGTCATCCAGTCGATGATGAAGCCCGGCAATGTGCTGGTCACGACGGACGAGCCGCTGCATCCCGATGCGACAGGAAGGGACTTCGTCGTCATGAATACGGCGACGAGCTGAGCGCCGCTGCGCGAGTTTGTCCTCGGCTGCCGGGACCGATAGGATGGCGCCTGGCCGCGACGGACGCGGCGGATGAGCCATGCTGACCGGAAGCGACCCATCTCCCCCTTCGGCCGAGGCCCTCGCGGCGCTGCTCGAATGGTATCGCGACGCCGGCGTCGACATGGCGATCGACGAGTTTGCGATCGACCGCTTCGCGGCGCCACCGCCGGCTGCGCCCGTTGCCGCGCCTCCGCCCGTCGAGGCGCCTGTCGTTCGCGCGGCGCCTCCGGCCTTCGCACCATCCGCACCGGGCGCGGCGCCGGCCAACCCGGCGGCCGAGGTCGAGGCCGCGCGGATCGCGGCCACTTCCGCCGAAACGCTCGAGGCTCTCCGCGAGGCGCTGGCGCGCTTCGACGGCTGCTCGCTCCGCCTCACCGCCCGCTCGCTGGTCTTCGCCGACGGCAATCCCAACGCGCGGATCATGCTGGTGGGCGAGGCGCCCGGCCGCGAAGAGGACCT
Source organism: Kaistia sp. (assembly GCA_963966455.1). GTDB lineage: Bacteria > Pseudomonadota > Alphaproteobacteria > Rhizobiales > Kaistiaceae > Kaistia > Kaistia cartagenensis. The sequence continues at coordinate 4,237 of CAWZZK010000133.1, read as the reverse complement.
GCAGGGCGTGCCCTTCGTCGGTCGTTCCGGCCAGTTGCTCGACCGCATGCTGGCGGCGATCGGGCTCGCACGGCAGGACGTCTACATCGCCAATGTCGTGCCCTGGCGGCCGCCGGGCAACCGGACGCCGACGCCGGAGGAAACGGCGATCTGCCGGCCGTTCATCCGCCGCCAGATCGAGCTCGTCGATCCCGACGTGCTGATCTGCCTCGGCGGCGCGGCGGCTAAGGAACTGCTCGAAACGCGCGGGGGCATTCTCCGCCTTCGCGGCCATTGGCTTTCCTATGACACCGGCCGGCGCCAGATCCGCGCCATGGCGACGCTGCATCCGGCCTATCTGCTCCGCCAGCCGCTGCAGAAGCGGCTCGTCTGGCGCGATCTTCTGGCGCTGAAGGCGGCGCTGGCACAAGAAGTTCACTGAAGTCTTTACGCAGCGCGCGAAAAAGCCTGTCCGTTTGGCTGATCTGCATCAATGGGTGCCATCTTTTCGACATGGCCCACGGGGAAAAGGGGCTCGTCGACCCGCCGCCCCCGATCGGCCATGCCGCCCGCTCGGCAGATCGCCAACAAGACCGAACCTGACCGACCAGACGTGAACGACCCATGGCATCCCAGCTCGTCCCCGTCGCCGCGCTCCTGATCGGATCGGCCCTTCTCCTGATCGCTGGCGGCCTGCATGGCCTGCTCCTGCCCATCCGCGGCGCAATGGAGGGCTTCACGACGGCCGAGCTCGGCCTGATCGGCACCGGCTGGGCGGTCGGCTTCGTGGCGGGCTGCCTCGTCGTGCCCCGCATCGTGCGCCGCGTCGGCCATGTCCGCGCCTATGGCGTCATGGCCTCGATCGCCAGCGTCGTGATCCTGCTCAACCTGCTCTACGTCTCGCCCTATGCCTGGATCACGCTGCGCGCCTTTTCCGGCTTCTGCTTCGCCGGCGCCGCGATGATCGTCGAGAGCTGGCTGAACGAGCGCGCGACCAAGGAAAACCGCGGCACGATCTTTTCCGTCTACCAGATGGTGAATTTCGCCGCCTCGACCGCCGGCCAGCTGCTGATTACCACGGGAACGACGAGCAACTACCATTTCTTCGTCCTCGGCGCGATCTTCTACTCGCTCGCGATCCTCCCCTCCGCCCTCTCGACGGCGCAGACGCCGCGGCCCCTGAAGACCACCAAGCTCGACCTGCGCATCCTCTTCGTGAACTCGCCCGTCGCGGCGGTCGGCTGCTTCACGGTCGGCATGGTCAACGGCGCCTTCGGCACGCTCGGCGCCGTCTATGGCCAGCAGATCGGCCTGCCGACCAGCGCCATCGCGCTCCTGATGAGCGGCGCGGTGCTGGGCGGCGCCCTGACGCAGGTGCCACTCGGCCGCCTCTCAGACCGGATCGACCGCCGCTACGTGCTGATCGGCGTCTCGGTGGCGGCCATCCTGATCAGCGGCACCATCACCGTGCTGAAGCCGACCGAAGCGTGGCTGGTGATTGCGCTCGTCGCGGGCTTCGGCGGCATGGTCTATCCGATGTACGGCCTCGCCGTCGCCCATGCCAACGACTATGCGGCGCCGGACGATTTCGTGAAGATCGCCAGCGGCTTGCTGCTGATGTCCGGCATCGGCACCATGATCGGGCCGATCATCGCCGCTTTCGCAATGGAATGGATCGGGCCGCAGGGGCTGTTCAGCTTCGCCAGCGTCATGCATGCGCTGCTGATCGGCTACATCTTCTATCGCCTGCGCCGCCGGCCGGGCGTCTCGGACGTGCCGCGCGACGCCTTCCAGCCGGTGCCGCCGCTCCGCGAAGCAACGCCGCAGACCATCGCGCTCGACCCCCGCGCCTCGGACAGCAAGCCGGCCGCAGCCTGAGCGCTCCCCCAGCAAGATCAATGGCATAGGCTGCGGCACTCGGGGCCGCGGTCAGCATGCAGTTTGTCGGCAGGACGGGTTGTACCCGCGCCGCCCACAGGCTCCCCCGCATCGCCGTGGCTGCTGTTGTTTTGTGCGTGCCGAATTGGTAAGCCAAAGGATCAAAGAGGGGCCGGCCGGGCCAATGTCCGGAATCAAGCCCCCGAAAAGAACGCGCTGCACCGGGGACCCACGGCAGATGGAAATCTTCCTACAGCAATTGATCAATGGGATCACGCTCGGCTCCATTTATGGGCTGATCGCGATCGGCTATACGATGGTGTTCGGCATCATCGGCATGGTCAACTTCGCGCATGGCGACGTCTTCATGGTGTCGGCCTTCATCGCGATGATCTTCTTTCTTCTCTTCACGACCGTGCTCGGCATTTCTTCGGTCATCGTCGCGCTGATCCTCGTCATGCTCATCGCCATGTTCCTCACGGGACTGCTGAACTGGGCCATCGAGCGCGTCGCATACAGGCCGCTGCGCGGCTCGTTCCGCCTGGCGCCGCTGATCTCGGCGATCGGCATGTCGATCGTCCTGTCGAACTTCATCCAGGTCGCGCAGGGTCCCCGCAACAAGCCGCTGCCGCCCGTCCTTTCCGGCACGATCACGCTGATGGAGCGGAACAATTTCGCCGCCACCATCTCCTACAAGCAGATCCTGATCTGGGTCGTGACGGCCGTTCTCCTCGCCGGCTTCTGGTATGTCGTCCAGAAGACGCCGCTCGGCCGCGCCCAGCGCGCCTGCGAGCAGGATCGCAAGATGGCGGCGCTGCTCGGCGTCAATGTCGACCGCACCATCTCGCTGACCTTCGTGATGGGCGCGGCGCTCGCCGCCGTCGCCGGCACGCTCTACCTCACCTATTACGGCGTCGTGAACTTCTCGGACGGCTTCACGCCGGGCGTGAAGGCCTTCACGGCGGCGGTGCTCGGCGGCATCGGCTCGCTGCCCGGCGCGGTGCTCGGCGGGCTCTTGATCGGGCTGATCGAGACCTTCTGGTCCGGCTATTTCTCGATCGACTACAAGGACGTCGCCGCCTTCTCGATCCTCGCGATCGTGCTCATCTTCATGCCCCAGGGCCTGCTCGGCCGACCAGAAGTCGAGAAGGTCTGACATGGCGCCCGGCATCGCAACCAACGGCCCGGGCTCCTCGCCCGGCGCCGCCATCAGGGACGCCATCCTCGCGGGCGTCATCGCCCTCGGCATCTTCGGACCGCTTGTCGGCCTGAAGACCGAGCAGAACATGCAGAACGAGCTGATCATCACCACCCGCTGGGGCACGGTGGCGATCATCGTCGCGATCGTGATCTTCGGCCGCTTCCTGCTGACGACCACGATCTGGCCCGCCATCGCCCGCCGCAAGGCGAGCGACACCGGCCCCTCGCAGACCTCGCTGGCCGTCCGCGCCGGCATCACGCGCTGGTTCCCGCCGGTCGGCCTCGTCTTCCTCTTCCTCTATCCGGCGATCGTGGTCGGCCTGCTCGGCTTCCAGGGCTCGCTGAAATGGGTCGACAATTTCGGCATCCAGATCCTCATCTATGTGATGCTCGGCTGGGGCCTCAACATCGTGGTCGGCCTCGCGGGCCTGCTCGATCTCGGCTATGTCGCCTTCTATGCCGTCGGCGCCTATGCCTATGCGCTGCTCGCCACGCATTTCGGCTTCTCGTTCTGGATCCTGCTTCCCCTCGCCGGCATCCTCGCCGCGCTCTGGGGCATCATGCTCGGATTCCCGGTGCTCCGGCTCCGCGGTGACTATCTCGCGATCGTGACGCTTGCCTTCGGCGAGATCATACGCCTGGTGCTCATCAATTTCCGCGAGCTCACCAACGGCTCGGCCGGTATCTCCTCGATCCCGAAGATCACCTTTTTCGGCCTCTATTCCTTCGACGTCTCGGCCCCGAACAACTTCGCGAAGGTGTTCGAGCTGCCGATGTCGAGCGCCTATTACAAGATCTTCCTTTACTACCTGATCCTGCTGCTGGCGCTGCTCACCGCCTTCGTGACGATCCGCCTGCGCAAGCTGCCGGTCGGCCGCGCCTGGGAAGCGCTGCGCGAGGACGAGATCGCCTGCCGCTCGCTCGGCATCAACACGACCAACACGAAGCTCACCGCCTTCGCGCTCGGCGCGATGTTCGGCGGCTTCGCCGGCTCGTTCTTCGCGGCGCGCCAGGGCTTCGTCAGCCCGGAGAGCTTCACCTTCATGGAATCGGCCGTCATCGTCGCCATCGTGGTGCTCGGCGGCATGGGCTCCATGATCGGCGTCGCGCTCGCCGCCGTCGCCATGATCGGCGGCACGGAAATCCTGCGCGAGCTCGATTTCCTGAAGGTGGTGTTCGG
>CAWZZK010000132.1:0-18107 GCA_963966455.1 Kaistia sp. | reverse complement strand
ATCAGGATGTTGTAGTACTGCCAGGGCCTGTAGGAGAGCGCCGAGATCTCGCAGAAGACGTTCGGCTGCTTGCGCGAGACGACGATGCAGTCCTCGTACCAGGGGTGCCCCATATGGGCCATCACCATCACGAGGTCCGGATAGCGCAGCGCGACCGGCTCGACATGCAGCGCGCGGCCCATGTCGATCGGCGCATTGCGGGCATAAGTCGTGCCCATATGCATCGTGAGCGGGATGTTGTTCTTCTGCAGATATTCGTAGACCGGCACCAGCCGAGGGTCCGACAGCGCGACGCCGTTATAGATCGGCCCGAACTTGACGCCCTTCAGCTTCAAATCCTCGACCGCGTGGACGAGGCGGTCCATGCAGTCGGGCCGCCGCGGATCGACATAAGCAAAGCCGACGAACTTCTCCGGATATTTCGCAACCGCCGCCGCCGTCGTCTCGTCGCTGCTCGCGATGCCCGAGCTGTCGGCATAGCTGAGCGCGAAGACGATCGCCTTCTCGACATGCGCCATCTCGGCATAAAGCGTGTCGGCATCGGCCTTCGGCGCCACGGCGCCCGGTCTCACGCGGGCGATCTGCGTCTCGTAGAGCGGCAGAACATCCTCGTCGTTCCAGATATTGACGTGGCAATCGCAAAAAGCGCGCGCGGTCATTGCTCGGGTCCTCGGCTCAGGCCAGCGGGTTGTCGCCGTGCCACCAATGGGCGAACGGGTTCGATTGAAGGATGCGCTGCATCGTTTCCTCGCTGACGCGCGGCAGCTTGGTGCCCTCGACCTGGTCGTTGATCGTGAGGAGGCCGTCGACGGACTCGTCGACCCGCGCGAAGGGGAAATCCGTGCCGAAGAAGATCTTGTCGGTGATGCGGTATTCCTGCGCGGCGATCAGGATGTTGTAGTACTGCCAGGGCCTGTAGGAGAGCGCCGAGATCTCGCAGAAGACAGTCGGCTGCTTGCGCGAGACGACGATGCATTCCTCGAACCATGGATGGCCCATATGCGCCATCACCATGACGAGGTCGGGATATTTCTGCGCGATCGGCTCGACATGCAGCGGGCGTCCCATGTCGATGGGCGCATTGCGGGCGAAGGTCGTGCCCATATGCATGGTGAGCGGGATATTGTTCTTCTGAAGATACTCGTAGACCGGCACCAGCCGCGGATCCGAGAGCGCGACGCCGTTGTAGATCGGGCCGAACTTGACGCCCTTCAGCTTCAGATCCTCGATCGCATGCACGAGCATGTCCATGCAGTCCGCCCGCCGCGGGTCGACATAAGCGAAGCCGACGAACTTATCGGGATATTTCGCGACCGCCGCCGCGGTGGTCGCGTCGTCGCTCTCGATGCCGATGCTGTCGCCATAGCGCAGCGCGAAGACGATCGCCTTCTCGACATGCGCCATCTCGGCATGAAGCGTGTCGGCGTCGGACTTGGGTGCCATCGCCCCGGCGCGGACGCGGGCGAGCTGCTCCGCATAGAGCGGCAGCACATGCTCGTCGTTCCAGATATTGACGTGGCAGTCGCAGAAGGCGCGCGCGGTCATGGCGGTCTCTTAATGGGCGGCAGTGGGGCGGCGGTGATGCAGCGACATCAGGAAATCGGCGAGTTCCTGGTAGGTCATCGACGAGGTCGGGGCGTCGAGCGCGATCTCGCCGCGGTCGAGCACCACGAGGCGGTCGCAGACCTCGTGCACGTGATGGATGTTGTGCTCGATATAGATGCAGGAACGGCCGCCCGCCTTGATCGAGCGGATGAAGTCGAGGACCTTCTGAACCTCCTTCAGCGCCAGCGCCACGGTCGGCTCGTCGAGAACGATGAGGTCGCTGTCGAAATGCATGGCACGGCCGATGGCGACGCCCTGCCGCTCGCCGCCCGAGAGGCGCGAGACCGGCGTGTCGACATCGAGGCCGACGCCGCGAAAGCCGATCGTCGAGCGCATGATCGCCTCGGCGATCCGCTTCTCGGCCTTCACGTCGATGAAGCCGAAGCGGTTGGTGATCGGCCGGCCGACGAAGAAATTGCGCCAGAGCGGCTGCTTCTCGCCGAGCGAGGAGTCCTGGTAGACGGTCTCGATGCGGAGCTTGTGCGCTTCCTTGACCGAATAGGACGCGGCGTCGATGCGCTGGCCGCGCACATAGAGCGTGCCGGAGGTCGGCGGCTCGACGCCGGTCAGGACCTTGATCAGCGTCGACTTGCCGGCGCCGTTGTCGCCGATGAGCCCGACGATCTCGTTGGGTCCGATCTCGAGCGTGACCTCCTTGAGGCTCACGACCTTGCCATATCTCTTGCCGACATTTTCGAGACGGACGATCGGGGTGGCGGCGGCCGGCGTGACGGTCATGGGACGAAAATCCGCTTCGTGAGGATGGGAGAAAGTGGCGGCGCGGCGGGGGAACCGCGCCGCCGGAGGCAGCCGCGACTAGCGGATGCCGTCCTTCACGAGCGCGGCGAGCGCGTCGACATTGTCCTTGGTGAGGTAGCCGCCGCCGGTGTTGAGCTGCAGGCCGGCGAGGCCGTATTTCTTCTGCAGGACGGCGGCGGCGACCGGCATGAAGCCCTGCAGGTAGGGCTGCTGGTCGAGCACGACGGTGATGTAGCCGTCGCGGACGCCCTGGATGGCGGCCGAGGAGATGTCGAAGCCCGAGGTGACGACCTCGCCCGGCTGCTTGCCGGCCTGCTTCAGAACCTTGTCGAGCACGGCGGTGATGCCGCCATGGCCGGGAACGATGATCGCCTTGGTGTCGGGATTGGCCTCGAGATAGGCGACGAGCACCGGCACCGAGAGCGCCGGATCCTGCACGGCCTCGTTCGACCACTGCAGCGGCGTGAAGGCGATGCCCTTCTCTTTCAGCACCTCGGTTGCGCCCTTGGCGACGTCCGCGCCGGCCGCGCCCTCGACGAAGGCGCCATAGACCAGCACCTTGTCGCCTTCCTTGAGCTTGCCGTTCTCGATGGTGAGATTGGCGAGGTTCTTGCCGGCGCCGTAATTGTCGAGGCCGAAATAGGAGAGGCCGGTGCCCGGCAGCTCGTTGTTGTTGACGACGACGACGATGCCGTCCGCCTTGGCCTCGTCGAGAACCGACTTCATGGCATTGGTGCCGGGATGGCCCATGACGACGATCGCGTCGGGCTGGGCGGCGATCGCCTCCTTGGCCTGGACGATCATCTTCTGCGGATCCCAGCCGGCATGCTGCTCGATCAGGTTGACCTTGAGCACGCGGGCCGCGTCGCGGGCGCCGAGCTCGCGGGCCAACGTCGCCGTGTCGCCGGGATTGCCGCCCATCTGGAAATAGATGGTCATGCCGGAATCGACGGCCTCGGCCGCCACCGAAATTCCTGGCGCGGCGACCATGGCCGCCAGCGCCAGTCCGGCAATCGTTTTCGTGATCCTCTGCATTGTCGTGTTCCCCTTGGTTGTTTTCTGGAAAGTGCCGTCAGTTTCTCGCGCGCGAGCGGAGTTGCCGGAGCAACGGGACCTTGTCGGGATCCTCGATTGCCGCATTCATGGTGACGGAGACGATGAAGACGAGCCCGATATAGAAGCGCGTCCAGAAGCCGGCGACGCCGCTGGCGACGAGGCCGGCCTCGATGATGGCGACGATCAGCGCGCCGAACACCGTGCCGACCACCTTGCCGGCACCGCCGAAGATCGAGGTGCCGCCGATGAACACCGCCGCGACGACTGTGAGCAGGTAGCCCATGCCGGCCTGCGAGAAATAGGTCGTCGTTTCCAGCGTCAGGAAGACACCGGCGAGCGCCGACAGGAGGCCCATGAGCGTGAAGAGCTTGATCTTCTCGCGGTCGATGGCGATGCCGACCACCTTGGCGACCTTGAGATTGTCGCCGATGAAGAGGAGGCTCTCGCCGAAGCGGTGACGGTTAAGGATCAGCCAGACGACCACCGCGACGGCGAGCGCCCACAGGAACTGGACCGGGATGACGCCGATCCGGCCGGCGAACACCGTGTGGATCAGCCGCCCCTCGATATCGGGAATGGCGAGCGAGGCGCCGTTCGAGACCACCGTGACGAGGCCGCCCCATAGGAAGAGCATGCCGAGCGTCGCGATCAGCGACGGGATGCCGAGCTTGGTGACGACGAGCCCGTTGATGAAGCCCATCACCGTTCCGGTCACGAGCGCCGCGACGAGCGCCAGCCAGGTCAGGTCGTAGCTCTGGTAGAGCTGGCAGAAGACATAGCTCGCGAAGGCGACGATCGAGGGGAAGGAGAGGTCCATCTCGCCCGCGACGACCACCAGGGTCAGCCCGAGCGCGATGATCATCGGCGGCGGCACCGTCGCCATGAAGCTCATATAGACGCGGTAGCCGAGAAAGGCGCGCGGCGCCGTCAGCATGAACAGGATGACGAGGAGCACGAAGACCAGCGCGATCGCCGTGCCCTCGATCTTGAAGAAGCCGGCGACCGGGTTGGACGGCGCCTTGTCAGCATGCGCCATCAGAGCACCCCGTATTTGGCATAGACGTCGCGGAGGAAGCCGCCCGCCTGCAGTTCGCGCATCGAGTGGCTCTCGCCATTGATCTTGTCGAAGGCGACCTTGAGCACCTCGGCCTCGACCGCCTGCGGCACGACCACGACGCCGTCGGCGTCGCCGAAGACGAGATCACCCGGCGCGACGCGGACGCCGCCGCAAAGGACCGGCACGTCGACCGCCGCGATCTGACCGCGGCCCTTGGAATCGAGCGGCGCGATGCCGCCATGGAAGACGGGCAGCTTCAGCCGGCGGATTTCCAGGATGTCGCGCACGAAGCCGTCGGTGACGCAGCCGGCGGCGCCGCGCACGGTCGTCGCCGTCGAGAGCAGGCTGCCCCAGGGGGCGATGCGGGTCGAGCCGCCGCAGGCGAAGACGGCGACGTCGCCCGGCTTCAGGTCGTCGACGATGGCGATCTCGAGCTCATAGGGGTTCTCGCCCGACTCGACATGCGCGACCTCCATATAAATGCCGGTCCGCGCGCGGCCGCACATCTTGAGCGTCTCGTCGAGCGGCCGGATCGCGGGCGTCATCGCCTGATTGGTGATGCCGACGGCGTCGAGCGAATCCGAGAGCACGGCGGAATAGAGCTGCTCCCAGCCTTCGGGGAGAGGGGCGTTCTGCCGCGATCGGAAGGGCATGGGGGTCGTCATGGAGCCTCGCTTCAGAAGGAAACCTTGGAGGGGGGCGTGCCGCTCGACCCGACCAGGAAGTCGAAATCGACGCCCTTGTCGGCCTGCTGCACGTGGTCGATGAAGAGCTTGCCGTAGCCGCGCTCATAGGCCGGTTCCGGCGGCACGAAGGCGGCGCGGCGGCGCGCCATCTCCTCGGTGTCGATCTCGACATCGATGCGCCGGCCGGCGGTATCAAGCACGATCATGTCGCCGGTCTGCACCAGCGCCAGCGGCCCGCCAAGCGCCGATTCCGGCGCGACATGCAGCACGACCGTGCCGAAGGCCGTCCCGCTCATCCGCGCATCGGAAACGCGCACCATGTCGGTGACGCCGGCGGCGAGCAGCTTCTTCGGCAGCGCCATGGTGCCGACCTCGGGCATGCCGGGATAGCCGCGCGGACCGGCATTTTGCAGCACCAGCACGCTGTCGGCATCGACATCGAGATCGGGATCGTCGATGCGGGCACGGAGATCCTCGGCATCCTTGAACACGACGGCCCGGCCGCGATGCTGCATCAGCCGCGGCGTGGCGGCCGAGGGCTTCAGGATGGCGCCGTCCGGAGCAAGATTGCCGCGCAGCACCACGAGACCGCCCTTCGGCGTCAGCGGATTGTCGACCGTGCGGATGACCTCGTCGTTCCAGCCGCGCGCGTCGGCGATGCGTTCGCCCATGGTGCCGCCCTCGACCACCGGCGCGCCGAGCCGCAGCTTGTCGGCGATGCGCTTCATGACGACCGGAAGGCCGCCCGCATCGAAGAACTCTTCCATGAGGAAGCGGCCCGACGGCTTCAGGTCGACGAGGCAGGGCACGTCGCGGCCGAGTTCGTCCCAGTCGGCGAGCGTGAACTTGACGCCGAGGCGTCCGGCGAGCGCAAGGAGATGCACGACCGCATTGGTCGAGCCGCCGATCGCGCCGGCGACCTTCACGGCATTCTCGAAGGCTTCGCGCGTCAGGATCTTCGAGATGCGGATATCCTGTTCGACGAGGCGCACGGCGCGCTTGCCGGCTTCCTCGGCCAGGACGGCACGGCGGCTGTCGGGCGCGGGAATGGTGCCGTTCATCGGCAGGCCGATGCCCATCGCCTCGGCGATCAGCGCCATGGTCGACGCGGTACCCATCGTCATGCACGAACCGGCCGAGCGGCTCATCGCCGCCTCCGCCGCTTCGACATCGGCCTTGCTGATCTTGCCGGTGCGATATTCCTGGTCGAGGTTGAACACGTCGGTGCCCGAGCCGAGCACCCGCCCCTGATAGCGCCCGTTCAGCATCGGGCCGCCCGAGACGAGGATGGCGGGGACGTCGCAGCTTGCGGCGCCCATCAGCAGCGCCGGGGTGGTCTTGTCGCAGCCGGCCAGCAGCACGACGCCGTCGATCGGATTGGCGCGGATCGTCTCCTCGACATCCATGGCGACGAGATTGCGGAACATCATCGTCGTCGGCCGCATCAGCGGCTCGCCGAGGCTCGTCACCGGAAACTCGAGCGGGAAGCCGCCGGCCATCAGCACGCCGCGCTTCACATGCTCGGCGAGTTCGCGCAGATGCCGGTTGCAGTTGGTGAGCTCGGACCATGTGTTGCAGATGCCGATTACCGGCCTGCCGTCGAAGAGCTCGGCCGAGAAGCCCTGGCTCTTCATCCAGCTCCGCGGGATGAAGCCGTATTTTCCGGCGCGGCCGAACCACTCCGCGCTGCGCCGGGAAGATGGCGCGTCGGAAAATGTCGAAAAAGCCGCGGATTCTGTTGAAGAACCCCCTGCGGATGTAGACGGAGTGTCGGCCTCTACGGGCTTCTTCTGGTCGGTCATGGCTCCTCCTTGCCGCCATGTAACGTTAAATCAGAAAGGCTGACAAGCCCCTTTCTGAGGCGGTTCGCAGAGGGCCTCAGGTCGTCGCGCCGGCGTCGAAATGGACGGGGAGGATATATTCGTGGCGGGCGAAGCGGCCGCTCTCCAGCCGCTCCAGCATGGCGCGGCCAGCCTGCTCGCCAAGCTGGTAGGCGGCGGAATCGACCGTCGTCAGCCGAGGCCGCGCATAGCGATGCGCCTCGAAACCGTTGAAGCCGACGATGCGCACATCCTCCGGAACGCGGACATCATGGTCGAAGAGGTAGAGCATCGCGGCGGTGGCGATCGGATCGTTGGCGCCGATGATGGCGCCCGGCAGCGGATGATCGGAAAGATGGCGGGCGACGACATCCTGCACGTCGGCGAAGCTCTCGCTCGCCGACGCGATCACGGTGAGCCGCGCCCCACCGCCATTCGCCGCGAGGCTTTCCCGAAGCCCCGCGAGGCGCTCCTCGATCGCCGGCCAGTCCTGCGCGGGCACGACCGCGAGAAAATCCTCGACCCGGCGGGCGAGGAGATGGTCGCCGATCAACCGTCCGCCGCCGCGGTCGTCCTGCCTTATGGCGCAGAAATCCGCGCCTTCTAGCGTGATCGGCTCCTGGAACACGATGACCGGCTGGTCGAGGTCGAGAAGGCGCCGGATAGCCGCCCGGCGCTCCTCGCCGCTGCCGGCGATCATGGCGCAGAAGCCGCCGACCTCGAAATTGCGGGTGATCATCGAGGTCTCGAGCTGGTCGCCGCGCATCCCCTGCACCGTCAGCGTGTAGTCGGCGCTGTTGAGCACATTGGCGAGGCCGGCGACGACCTGGCAGGTGAAGAAATCGGCGAGAAAGGCCGGCGACTCGTCGACGATCACCATGCCGATCGAGCGCTGCTCGGCGACGCGCAGGTTGCGGGCATTGGCCTGCCGGCGATAGCCGAGTCGCTCGATCTCGCGCTCGACGCGCTTCTTCGTCGCCGCGCTCACATATTGCAGGCGGCCGTTCAGGACGTTGGAAACGGTCATCGGCGACACGTCCGCCGCCTTCGCGACATCCTTGATCGTCGCCCGCCGCCGCGCCGGTGCCTCGTTCGTCATGCTTGCCTTCCCGTCCGAAACGATGCTACCGCGATATATATCGTTACATGAAATAGAGCGGAACCCGCGTCGATGTCCAGCTTCGCGACCTATCCGAGCCTCGCCGCGAAATCGGTCTTCATCACCGGCGGAGCGACCGGAATCGGAGCCTCCCTCACCCGTCATTTCGCCGAACAGGGATCCCGCGTCGGTTTCGTCGACATCGACGATGCCGCCGCCGCGGCGTTGGTGGCGGACCTCCCCTCGACCGTCCATTACCACCACTGCGACATCCGCGACGTCGATGCGTTGCGCGCCGCCATCGCCTCTTTCGAGGCGGAGGCCGGGCATGTCGACATCCTCGTCAACAACGCCGCCAATGACGACCGCCACAAGGTCGAGGCGGTCGACCCCGCCTATTGGGACGACCGCATGGCGGTGAACCTCCGCCCGCAATTCTTCGCGGCGCAGGCCGTTCGGGCGGGGATGGCCCGCGCCGGCGGCGGCTCGATCATCAATCTCGGCTCGATCGTCGTGTCCATGGCGGCGGCGGACTGCGTCGCCTATGTCGCCGCCAAGGCCGGCGTCTATGGCATGACCCGCGCGCTCGCCCGCGAATTCGGACCGGACCGCATCCGAGTCAACTGCCTCGTCCCCGGCTGGGTGATGACCGAGCGGCAGGTGAAGCTCTGGCTCGACGAGGCCGGCGAGCGGCGCATCGCCGAGCGGCAATGCATTCCCGACAAGATGGAGCCGGCCGACATCGCCCGCATGGCGCTGTTCCTCGCCGCCGACGACAGCCGCCACTGCACGGCGCAGAGCTTCGTCGTCGATGGCGGCTGGACCTGAGCGCGGGCGCCGCTTGAAGCCGGCTATTTGCCGACCAGCTTGGCCACCCAGTCGGCGACCGCATCGCCGCTCGACATGTCCGCCTGGATGAGGCCGTCGATCATGAAGGTCGGCGAGACATGGATGCCGTTCTGCCGGGCATATTTGCAGTGCCATTTGATCTCCTTGTCGAGATCGGGAATGGCGAAGGCGTCGAAGAGTGCGACGCCGCTATAGTCTTCCACGCGCTTGATGATGTCGCGCGGCCTCGCGTCGAGATTGGCACCACCCCAGTGTTTGTCGAACTCGAATTCCTCGCGATGCGCGCCGACGGCGGCGAGCACCTTCTTCGCCTCCTCCTTGCCCCCCGGCAGCGTCGAGGCGGCGATCACGCAGCGCGTCACGACGCCCGAATACATGTGCCAGGGCTGCGACTGCAGGCGGATCTTGATCGTGATGCGATCGGCGCCGGCCTCGGCCAAGAGCAGGTCGAACTTGTTGAAGGCGCGGACGGAATAGGGACAGGTCGGCTCGAGAAAGGCCTCGAACACGCGCGGGCCGTGGCCCCAGGCCAGAGGATCGGCGCGCCAGGCAGCGTCGGCCATGTCGATAGCTCCATGGAGGGTGAAGGATGGCGCGAGACTAGAGCGATTCACCGCCCGCAGGAAGCAGGCGCGGCGCCATCGCCTCCCCTCCCCGTCCACCTCAGGCCGCTGTCTTCGGCAGGCGGATGGTCGCGACGAGGCCGCCCTCGGGGCGGTTCTCCAGTGTCAGCGTGCCGCCATGCGCCTGCACGATCGAGCGCGCGATGGCGAGGCCGAGGCCGAGGCCGCCGGTCTCGGTGTTACGCGAAGGCTCGAGGCGCACGAAGGGCTGGAACGCCTCGTCCATGCGATCCTCCGGCAGGCCGGGTCCGGCATCGGCCACCGCGAGCGCGACGGCATCGGCCTCGTCGGCGACCGAGACCCGCGCCTCCTGCCCATAGCGAACGGCATTCTCGATGAGGTTGCGCAGTGCGCGCTTCAGCGCCACCGGCCGGCAGGGATAGGTGACGGCGGCGAGCGTGAGCGCCTCGACATCGGCCCCCGCGAGGCGGAACTCCTCGACGCACGCGGCGACCAGTTCGTCGAGCCGCAGCGCGACGGTCGGCTCGCTCGTCGCCTCGGCGCGGGTGAAGGCGAGCGTCGCCTCGCAGATCACCGTCAGCTCGTCGATCGTCGCCACGATGTCGTCGCGCACCGCCTCGTCCTCGATGAACTCGGCCTTGAGGCGCAGCGTGGTCAGCGGCGTGCGCAGATCATGGCTGATGCTGGCGAGGAGGCGCAGCCGGTCGCGCATGAAATCGCCGAGCCGCTGCTGCATCGTGTTGAAGGCGCGGGTGGCGGCGACGACTTCGCTCGGCCCCGTCTCGGCGAGATGCGGCACGGCCTCGCCGCGGCCGAAGCGCTCGGAGGCGTCGGCCAGCGTGCGCAGCGAGCGCGTCTGGCGGCGGATCGCCAGCACCGCCACCGCCGCCACCGCGAGCGCCGAGAGGAGGAAGGAGAGCAGCGGCACACGGCCGAAGCCACCGGGCAGCTCGACGGCGGAGCGGAGCGTCGCGAAGCGGCCATCGGCGAGCGGCACGGTCATGGCGACGGCAGCGACGCGGCGCGGCCCGCCGGGCGGCTCGCCAACGGGCGGCGGCGGACGGCGGTCGGGCGGCGGCGGTCCGGGATGGTCTGCCGGGCAGGGATGGCGGTCAGGCCCGAGCGGCTCGACCGAGACGATCGGCAGCCCGGCTTCGACGCCGTGCAGCATCTGCCGCAGCAAGTCGGAGAGATCGCGTTCGGCCGGCCCCGGCGGATGGCCCGGCGGCGGCGCCGGCGCCACGCTGGCACAGGAGCCGCGCGATCCGAAGGCGCGGGCGATTCGCTCGCCATCTGCAGCGGGATAGTCGGTCAGGAGCCGCGCCAGCGCCACCGTCTGGTTCAGCGCCTGGCCATGGATGACGCCGTCGAGCAACGCATCCTGCTGCATGCGCAGGATCAGCATCAGCCCGAGCTGCGCCAGCGCCAGCGCCGCGACCAGCATGATGACGAGCCGTCCGGCGAGGCTGCCCGGCCAGAGGCGCGCGAGCGCCGCCCTCACGCGGCCGGCTCCACCTTGCCGGCGAAGGAATAGCCGTCGCCCCAGACCGTCTTGATCAGTGACGGATGCTGCGGATCCGCCTCGATGCGCCGGCGCAGGCGGCTGACCAAATTGTCGATGCTGCGGTCGAAAAGCTGCGCCGCGCGGCCGGCCGTGATGTCGAGGAGCTGCTCGCGCGAGAGCACGATGCCGGGCCGCGTGACGAAGGCGAGCAGCAGGCGGAACTCAGCGCTGCCGAGCCCGATATCCTCCCCGGCCTCGTCGAACACGGCGCGGCGGTCGACATCGAGCACGAATCGGTCGAAGCGGAAGCGCTGCCCGGCCTCGCTCGCCTCGGCGCGCGGCGCCGCCGATGCCCGCCGCAGGATGGCGCGGATGCGGGCGAGGAGCTCGCGCGGGCTGAACGGCTTGGTGACATAATCGTCCGCGCCGAGCTCGAGACCGATGATCCGGTCCGTCTCCTCGGCCACCGCCGTCAGCAGCACCACCGGGATCTCGCCGCTCTGGCGCAGCTGCCGGCAGAGCGTCAGCCCGTCCTCACCCGGCATCATGACGTCTAGCACTACGAGATCGATCACGCCGGCCCGCATGGCCTGCCGCATCTCGACGCCGCCCGAGGCGACGGAGACGCGCAGCCCGTTCTTGACGAGAAAGCGCGCGAGCAGCTCGCGGATTTCGCGGTGGTCGTCGACGACGAGGATATGCGGCGTGCGGTCCATGCCCGCTCCGGATCGGGAACTGCCGTTCATTCAGCGCAGGTCGCGCCGATTTTCCAGCACCGAAATGTAACAGGATGTGTCGCGCGCCGCGCTGCCCGCCGCGTCAAGCCTCCGATCGCGCGCGGATATCCGCCATCGCGCCGGAGAAGGTGAGCCCGGTCAGCGCCAAGAGGCAGCCGGCGCTGAAGGCGTTGACGCCGAGCAGCGCCAGGCTCGCCGCCCCGTCCAGCGCAACCACGGGTGTCGCAGCGACCATCGGGCCGGCGAGATAGGCGAGCGCCGAGAGGCCGATCAGCGCCAACGACCACCGCCGCTCGTCGGGCCGGAAGGCGAGGCCGGCGATGACGACGCAGGGCGCGAGGAAAAGCAACACGCCAGAGGCTTGGCCGAACAGGACGAACGCCAGAAGGCTGTTGGCGATGCCGGCCAGCGGCAGCATCGCGCGGCCGAGGCGATCGTTCCGCCGCGCGACGAGCGGCGCCAGCGCGAAAAACGGCGTCGAAAGGAAGGTGAGCATCGCCGCGAACCCGCCCGTCCCGGCAACGCCCTCGACATAGAGCGGATAGAAGGGCTGGTTGGACGCGACGACGAGCGCGATCCAGTTGCAGGCGGTGACCCTCGGATCGGCATGCGCCGCATAGCGCTCGACCGCCGCCCACCACCCGCGCACCCGCATCGGCACTGTCATCCGCCCACCCTCTGGCACCCGCCGCCTTCGCTGTCATCTTGCCGCAAGACAAGCGGTTTCAAGTGCGGTGACGGCGCGGCAAGGCGAAGCCTGCTTCCTGCGCAGCCTCTACACGCTTTGATAGGGACGAATCGTCCAAGCTTTAGGCATCGTTATCGACAGCGGCCGCGATCCGCCCTAGCCTCCCTCCTGCCGGTATCCGGGGCGGGTGCGCAAGACGGGCTGGCCTGATTCGTTTTCAGGAGGTGGAAGGATGGAACTCGATCCGGTGTTCCTGTCACGACTGCAATTCGCGTGGGTCGTGATCTTCCATGTCATCCTGCCGGCCTTCACGGTCGGCACGGCATCCTATATTGCGGTCCTCGAGACGATCCACTTCATCACGAAACGCGAAATCTATCTTCGCCTGTCGACCTTCTGGATCAAGATTTTCTCGATCTCGTTCGGCATGGGCGTCGTCAGCGGCTTCGTGATGCCGTTCCAGTTCGGCACCATCTGGAGCCGCCTCTCCGACGCGGCGGCCAACGTGCTGGCGCCGCTGCTCGCCTATGAGGCGCTCACCGCCTTCTTCCTCGAGGCCGGCTTCCTCGGCGTGCTGCTGTTCGGGCGGCATCTCGTGCCGCGCTGGGCCTATCTCTTCGCGACGCTGATGGTTGCCGGCGGAACGCTCCTCTCCGCCTTCTGGATCCTCTCGGCCAACAGCTGGTTGCAGACGCCGGCCGGCTTCCAGGTGGTCGACGGCCGCTTCTTCCCGACCTCGTGGTCGGAAGCGATCTTCAACCCGTCCTTCCCCTATCGCCTCGCGCATAACGTCATCGCCTTCTACATCACCACCGGCTTCGTGGTGATGGGCATCAGCGCCTATTTCATCCGGCGCGGCACCTTCGCCGAGGAAGGCAAGGTGATGATGAAGATGACGCTGTGGCTGCTCACCGTGCTGGTGCCGCTGCAGATGTATGTCGGCGACGCGCATGGCCTCAACACGCGCCAGTACCAGCCGGCCAAGCTCGCCGCGATCGAGGCGATCTGGGAGACGGGCAGCGAATTGCCGCTGACGCTGTTCGCGATCCCCGACCAGGAGGCGGAGAAGAACCTCTACGCCATCGAGGTGCCCTATCTCGGCAGCCTCATCCTCACCCATTCGCTGGACGGCCAGATCACCGGGCTGAAGGCCTTCCCAAAGGAGGATCGGCCCTTCGTCGCCCTGCCGTTCTTCGGCTTCCGCGTCATGGTCGGGCTCGGCATCATCATGCTCGGCCTCGTGATCTGGGGGAATTGGCTCAGAATCCGCGGCCGGCTGACGACGACGCCGCTCTATCTCACGGCCCTGCAGCTCTGCATCCCGATCGGCTTCGTGACCGTCATCGCCGGCTGGATTGTCACCGAGACGGGCCGCCAGCCCTGGACGATCTACGATCACTTGCGAACGGCGGACTCGATGTCGCCGTCACTGACCGGCATCGACGTGCTGATCTCGCTGCTCGCCTATGTCCTTGTCTATCTCTTCGTCTACCCGACGGGCCTCATCCTCATGGCGCGGGTCGTGCGCAAAGGGCCGCGTTCCACCGGCCATGGCGAAGGCGACAGCCCGGTCGAGGCCGGCCGTCCCGAAGCCCCGGTCCTCGCCGGCGCCATCGAGCATTAAGGAGCGACAGGATGAACCCGGTTCTCGACTTCGTGCCGATCTGGACGGCCATCATCGCGCTCGGCGTCTTCTTCTATGTGATGCTCGACGGCTTCGATCTCGGCGTCGGCATGCTGTTCGGCCTCGCGCCCGATACCCCCTCGCGCAACATGATCATGAACTCGGTCGCCCCGGTCTGGGACGGCAACGAGACCTGGCTAGTGCTCGGCGGCGTCGCGCTCCTCGCCGCCTTCCCGCTCGCCTTCGCGATCATCATCCCGGCGGTCTATTTCCCCGTTCTTGTGATGCTGCTGTCGCTCGTCTTTCGCGGTCTCGCCTTCGAGTTCCGCTTCCGCGATTCCGAGAACAAGACCTTCTGGGACCACGCCTTCGCCTATGGCTCCGGCCTCGCCACCTTCTCGCAGGGCGTCGTGCTCGGCGCCTTCATCCAGGGCTTCGAGGTCTCGGGCCGCACCTTCTCCGGCTCGTCCTTCGATTTCCTGACGCCGTTCTCCGTGGTGACCGGCATCGCGCTGATGTTCGGCTACGGCCTGCTTGGGGCCGGCTGGCTGATCCTGAAGACCGAAGGCGAGGTCCAGGCCGCCGCCCGCCGCCATGGGCGCATCTGCCTGATCGGCGTTCTCGTTGCGATCGGCATCGTCAGCATCTGGACGCCGCTCACACAGCCGGTGATCGCCTCGCGCTGGTTCGCCTTCCCCAACATCGTCATCTTCGCGCCGGTGCCGATCGCTGCGCTCGCCGTCGCCTTCTTCACATGGCGCTCGCTCGGCGCGGATCATGAGGCGAGGCCGTTCATCGGCGCCATCCTCCTGTTCCTGCTCTCTTATCTCGGCATCGCGATCAGCCTGTTCCCGATGATCGTGCCCTATAAGTACACGCTCACCGAAGCTGCCTCCTCGGAGGCGACGCAGGCCTTCCTGCTCGTCGGAACGCTGTTCCTGCTGCCGATCGTGCTCATGTACACCGCCTGGTCCTACTGGGTGTTCCGCGGCAAGGTGCGCGGCCAGTTCTATCATTGACGCGACCGGGGCGGCGGCGTGCCGCCTCCACGTTTCGCGGACTGCGACACGCAAGCCCTGACCGGAACCGCCGCCGTCGCGCCGGATTGATTTCCCACGCCGCCAAACGGGTGGCGGGAGGGCGATCATGAGCGAGACGGTGACGGAGCGGCAGGCGCTGGAGCGGGTCGAGGCGGCGGGCCTCGTCATCCGCCGCGTGAGGCGGGGCAAGGGCTTCTCCTATCTCGGGCCGGATGGCAAGCGCATCGAGGACGCCGCCGTGCTGGCGCGCATCCGCAGCCTCGCCATCCCGCCCGCCTATGAGGAAGTCCGCATCGCCGCCTCGGCGAGCGCCCATCTGCAGGCGATCGGCCGCGACGCCGCCGGGCGGCTGCAATATCGCTATCACCCGGACTGGGATCTCGAGCGCGAGGCGCACAAGGCCGAGCGACTGGAGACGCTGATCGAGGCGCTGCCCCGCATCCGCGCCGCCGTGCGCAAGGATATCGCGCTGGCGACACTGCGCCGACGCAAGGCGGTCGCCTGCGCCGTGGCGCTGATCGACGCAACACATATCCGCGTCGGCTGCGAACTCTATCTGCAGTCGAGCGGTGCGCGCGGCGCTGCGACGCTGCTGAAGCGCCAGGTGAAGCTCAACGGACAGGGCCTCGCCCTCAATTTCAGCGGCAAGGGCGGCGCCGCGATCAGCTGCACCGTCGAGGACCGCGCGCTCGTGCGGGCGATCCGCCGCATCGCGACGATCCGCGGCTCGCGGCTGCTGCAATATGTCGACGAGAGCGGCGCAACCCACCCGGTCAGAGCCTCGGACGTCAACGCCTATCTGAAGCGGATCTCGGGCCGCGACATCTCTGCCAAGGATTTTCGGATGCTGGCGGCGAGCGCCACCGCCGCGGAGCATTTGGCGCAGGTCGAGCCGGGACCGTCCGAGCGCTCCCGGCGGCGGCAGATCGCCGAGGTCATGAAGAATGTCTCGGCCGATCTCGCCAACACGCCGACTGTCGCCCGCAAGAGCTATGTCCACGCCCTGGTGGTCCAGGCCTTCGAGGATGGCGTGCTACCCTCGATCCTGCGTCAGACCCGGTCAGGACGCGTGCGCAGCCGCGGCGAGAACGCGCTCGCCCGGCTGCTCCGCGCCACGCGTACCGAGCCCGGCTAGGCGCGGTCGAGCGTCTCCTCCTTGGTGAGGGTCGTCGGCGCCCATTCGACCGGATCGAGACCGGTATCGGTCCGCCAACGCGCCCAGTAGGGATGCTCGCCCTGCTCTTCGGGACCGTCTTCTTCCAGCATGTCGGTCTTGGTCCGCCAGCGCATCAGATGGCTGTCGCCATTGCCCTCGCGGCCGATGATGAGCCGCCCGTCCTTGGGCGCGCTGTCGATCGGCTGGAACGGGCCATCCTGGCCGAGATCGTCGGTCGTCATTCTCGTCTCCTCTTCGATAAGGACATGCCGGCTCCCGGATCTCCCGGTTGTCGTCGCGATCCGGCGGTCGGCCGTGCCGAGCCAACGCCTCGCTCCTGCCAGAGTTGCGCGGGAATTGTCGGCGGCGTGGAACGAGCGGCGGGCGCCGCGATTCTGTATCGGTCCGGCGGCTCGACCCGCCGGCGTTTCAACGATATGCGGGAGGACGACCATCATGCATGACCGCTCGAAGAAGGCGGCACCGCGCCCGCACGCCCTTGGCTGGCAACACCTCGTCACAGGAGCCACCGAAGCGGCGGAGACGCCCGCATGAACGACGAACCGCTGCTTTCCGGGCTCAAGATCCTGATCGTCGAGGACGACGTGATCATCGCCGAGGCGATGTCGGATAGCTTTATCCGTGCCGCCGCCACCGTCGTCGGCCCGGCCTTCTCGGTGCGTCAGGCGCTGGGCCTGATCGGCGAGACCCGCCCCGACGCCGCCGTAGTCGACATCAACTTGAATGGCGAACTGGCCTTCCCGGTCGCCGACCGGCTGCGGGCCGACGGCATTCCGTTCGTCTTCGCGACGGGCTTCGACGCCTCCGACATCCCGGAAGACTACGCGACGATCGGCCATTGTTCGAAGCCGGTCGACCCCGCGACGCTCGCCGAGGCCTTTTCCTGGCTCAACCGCAAGCCGCTATGATGCGCCCCGGATGAGGGCCCGATAGACCTCGGCATAGTCGGCCGCCATGCGGCGATCGGTGAAGCGCCGCTCGAAGGCGGCGCGGACGCCGGCGCGCGGAATGCGGTCGATGGTCTCGACCGCGTCGACGGCCGCTTCGATGCTGCCCACGATCCGGCCGCTGACGCCGTCCTCGATCACTTCCGGCACCGCCCCGTTGCGCCAGGCGATCACCGGCGTACCGGCCGCCATCGCCTCGATCATCACGAGGCCGAACGGCTCCGGCCAGTCGATGGGGAAGAGCAGCGCCCGCGCGCCGGCGAGCAGAGCCGCCTTGCCGGCATCGTCGACCTCGCCGAGATAGTCAACGATCGGGTTGTCGAAGAGATGCGCCACTTCCTCCGCGAAATAGCGTTCGTCGGCCGCGTCGATCTTGGCCGCGATCTTGAGCGGGATGCCGGCGCGTGACGCGACTTCGATGGCCCGGTCCGGCCGCTTGTCCGGCGAGATGCGGCCGACGAAGAGGAGATGCCCCTCGCCACCGTCACCCATCGTGACGAGATCGTCCGGCATGCCATGCGGCACGGTGGCGACGAACCGCGCCTCGGGCCGGAATCGACGCTGGTTTTCCGAGATCGCGACCAGCGGCATCGCGGCATTGGTCGCCAGCGCCGCATGCGCCTCATCCGAGTCGAGGCGCAGATGCAGCGTCGTCACGGATTTCGCCTCGAAGCCTCGGAAGGGGAGGAAATGCGCGGTCTCGGTATGGAAATGCACGATGTCGCAATCGTCGATCCGGCTCATCACCGCATCGAACAGCGCCGCGACCGCTTCCGGCTCGGCGCCGGCGATCCGGTCGGCCACCGGGCGCACGGCGACGAGTTCGGCCGCCGTGCGGGAATCGCCGGTCGCGAACAGCGTCACGTCGTGGCCGT
>CAWZZK010000131.1:0-7999 GCA_963966455.1 Kaistia sp. | reverse complement strand
GCGCTGATCCTCGGCCGGGCGCAGACCGGCCTGCAGGCCTTCTTCTGAAGATGAGCGAGGCGCCGCTCGCGGGTCTCCGCGTCGTCGAACTCGCCCGCATCCTCGCGGGTCCGTGGATCGGCCAGACGCTGGCCGATCTCGGCGCCGACGTGATCAGGGTCGAGAGCCCCGAGGGCGACGATACGCGGCGCTGGGGTCCACCTTTCATCGAGCATGGCGGCGAGCGGACGGCGGCCTATTTCCACGCCTGCAACCGCGGCAAGCGCTCGGTCGTCGCCGATTTTTCGACCGAGGAAGGCGCCTCGCTCGTGCGGCGGCTGGCGGCGCAGGCCGATGTCCTCATCGAGAATTTCAAGCTCGGCGGCCTCGCGAAATACGGGCTCGACTATCCGAGCCTCGCTGCGATCAATCCGCGCCTCGTCTATTGCTCGATCACCGGCTTCGGCCATACCGGCCCCTATGCGCCGCGCGCCGGCTACGACTTCATGATCCAGGGCATGGGCGGCATCATGGACCTGACCGGCGATCCGGCCGGCGAGCCGCAGAAGATCGGCGTCGCCTTCGCCGACATCTTCACCGGCCTCTACGGCGTCGTCGCCATCCAGGCGGCGCTGGCCGCGCGCGAGAAGACCGGCCTCGGGCAGCAGATCGACATGGCGCTCTTCGACACCATGGCCGGCGTCCTCGCCAACCAGGCGATGAACTATCTCGCGACCGGCATCGCGCCGACCCGGCTCGGCAATGCGCATCCCAATATCGCGCCCTATCAGACCTTCCCGGTCGCCGACGGGCATTTCATCCTCGCGGTCGGCAATGACGGCCAGTTCGCGCGCTTCGCGTCGATCGTCGGCGCACCCGAATGGGCCGCCGATCCGCGCTTCCTCACCAATGCCGCCCGCGTCGCCAATCGCGCCGAGCTCACGGCGGCGATCACCGAACGCACCCTCCTTTGGCAGCGCGACGCGCTGCTCGCCGCGCTGGAGACCGCCGGCGTTCCGGCCGGCCCCATCAACAGCGTCGCCGACGTCTTCGCCGATCCGCAGATCATCGCGCGCGGCATGCGCATCGACCCCGACGGCGTTCCGGGCGTCCGCAGCCCGATCAGCCTCTCGGCCTCGCCGTTGGCGCTCGATCGTCGGGCGCCGCGGCTCGGCGAGCACGGCGAGGAAGTCCTCGCGGAACTCGCCGCTCTCGAAGCCTCACGCTAAACGAAGACCGCCGTCTCCTGCACGCCGCGGGCGTGGCGGGCGATCTTGGCGAACATGTCTTCCAGGATGAAGCGCACGTCGATCGTGTCATAGACCCGCACCGGCCGGTTGCGGCCGGTATGGATGTAGTTCATCAGCGGGCTGAATTCCGGCGCCGGCTCGTAGCGCCAGGTGCCGCCGCTCGGATTCATGATCACCGAGAGCGAGGGCGTATCGCCCAGCGAGCGATATTCGATCGGCCCGGCATGGCCTTTGCTGTTGAACTCGATCAGCTGGTCGACGAGATAGGCGCCGAGCGGACCATGCGGGCGCACCCGCTCCTCGAGCTCGGCATAGGAGACGGCGATCATCTGGTAGATCGTCATCGGCAGCTGCCAGAGCTCGACGCTGGAGCGGAACACGACATTCGCGGCGTGGATGTCGTTGGAGAGGTTGAACTCCGAGCCGCCGACCGGCCAGCGCCCGCCGCCGATCCACACGACGCGGACATTGCGCTTGGCGATCTTCGGCTCCATCAGCAGCGCCGAGGCCATGTCCGTGAGCGGTCCCAGAAACGCGACATGCAGCGGCCGGTCGTCGTCCTTCATCGCCTCGCGGATGATCAGCTCCGCGCCCTCGGAGGGGACGGGCGTGGTCTCGTCCGGCAGCGCGGTCGGCGCGCCATTCGCCACCGTGACCTTGCCGGTGAGGTTCATGAGCTTCAGCAGCAGGTCGATCTCCTCGCGGCTCTCCTCCATCGAGCGCGTCGTGCGGCGCGTCCCGAAATGCGCCGGGATCAGCCCGGCGAGTTCGAAGGACGGCGAGAGCAGCGCCTGCACGATGCAATACTGGTCGTCGGCCTCGTTCTTGGCGTCGGTATTGACGATGACGCGGGCAAGCTTGTCTTTGGGCAGCGGCACGAAATCCTCCTGTTGATCTCTGGTCAGCGAAAGCGCGCGGCGAGCGCGTCCTCGAAATCCTCTGGCGGCGGCGAAGTGAGGGCCCCCTCGGCCTCGATCCGCGCCACATAGGCGGCGATGCCGGCATCGATGCCGCCGCTGAAATGGAAGCCGTCGAAAGCCGGATGACCGCCGATAGCGAAGGAAAGGTCGAAGCGCGTCAGCACCGGATAGATGCCGCCCGCGACCGCCGGCTCGGCGGCGAGCACGTCGTCGGGGACGAAGACGAGCCGCGCCTCGCCGCCCACCGCCTGCGCGAGGCGGCGATAATAGTCGGCATGCGTCATGACGGAGCCGGCGGTGCCGACAGTGAGCCGGGCGCCGCGCGCATCCATACGGCCGGCCAGCGCGGCGATCATGCGCCCGGTATCGGCGGCGTCGCTGACATGGACCAGCCGCCCGCCATCGCCCGGCACCACCACCGGCCGGCCATGGCGCATCCGCGCCAGCACGCGCTCGGCGCGATGCTCGAAGAGCGAGATGACGAAGCGCGGCCCCAGCGAATAGGTCGGCCGCACGATCGTCACCGGGAAGCGGCCGCTGTCGCAGGCGGCGGCGAAGAGGCGCTCGCAGGCCTGTTTTGCCGCCGCGTAAGGTGTGTTGGCAGCAAGGAGCGGCGCATCGCCGGCGATCGGCAGCGCGGGCTGCGGGAAGCCGAACACGTCGACCGTCGAGACGAAGATGAAATGCCGGATGCGGCCATGCGCGACGCGGGCGATGGCCCGCGCCTCCTCAGCCTGGAAGCAGGCGAAGTCGATCACGACGTCGGGCCGCACCGAAGCGAAGGCCTCGCCAAGCGCGGCCTCGTCGCGGCGATCGGCGGTCACCGCCCTGACGCCGGCGATGCCGGGCGGCCCGTGCTCGCCCCGCGTCAGGATGGTGCAGGCATGGCCCTCGGCGACCAGCGCCGCCAGCGTATGCGACGAGATCGTTCCCGTGCCGCCGAGGATGAGGACCTCTGCCATGACGGCTCCGTCAGGCCCTCATCACCAGCACCGCGTCGAGCGGATGGCCGTCACCGTCCGTTCCGGCCGGCGCCGAGACGGTGCCGCCGGCCGGTCCGTCGATCGGCGTCGTCGCGCCCGTGCGCGGATCGAACCAGGCCATCGTCTTCGTCCCATGCGCCGCGATCTCGGCCGCGCCGCCGGCCGGGAAATAGACGACGATGACCGAGCGGGCCGCATCGGCGAGCGCGAGCGGGCGCGTGCCGCGCTCGAACGTCCCGCGCACGACGTCGTCCGCCGGCTTGAGGTCGGCGAAAGGGACGCTCTCGCGGACGAAGCGCCGCACGACATCGAGATCGGCGACGCCCGGCTGGTCGGTCCCGAGTTCCATCCATGGCGCCCAGGAATTCTCGAAGCCGGCGATGATGCCGAGCCCCGACATCACGCCGCGCCAGGCGCTGCGCCGCGTGTGGTTGCGGTCGCAGAATTCGTGGCTCGGCAGCTTGAGATAGAAGTCCGGATTCCGCTCATAGCCCCATTCGGCGAAGATCGCGCTGCCCTGCCAGCCGGCGAGGCTCTTCTCGATCTGCTCCTCGATGCCGGTGGCGAGCCAGCCACTCTCGCGGTCACGCGCGCCCCATTCCTGGAACATGATGGCGTCGACGGCCTCGGGATCGGCCTTGAAGCGCTCGGCGAAGGGCGGCATCACCGGGCCGTTATGCATGGAGAGTACATGGCCATGCGGCGCCGTCGCCTTGATCCAGCGGGCGATGCGCAGCGCCCAGCGATCGGCCGCCGGCTTATGGTGCCAGTCGCCATTCGGATAATATTCGTATTCGTTGAGCGGCGTCCAGAAATAGACGGCTGTATAGGCGTCGTAGCGCGCGATGAGATAGCGCATCCACAGTTCTTCCCATTCGGGCGTGAACCAGGCGCGGTGGTTGAACGGGAACTCGAAACCCCATCCTTCCATGATCATCTCGATGCCCATGCCGAGATCGTCGATGAGCGCGACGGTCTTGTCGACGGAACGGAAGTAATCGAGATTGAAGATGTCGAAGCGCGGCGACGTCTCGCTGCCGCCCCAGGGCCAGAGCCGCTTGGTGTGCCAGTCGCTGTAGCCCTCCGGCGGATGGAAGCGGCTGATCGGCAGGCGGCAGCGGAAGAGGTTGAAGCCGCTCTCGCGACGCCGCTTCAGAAAGCCTTCGACATCGCCGCCGCAGTAATCCATGCCGAAAAGGTCATAGACCGTGTCGCCGAGGAAGAAGACCGGCTCGCCATTCTCGTAATGGAAGCCGAACGCCTTGCCCGGCGTCGCCTTAAGGAAGCCGCGCGTCTCGCGCTCGGTGACCTCGAAGCTGCCGTCGGCGACGAGCTCCTCGTCATGCGGGACGGCGGTCGACCGCCACGTCCAGCGGCCGGCCTCGCCGGGATTGAAGCGGAAGCGCCAGACGCCGTCGCCGTCGTAGAAGGCGGGCAGCGTGCGCACGTCGCCCGAGGGCGCGGTGAAGGCGACATCGACGCGCACATCGGCGAACGGGCTCTGGTAGCGGCGCGTGCTCGAAAGCTGCCATTCGCCGACGCTGCGGCGCGGGAGGCTGCTGGGTCCGGTCATGGTCATCCTCTGACGATGCGGGAAGGGGGGAAGAAACGGCTCAGCCCTTGACGGCGCCGGATGTGAGGCCGGCGACGAAATAGCGCTGCAGGAAAATGAAGATCACGATGACCGGAATGATCGAGATCAGGATGCCGGCCATCAGCAATGTATATTGCGACGAATACTCGCCCTGGAACTGCAGCAACCCGACCGGAACCGTGCGCGATTCCTTGGCGCTGATCAGCACGAGGGCGATCAGGAACTCGTTCCAGGTGTTGAGCACGTCGATGATGCAGAGCGTCGCCAGCGCCGGCACCGAGAGCGGCAGCATGACGCGCAGGAAGGCAGTCCATTCCGAGGCGCCATCGAGCCGCGCCGCCTCCAGGAGTTCCGAGGGGATCAGGCGGAAGAAGCCCCTGAGCACGAAGATCTGGAACGGCAGGCCGAAGGCGACATAGGGCGGGATGAGCGCGAAGATCGAATTGGCGATCCCGAGCTGCTTCATCATCACGAGCAGCGGCTGCAGCGTCACCTGCACCGGCACGGCGAGGCCGGCGAGGAAGAAGATGAAGATGGCGCCCGAGAAGCGAAAGCGCATCTTGGCGAGCGGATAGGCGGCGAGCGCGGCGATGAAGATGCCGAGCGGCACCTTGAGGAAGATCAGGAAGAGGCTGTTGCGGAAATAGATCGAGAAATCACCCGTATTCCACGCCTCGGAGAAGTTCTTCCAGGCGATCGCCTTCGGCCAGGAGAACACGCCACGCGACAGAAGATCGCCTTGGCTGCGGATCGCCGACATGACGACGGTGGCGAAGGGCGTGAGCCAGATCAGCGACAGCACGAGCAGGCTGATGAAGAGCAGCGTCTGCTCGAGGCGGCGCTGGTTGCGGACGTCGGCGAACATGGTCTTGCCCCTCGCTCAGCGCGACATGCGGCGGATGTAAGGGATGGCGATGACCAGCACGATGGCCGCGATCACCCAGGCGAGCGCCGATCCATAGCCGGCGTGGTAATACTGGAAGGTCTGGAAATACATCCAGGTGCCGAGCACCTGCGTCGAGCGGCCGGGGCCGCCATAGGTCATGGTGTAGACGAGGTCGAACACCTTGAAGCCGTTGATGACGGCGAGCGAAAGCACGATGACATGCGTTTCGGTTAGGCCGGGCAGCGTGACATGGCGGAAGCGCTGGAAGGCACTGGCGCCGTCGATGGTCGCCGCCTCGTAATATTCCTTCGAGATCGCCTGCAGGCCGGCGAGATAGAAGATCATCGGAAAGCCGACATGCGACCACACGAAGGTGACGAAGGTCGCCGGCAGGGCCAGCTCGTAGGACGACAGCCAGCCGGCGGTCCAGCTCCTGAGCCCCACCGCCTTCAGCGTCGTGTTCACGACGCCGAAGCTCGGATTGTAGACCCAGGCCCAGATGAGGCCGACGGCGACGAGGGGCAGCACCGCGGGGCTGTAGAAGATGGTGCGGAAGAGCGTCGAGCCCGGGACGCGGCGATTGAGCGCCAGCGCCAGCATGAGCCCGATCGCCGTCGGCAGCACGAGCGCGCCGAGCGTCCACAGGATGTTGTTCCAGAGCGCGAGGCGGGCGACCTCGTCGCTGACGAAGATGTCGATGTAGTTCTTGAGGCCGACAAAGGTCATGGTCGGCGACAGCCCGTCCCAGTCGAAGAACGAGATGTAGAGCGACTGCAGCATCGGGTAGACGAGAAAGGCCGCGTACCAGATGAGCGCCGGGGCCAGGAACAGATAGGGGATCCAGGCGGTGGGAACCCTCCGCCGGCGGCGCGCGCGGGCAAAGGCGGGCCGCCCTTCGGCCAGGCTGGTCACGGTCATGGTCTCTCTCATGCTGGGAAGCTTGGAGGGCGGCGCCTTGCGGCACCGCCCTCCGGGCGGTCGTCCCGGGAGGTCAGGACTTCTGCTTCGCCTTCCAGGCCTCGGCCTTGGCCTGCATCTGCGCGGCGGCGTCGGTCGGCGTGATCTTGCCGGCGACGACGCCGTCCTGGATCTCGAAGAAGCCGTCGATCAATTCCTTGGTGAAGGCCTGGTCGGTCGGCGGATAGGTCTGCGAGTCCGAGGTCAGGATCTTCTTCCACTCGCAGTCACGCGGGGTGACCGAGCAGTCGGACTTGACGCCGATCGTCGCCGAAGCCGTGAAGGCCTCGGGGAACTTCTTCTGCGTGTCGGCGATCGTCAGCCAGTTGATGAGGGCCGCCGCGGCGTCCTTGTGCTTGGAGGACTCCGGGATCATCCACTGCTCGGGGAAGGCCGAATAGCGCACCGGGGTGTGATCGGTCGGCGGCAGAAAGAACTTGAAGTTCTCCATAGGCTGCTCGTCGCTCTTCAGGACGCCTTCGAACCAGCCGCCCTCGAACACCATGGCCGCGTCGCCGGAATAGACCTGCATGCGCGCGTCGTTCGGCGCGACATTGAGGAAGTCCGGCACCAGCCAGCCATCCTTCACCCACTGCGCCATCCGGTCATAGGCCGCGACGACGCAGGGCTGGTTCCAGCTCGACTGCAGCGCGTTCAGCTTGTCATGCTCGGCCGGCCCGCAGGTCGTCTCGATGAAATAGTCGAGCAGGCGCATGGTCTGCCAGCCGAACTTGCCGCCGAAGGAGGCGCAGTAGATGCCGTTCTCCTTGAAGGTCGAGCAGATTTTGGCCAGCTCGTCATAGGTCTTCGGCTCCGAGAGACCGTATTTCTCGAAGAGATCGACCCGGTACCAGAGGCCCATGCCGCGGGCATGGAAGGGGACGCCGTATTTGTGGCCGTCGCGCGTGATGCGCTCGATCGTCCAGGGCGCCACGACCTTGTCCCAGCCATACTTGTCGTAATAGCTGTCGAGCACGGCCACCTGACCGGCGCGGATGAAGGGCCCGGCGATCTCGCCGCCCCACATGAAGAAGACGTCCGGCGGATCGCCGCTCGCCATGGCCGTGCGCAGCACGTCCGGATAGACGGCGGCGCCGGAGCCGGCGACCGTCTCCATCTTCACCTCGTAATCCGGATTGGCCTCGTTATAGGCCGCGAGCACCGGCTCCCAGAGTTGCACCGTCGGCGCATCGAACACCGTCATCAGGCGCAGCGTCTCCTTCGCCTCGGCCGCGGCCGAGAACGCGACGAGACCGGCGAGCGCCGTCGCCGCCATCACCCTCATTCCTCGCATGAGTCCTCTCCTCCTCAGGTTTCTTGCTCTGGTTTTTCCGGCGGCCCGCCACGACACGGACGCCGGAGACGATCCGGACCTTTCTGCTGCGCCGCGCGGCTCCTCCTCCGCAGGGCGCGGTCTCGTTCGACCACAT
>CAWZZK010000130.1:0-9025 GCA_963966455.1 Kaistia sp. | reverse complement strand
TTCGCGCTCCGCCATGGCTGGGTGACGCGGCTGCACGACAAGTCGGTCGGCGTGCCCTACGGCATCGCGCTCGCTGCCGGCGCCATGATGGTCTATCCGGCGACCCCCTTCGCGGGCCTTGCCGCGGGTCTCATGTAAAACGGGCGGCCTGCCGCGTCTTTACCTTTCGTTAAGCAGAAATTCTCACCTCTCGTTAACCATAGATACACCACTGGCGGGTGAGACTGCAGCATCGACTAGACCACTTCCTTCCGAGGTAACGTCCCCATGAAGACGGCGCGAGTCGCAGTAATCGGCGTTGCCCTGGTGGCGGGCCTTGCGGCCGCCCTCCTGGCGCGACAGCTGCTCAATCGTCCGGCCCCGACCGTCGTCGCGGCCGGACCGTCCATTTCGACGACCGATGTCCTCGTCGCCAGTCGCGACCTGCCCATGGGCTCGGCGCTCGATACCGCCGCCTTCTCCTGGCAGGCCTGGCCGAAGACCGGCGTCTCCGGCGGCTACATCACCCGCGACGCGCGTCCCGGCGCTCTCGCAGAGCTGACCGGATCCATCGCGCGCTCCAGCTTCGTGACCGGCGAGCCGATCAACGAGGCGAAGCTCATCCGTTCCGACCGCGGCTTCATGTCGGCGATCCTGCCGGCCGGCCAGCGCGCCGTCGCGACCGCGATCTCGGCCGATACCTCGGCCGGCGGCTTCATCCTGCCGAACGACCGCGTCGACGTGATCATGACGCGCAAGGCCGACAGCAACGGCAAGGACCGCTACGACACCGAGACCATCCTCTCCAATGTCCGCGTTCTGGCGATCGACCAGACGCTGGGCGAGAAGGACGGCGAGAAGGTGGTGGTCGGACAGACCGCGACGCTCGAGCTCAGCGCCGAACAGGCCGAAATCCTGACTGTCGCGCAGCAGATGAGCCCGAACCAGAAGCTCACTCTGGCGCTCCGCAGCCTCGCCGATGCGACGGCCAGCGCCGATCCGAACGCCACGCATCTGATCGAGGGCGGCTCGCGCAGTGGGGTGCGCATCGTCCGCAACGGCGTCACGCAGCAGGTCGAGACGCGCTGATGACTTTTCTCGGGGGACAGATCATGACCAACACGCGCCGGCCGGCCGCGCTTCGCCGCCTGCTCAGCGCCGCGGCGATCGCCGCCGGGCTCGCCTTCCTGTCGGCGGTGCCGGCCCTGGCGCAGACCACCTCGACGGTGTCGCTGCCCATGGGCGCCTCGCAGACGCTTTCGCTCGGCTATCACAAGTCGAAGATCATCGACCTCCCGAAATCGGCCCGCGACGTGATCGTCTCCGATCCGCGCATCGCGACCGCGGTGCTGCGCGACTCGCGGCGCATTTTCTTGACCGGCGTCACCGTCGGCCAGGCGGATCTCTTCGTGCTCGATCAGAACGGCCAGCAGATCCTGCATCTGGCGCTGCTCGTCGAGCGCGACACGGCGGCGCTGCAGACGATGATCAACCGCCTGATCCCGGATTCGAACATCCATGTCGAGCTGATGAACGACAACATCGTTCTCACCGGCACGGTGAAGAATGCCGGCGACGCCAACAAGGCGCAGCAATTGGCGGCGATGTTCGCCAACGGCTCGCAGAACACCGGCATCACGGCCAGCGGCGACAGCGGCGGCCCGTCCAGCAATGGCGGGACGGGTGCGGGCGTCGCCAGCGACGCCGGCAGGAAGCTGATGGAGTCCAACGTCCTGAACCTCCTCACCATCGAGGGCGAGGACCAGGTCCAGCTCAAGGTCACGGTGGCGGAAATCAACCGCGAGGTGGCGAAGCAGCTCGGCGTCAACATCACCGCCGTCGGCGGCCAGATCGCGGCGCTCGCCACCAACAACCCCTTCGCCATCGCGGGCCCCCTGTTCTCGCCGGCGAACCGTGCGATCGTCGCCTCGGCCGGCAGCGGATCGGGTTTCGCAGCACAATTGCAGGCGATGGAGCAGGACGGCAGCGTGCGCGTTCTCGCCGAGCCGACGCTCACGGCCATCTCCGGCGAACCGGCGACGTTCCTCGCCGGCGGCGAGTTCCCGGTTCCGACCGGCTATGACGCCACCAACAACCAGCTGACCGTCGCCTACAAGTCCTACGGTATCTCGCTGGCCTTCACGCCGATCGTGCTCTCCGAAGGTCGGATCAGCCTGCGCGTCAAGACAGAGGCGTCCGACATCTCGAATGACGGCGCGGTGTCGATGGGCCAGTACCAGATCCCGAGCCTCAAGGTGCGGCGCGCCGAGAGCACGATCGAGCTGCCGTCCGGCGGATCGCTGGTGCTCGGCGGCCTCCTCCAGGACAATATCCAGCAGGCGCTCTCCGGCTTCCCGGTGCTGATGGACGTGCCGATCCTCGGCGCGCTGTTCAAGAGCCGCGACTTCAAGCGCAACCAGACCGAACTCGTGATCATCGTCACGCCCTATATGGCGAAGCCGACGGCGCGCACCGCGCTCGCCCGGCCCGACGACGGCTTCGAGACGCCGAGCGATGCCTCGGTGACCTTCCTCGGCCGCTTGAACCGCATCTACGGCACGGTGGGGAACCCGGTGCCGCGCGGAAACTATGCCGGCAATGTCGGCTTCATCTACGAGTGATCGGGCGGGGGACCTGTCATGAATGCGCTGAATGGGCTTTCGCCGCTCGGCCGCCGGCCGACTGACGCCACCGGCTCGCCCGGTGCCTGGGGACGGCGTGGCCGCCGCCTCGTCGCTCCGCTCTCGATCTTGGTGCTCGCCGCCGCGCTCGCCGGCTGCGTCCAGACCAAATACGACGTCACGGGCGCCGTGCTCGGGCCGGACGACTACCGCTACCGCCATCCGATCCTGATCGACCAGCAGCTGGCGACCATGGATATCCCGGTCGGCCCGAACGTGCCGAAGCTGGCGCCGCGCGAGGTGGGCAACATCACCGGCTTCGCCCAGAAATACCGCGCTTCCGGCGCGACGACGCTGGCGATCGTGGTGCCGAGCCGTAGCCCGAATGCGAGGGTCGCGAACGGCATCGCCCGGCAGACCGCCAATGCCCTCGTCGCTGCCGGCGTGCCGCGCAAGCAGCTCGACGTGCGCAGCTATGCCGCCGGAGCCGAAGAGACCGAGGCGCCGATCCGGCTCGCCTTCTCGCGCATCGGCGCCCATGTCGACGGCTGCGGCCAGTGGCCCGCCGAGGATCAGGCGTTCTGGATGAAGACCGAGAACCGCAGCTACTACAATTTCGGCTGCGCCAGCCAGCAGAACCTCGCCGCGACCACCGCCAATCCGCTCGACCTGCTCTATCCGCGCGGCATGACGCCCGCCGATGCGGCCCGGCGCATGAACGTGCTCGGCAACTACCAGAAGGGCAAGAACCCGTCGGGCACCTATGAGGGCCTGGACGACATCAATCTCGTGTCCGGCGTCGGAGGGACGAACTGATGATCAGCCTCGCCGCCGAGAGGGAGAGCGCCGAGGAGGCGCCGGCGCCCCAGACGACACCGCTCGCCGAAGTGCGGCCGCTGCCGCGCATCTCGATCCAGGCCTTCTGCGAATCCGCCGATCTCGCGGCGGTGATGGAACTCGCCGCCGCCGACCGGCGGATGGCGCGCACCCATGTGAAAGTGCAGATGGGCGGCCTCGCGGCGGCGGGCGAATTCTATCGCCAGGCGCCGACGCCCAACCTCATCATCGTCGAATCGCGCCAGTCGGGCGAGCGGCTCATTGCCGAACTCGACCATCTCGCCGAGGTGGTCGATGCCGGCACCAAGGTCGTCGTCATCGGCCACACCAACGACGTCGATCTCTACCGGCGGCTGATCCGCCGCGGCGTCAGCGAATATCTGGTGGTGCCGGTCGACATGGCCCGCGTCATCAAGAGCGTCGCCGATCTCTATATCGACAGCGCCAAGGCCCCGCTCGGCCGGTCGATCGCCTTTGTCGGCGCCAAGGGCGGTTCCGGCTCGTCGATGATCGCCCACAATGTGGGCTTCGCGATCGCGCGCGGCTTCCAGAGCAATGTCGTCATCGCTGATCTCGACATCGCCTTCGGCACAGCCGGCCTCGATTTCAACCAGGATCCGGCCCAGGGCATCGCCGACGCGCTGAACGCGCCGGAGCGGCTCGACGACACCTTCCTTGACCGCCTCTTCGCGCGCTGCACCGACAATCTGTCGCTGCTTGCCGCGCCCGCCTCGCTCGACCGCACCTGCGACTATGGCGAGACGGTCTTCGAGGGCATCGTCGAGGTGGCGCAGGCCAATGTCCCGGCTCTGGTGCTCGACCTGCCGCATCTGTGGACCGGCTGGGCGCGGCGCACGCTGATCGCCGCCGACGAGATCGTGCTCACCGCCGAGCCGGATCTCGCGAGCCTCCGCAACGCCAAGAACCTCATGGATCTCCTGCGCCAGCAGCGGCGCAGCGACGCGCCGCCGCGGCTCGTCATCAACAAGCAGGGCATGCCGAAGCGGCCCGAGATCAAGGTGGTCGATTTCGCCGCCGCGCTCGGGGTCGAGCCGGTCGCGGTCATCCCCTTCGAGCCGCAGCTTTTCGGCACCGCCGCCAACAACGGCCAGATGATCGCCGAGACGGAGCCGAAGCACGCCGTCGCCGCGACCTTCGACCAGATCGCCCAGATCGTCACCGGCCGGGCCGAGGTGAAGCAGAAGAAAGCGAGCGCGCTGGCGCCGCTGCTCGCAAAGCTGCGCGGAAAGAAGAACGGAGCCTGACGCATGTTCGGAAAGCGTGGCGCCACACCCCAGTCGCCGGCAGCGAAGCCGGCCAGCGTCGCGCCCGCTCCGGCGCCGGTTTCGACCGTCGTCCCGGCGCCCGCTTCGCCGACCGTCTTCGACGAGGGGCTCACCGCACGCCGCTCGGAGGAGTTCTACGCCCACAAGGCGCAGGTCTTCGCCGCGCTGATCGAATCGATCGATCTCGCGCAGCTTGCCAAGCTCGATCTCGAGGCGGCGCGCGAGGAAATCCGCGACATCGTCAGCGACATCGTCTCGCTGAAGGCGATGGTGATGTCGATCGCCGAGCAGGAGGATCTGCTCGAGGACATCTGCAACGACGTGCTCGGCTATGGCCCGCTGGAGCCGCTGCTCGCCCGCGACGACATCGCCGACATCATGGTGAACGGCGCCGGCAAGACCTATATCGAGGTGCAGGGCCGCGTGCAGCTGACGCCGGTGCGCTTCCGCGACAACACGCAGCTCATGAATATCTGCCAGCGGATCGTGAGCCAGGTCGGCCGCCGCGTCGACGAGGCGAGCCCCATCTGCGACGCGCGCCTTCCCGACGGCAGCCGCGTCAACGTCATCGCGCCGCCGCTCGCCATCGACGGGCCGACCCTCACCATCCGCAAGTTCAAGAAGGACAAGCTGACGCTGCCGCAGCTCGTCCGCTTCGGCACCATCACGCAGGAAGGCGCCACCATCCTCGAGGTGATCGGCCGCTCGCGCTGCAATGTGCTCATTTCGGGCGGCACTGGCTCCGGCAAGACGACGCTGCTCAACTGCCTCACCGCCTCGATCGAGCAGACCGAGCGCATCATCACCTGCGAGGACGCCGCGGAACTGCAGTTGCAGCAGCCCCATGTCGTGCGCCTCGAGACGCGCCCGCCCAATCTGGAAGGCGAGGGCGAGATCACCATGCGCGATCTCGTCAAGAACTGCCTGCGCATGCGGCCCGAGCGGATCATCGTCGGCGAGGTGCGCGGACCGGAAGCCTTCGACCTGTTGCAGGCGATGAACACGGGCCATGACGGCTCGATGGGCACGCTGCATGCCAACAGCCCGCGCGAGGCCATGTCCCGCCTCGAATCCATGATCACCATGGGCGGCTTCAGCCTACCCTCGCGCACGCTGCGCGAGATGATCGTCAATTCGATCGACGTCATCGTGCAGGTGATGCGCCTGCGCGACGGCTCGCGCCGCATCACCCATATCACCGAGGTGATCGGCCTCGAGGGCGACGTGATCACGACGCAGGACGTCTTCCTCTACGACATCCTCGGCGAGGACCAGAACGGCCGCATCATCGGCCGCCACCGCTCGACCGGCATCGGCCGGCCGAAATTCTGGGAGCGGGCGCGCTACTTCAACGAGGAGAATCGCCTTGCCGCCGCGCTCGACGCGGCCGAGACCTCCGAGGAAGCGCGGGGGGCGGCGTGACATCATGCTCGGCGCCAACGCGATCATCCTCGCCATTGCCCTTCTGACGATGCTGAGCGTCGGCGGCCTCGCTTACGCGATGCTGGCGACCCGCATCCGCGACGAGGGCCAGATCGAGAGCCGCCTCGCCGGCGTGCAGGCGAAGTCGGCAGCGCTCTCGCCGACCAACCGCGTCAGCGATGCGATGCGGCGGCGCAAGTCCATCCAGGACACGCTGAAGGAAATCGAGGACAACCAGAAGGCCAAGGCGAAGCGGAACAATTCGCCGCCGCTGATGCTGAAGCTGCAGCAGGCCGGGCTCGACTGGTCGCGCCGCACCTTCATCCTGATCTCGCTCGGCGCCGCCCTCGTCTTCGGGCTCGCCACCTTCATCGCCGGCCTGCCGCTCTATGCCGTCGCCGCCGCTGCGATCGGCGCCGGGCTCGGCCTGCCGCGCTGGATCGTCGGCTTCATGCGCAAGCGGCGCTTCAAGATGTTTCTCGACGAGTTCCCGAACGCCGTCGACGTGCTGGTGCGCGGCATCAAGTCGGGTCTGCCGATCAACGACTGCCTGCAGATCATCTCTCGCGAGGCCAAGGAGCCGGTGCGCAGCGAGTTCCGCCTGATCGTCGACGAGCAGCACGCGCTCGGCCTGCCGCTCTCCGAAGCGGTAGCGCGGCTGCCCGACCGCGTTCCGGTCACCGAAGCCAATTTCTTCGCCATCGTCATCGCCATCCAGCAGCGGGCGGGCGGCAATCTCTCGGAGGCGCTCGGCAACCTGTCGCGGGTGCTGCGCGAGCGCGCCAAGATGAAGGGCAAGATCAAGGCGATGAGCATGGAGGCCAAGGCCTCGGCCTGGATCATCGGCTCGCTGCCGGTCCTCGTCATGGCCATCACCACGATGACGAGCCCGAAATACATCATGCTCCTGTTCCAGCATCCGCTCGGCAACGTCATTCTCGGCATTTCGGCCGTGTGGATGCTGATCGGCGTCCTGGTGATGCGCAAGATGATCGACTTCAAATACTAGGACCGGCGCCATGCTGAGAGACATCGTCCAGACGCTGACCGACCCGCCGGTCCTCATCGCCGCCTTCTCCGCGGTGACGGTGGCGGCGACTGTGATCGGCCTCTCGATGCCGCTGCTCGATCGCGACCGGTTGCCGGCGCGCATGAAGACCGTCGCCGTCGAGCGCGAGCGGATCCGCGCCCGCGAGCGCGCCAAGCTGGAGCGGAGCCGCGTTTCGCTGCGCACCGAGCCGCGCGCCTATATGCGCAGCATCGTCGAGCGCTTCAATCTGCGCGAGGCGCTGGTCGACGAGGCGACGATCAACCGGCTGCGCATGGCGGGCTTCCGCGGCCAGGCGCCGCTGACGGTGTTCCTCTTCGCACGCTTCGTGCTGCCCTTCCTGCTCTTTGCGGCCGCGATCGTCTATTTCTTCTTCCTTTCGAAGATGACGCAGCCGGCCGTCGTCAAGATCTGCTTCGCGCTGCTCGCGGCCGGCGCCGGCTTCTATCTGCCGGTCGTGTTCGTCACCAATCGCGTGCAGAAGCGCCAGCAATCGATTAAGCAGGCATGGCCGGACGCGCTCGACCTCATCCTGATCTGCGTCGAATCCGGCATGTCGATCGAGGCGGCCTTCCGCAAGGTGGCCGAGGAGATCGGCGCGCAGTCGACCGAGCTCGCCGAGGAGCTCATGCTGACGACGGCCGAGCTCTCCTATCTGCCCGACCGCCGCCAGGCCTATGAGAACCTCGCCAACCGCACCGGGCTCGACATGGTGAAGGGCGTCGTGATGGCGCTCAACCAGTCCGAGCGCTACGGCACGCCGCTCGGCCAGTCGCTGCGCGTGCTCGCGCAGGAGAGCCGCGACCAGCGCATGAACGAGGCCGAGAAGAAGGCCGCCGCGCTGCCGCCGAAGCTGACCGTGCCGATGATCGTCTTCTTCCTGCCGGTGCTGTTCGCGGTCATCGCCGGCCCGGCCGCCATCCAGGTGATGCAAGCGCGCCATTGACGGGGCCGCCGCCCGACGGTGCCACCCCGCCGTCGCCCGGGCTTGCTGCGACCCCAGAACAAGAACCCCGGAACGGGCTCCGTTCCGGGGTTTTTCCATTGTGGCCGTGGTGATCGCGGCGCGGTCTCAGCCGGAGGGGAGGGGCGGCATTGCCTGCGCCTGTGCCGGGACCGGCTTCTTGGCGGCGGCGGTCTTGGTGGCGGTGCTCTTCGCGCGGTTCGCCAGCATCGCCTGCAGATAGGCGACGTTTTCTTCGGCCTGCTGCGGCGAAAGCTCGGCGCGGGCGATCTGCTGCGCCTCCTGGAAGCGGCCCTGCAGGCCGACGACGAGCGCGAGATTCTGGCGCACGCGGCTGTCGGCGCCCGGCTGGACGACGGCGATGCGCAGCACCTGCTCGGCCTGCGGCAGCTGGTCGGTCAGCACATAGGACATGCCGAGATTGGACAGCACCATCGGATCGTTCGGCTTCAGCGCCAGCGCCTTCTGGTAGAGCGCGCGCGCCGCGTCGGCCTCACCCATCTGGTCGAGGATCGTGCCTTCGGCCGAGAGCAACCGCCAGTCGGGCTGGTCCGGCGTCTGGGCGCGGCGCACGGCACCGAGCGCCTGCTCGAGCTGGCCGTCGGCGGCGAGCGCCTTGCCATAGGCGGCGAGGACCTGACGGTCGCGCGGATAGCGGATCGCCGCCTTCTGCAGAACCGCGACGGCCTGGTCGCTGTTGCCGGTGCGCAGCAGCGCCGCGGCGAA
Source organism: Kaistia sp. (assembly GCA_963966455.1). Classification (GTDB taxonomy): domain Bacteria; phylum Pseudomonadota; class Alphaproteobacteria; order Rhizobiales; family Kaistiaceae; genus Kaistia; species Kaistia cartagenensis. The sequence continues at coordinate 142 of CAWZZK010000130.1, read as the reverse complement.
GTTGAGCGCGTTCTCTTTCGAGGCCGGATCGCGGGCATAGCGGCTGTTCCAGTAGCTCTCCTGCTGCTGGAAGTCGCTGCTCGTCATCGGCTTGCCGACCGAGCCGGTCGTGCCGCGATCGACGCCCGAACTCGTCGTGCAG
>CAWZZK010000129.1:0-6178 GCA_963966455.1 Kaistia sp. | reverse complement strand
GCCGGCCGATTTCGACATCCGCCGCCGCGCCGTGACGGCCGAGATCGCCAAGGCCGAGGAAGCGCGCCGCGAGGCCGCCGCCCGGCTCAAGACCGCCGAAGCGACGCAGGCGGCCGCCGACGCCGCGGCGCGCGACGCGCTCACGGCCCTCTCCGAAGCGCGCGAGCGGCGCGGCCGGGCCGAGGAGCGGCTGACCGCCAGCATGGAGCGCCGCGCCGAGATCGAGGGGCGGATCACCGAACTGCTCGACTGCGCGCCGCATGAGGTCGCGAGCATCGCCGGTCTCGATCCGAACGCGCCGCTGCCCGATGTCGAGCAGGTCGACAAGCGGCTGGAACGGCTGCGGCAGGAGCGCGAGAAGCTCGGCGGCGTCAATCTGCGCGCGGAGGAAGAGGTGAGCGAGGGCGAGGCCCGCCGCGAGCGGCTCGCCGCCGACCGCGACGACCTGATCGAGGCCATCCGCCGCCTCCGCCTCGGCATCGCCAGCTTGAACCGCGAAGGTCGCGAGCGGCTGCTCGCCGCCTTCACGGTCGTGAATGCCGAGTTCCAGCGGCTCTTCACCCATCTCTTCGGCGGCGGCACGGCCGAGCTGCAGCTGACCGAATCGGACGATCCGCTCGAGGCCGGCCTCGAGATCATGGCCCGCCCGCCCGGCAAGAAGCCGCAGACCATGACGCTCCTCTCCGGCGGCGAGCAGGCGCTGACGGCCATGGCGCTGATCTTCGCCGTCTTCCTCACCAATCCGGCGCCGATCTGCGTTCTCGACGAGGTCGACGCGCCGCTCGACGACCACAATGTCGAGCGCTTCTGCAACCTCCTGGACGAGATGGCGCGCACGACCGAGACGCGCTTCGTCACCATCACCCACAACCCGATCACCATGGCGCGCATGAACCGCCTCTTCGGCGTCACCATGGCCGAACGCGGCGTCAGCCAACTCGTCTCGGTCGACCTCGAAGCCGCCGAGCGGTTCCTGGAGGCGAGCTGACGGGTTGCGCCAGCGGGCGGCTGCGCCTAATTAGGGTTCGGACAGAACTGGATAGAGGAGACCTCGCAATGGATTGGACCGCGACGATGACTTTCGCCCGCGTCCTGTCTTCTGCCCTGGTCTCTCCGCATGTCCGTTCCCTTCCGAGCCCCGCTCGTCGCGCTGCACGACGTCACGCTCGCCGCGCCTGACGGGCGCATTCTCCTCGACCATCTCGATCTCGCCTTCGGCCCAGAGCGCACCGGCCTTGTCGGCCGCAACGGCGCCGGCAAGTCGACGCTGCTGAGGCTGATCGCCAGCGGCGAGGCGCCGCGCGCCGGCAGCATCGAGCGTGTCGGCCGCATCGCGCTGCTGACACAGGGCATCCGCGCCGATGACGGGTGGCGGGTCGCCGAGATGACCGGTGTCGGCGACGCCTTCGACCGGCTGGCGCGGCTCTCGGCCGGCAATGGCAGCCTGGAGGATGCCGCGCTCGCCGACTGGACGCTCGAAACGCGCTATGCCGCCGCGCTCGCCGCGACCGGCCTGCCGGTGCTCGATCCCGAGCGCCCGGCGGCTGCGCTTTCCGGCGGGCAGCGGACGCGGCTCGCGCTCGCGGCGCTCATCCTATCCGAGCCGGACATGATCCTGCTCGACGAGCCGACGGACAGCCTCGACCGCGACGGTCGCGCCGCCGTCGCCGAACTGATCGCGAGCTGGAAGGGCGGCGCGCTGGTCGCGAGCCATGATCGCGCCCTGCTGCGGAACATGGACCGGATCGTCGAACTGTCGACCCTCGGCGCCCGTCTCTATGGCGGCGGCTACGACTTCTACGCCGGAAAGCGGGAGGAGGAGCGCGCGGCGGCAGCCGAGCGGCTGGACATCGCCGAGCGCTCGCTGAGGCAGACGCGCGAACGCATCCAGACCGCCGCCGAGCGCAAGGCGCACAAGGACGGGCGCGGCCGCCGCGAGCGCGCGAAGGGCGACACGCCGAAGATCATGCTCGACGCGGCGCGCGAGCGCTCCGAAAAGAGCGCAGGCGCGGCCGGGCGGCTTGCCGAGCGGCAGATGGAAACGGCGGCGGAGACGCTCACCGAAGCGCAGGCCGCAGTCGAGCGCGTCGCACAGATCGCTTTCGCGCTGCCCTCATCCGGCCTCGCCGAACGGCGGCTCGTGCTGGAGATGCACGAGCTTCGATACGGTCATTCAGGCGCCCCGCTGCTCTTCGACGGGCTCGACCTCGTGGTGAGCGGGCCGGAGCGCATCGGCATCACCGGCGGCAACGGCACCGGCAAATCGACGCTCCTGCGGCTCGCCGCGGGCGAACTGGAGCCCCTGTCCGGCACGGTCCGGAGGCCGGTCGCCTCGGTGCTGCTCGATCAGGAACTGGCGCTTCTCGAACGGGGCGAAACCATCCTCGACGCCTTCCGCCGACTCAATCCCCAGGCGACCATCAACGAAGCCCATGCCGCGCTGGCCCGCTTCCTATTCCGCAACGAGGAGGCGCGCCGGCCGGTCTCCTCGCTCTCGGGCGGCGAGGCACTGCGCGCGGCGCTGGCGGCCGTGCTCTGCGGCACGAGCCCGCCGCAACTCCTCATCCTCGACGAGCCGACCAACCATCTCGACCTCGACTCGGTCCAGGCGGTGGAACAGGCGCTGCGCGGCTATGACGGCGCGCTGATGGTCGCGAGCCACGACGCGGATTTCCTCGCCGCGCTCGGGCTGACGCGGCGGATCGCGCTGCCGGTGGGGTGACGCACTGAAGGGAATCAGCAAGGAAGCAGCCCCCTCCCTAGCCCTCCCCCGCTTCGCGGGAGAGGGGACGCCGCCGTGAACCTCATCAGTGTCGCAGCCCATCCCAGAGGGCGGCGGCAAAGGAACGGCCGCGACCGGCCCTCTCTCCCGCGCAGCGGGGGAGAGATGGAGAGGGGGCCTTCGTATGTCGAAGCGCACTCGCGCGGGCGGGGAGCCCCTACCAGCTCGCGAGCCGGCGCAGCGTCGGGGTCTTCTTGTATTGATGGCCGCCCATGCGGGCGAGGAGCACGACGAGCTCGTCGATCGCCTTCATCACATGCGGGCCCTTGTTGAGCATGACGCATTCGGCGCGGGCCGCCATGGCGGCGTCGGTCATCTCGCCGCGCGAGGGGAAACCCTTCTTGATGAGATGCTCGAGAACCTGCGTCGCCCAGATCACCGGCACCTGCGCCGCCTCGCCGATCCAGAGGATTTCCTCCTGCATTTCGGCCAGGCGGTTGAACCCGATCTCGACCGCGAGATCGCCGCGCGCGATCATCACCGCCGTCGGCTGCCTCCCCGCGGCGCGTACGATCATCTCGGGGAGATTGGCGAGCGCCTGCGTCGTCTCGATCTTGAGCACCAGCGAGAGGCTCTGCCAGTCATCCGGGCGGATGCGGGCCAGAGCGGCATGCAGATCGTCGATATCGGCCGCCGTCTGGACGAAGGAGAACTCGATGCCGTCGGCGTTGCGGGCGACGAAATCGAGATCCTCGATGTCCTTCTCGGTCAAAGCGGGGATCGAGAACTCCGTATCGGGGAAATTGACGCCCTTCTCTTCCTTGAGCTTGTAGCCGTCCTCGTCGGGCGCGCCGCTCGCCTCGACGACGACGCCCCAGGGAGCCACCTCGACGACGCTGGTCGGCAGCTTGCCGTCGTCGATGAAGATTCGCTCGCCGATCTGGCAAGCCGCGAGCGCCTGCGGCAGCGTGCATTCGACGGCCATCAGGTCGGCCGGCGCGTCGTCGAGCCGGCCGGGGGCGGCGATGGCGAGGCGGTCGCCCTCGCCGACGCGCTTGTTGCCGCCCAGCTTGCGGATCGCACCGGTGCGGATCTTCGGCCCGGCGAGGTCCATCAGGACCTTCATCGGCCGGCCGGTCGCTTCTCCGGCCGCTTTCGCGTGGGCGATCATCCGCGCCCAGGCGTCGCGGTCGTCATGGGCGCAGTTGATGCGGATCGCCTCGACGCCGCGCGCAGAAAGATCGGCCATGAAGGAAGGATCGTCCGCCGCCTCGCTCGGACAGGTGACGAGAAGATGCACCGCGCGCCCTTCCGACGGCGTGCCGAGGATTTCGGCGGTTGCCGCGCCGAGCCGCCGCTCGCCGGCGAAGAAGGCGTCCTCGCCGGGAAAATCGCGGCGCGGCTCGCTTCCGGTGATTGCGTCGAGCGCGGCGAGCACGGCGGCGAGCGTCGGCTCGACACGGCTTTCGAGCCGGCCGATCGACGAGAGGCCATGCGCCATCAACCGGCGCTGCAGCGCCCGGTTGTCGCGCCGGCGGAGCGCGAGATAGTCGGCGAGATTGCGCGCACCGGCGACGAAATCCTGCCGCGCGATGCCCGTGGACCAGGCCGCGAAGATCGCCTCGCCCTCCTCCGCCACGGCCCGGGCCAGCTGATCGACATCGGCACGAAGGGCGAGGCTAGCGTCGCGATCCATCATCAGCTCTCTCCAAAGGCGCAGGGAATTGAAGCCCACGGCCTATCGCAGCGCGACGAAAGGCGCATGACACAGATCAACGGCCCGGCTGGCGCATCGGATGCCGGCGGGCCACCATGCGGCGATGACCCCGCCGCCGTCCCCCTCCCCCGACGCCCTCCTCGCCTGGTACGACCGCCATGCGCGGCGCCTCCCCTGGCGCATCGGCCCTGACGAGCGGCGGCGCGGCGTGACGCCCGATCCCTACCGCGTCTGGCTCTCCGAGATCATGCTGCAGCAGACGACCGTCGCGGCGGTGAAGCCCTATTTCGAGGGCTTCCTGGCGCGCTGGCCGGATGTCGCCGCGCTCGCCGCCGCGCCGTCCGAGGAGGTCATGAAGGCCTGGGCCGGGCTCGGCTACTATTCGCGGGCGCGCAATCTGAAGGCCGCCGCCGAGGCGGTGGCGCGCGAGCATGGCGGGCGATTTCCGGCCAGCGAGGCCGGGCTCGCCGCCCTCCCCGGCATCGGCGCCTACACCGCCGCCGCCATCGCGGCCATCGCCTTCGATCAGCCGGCCGCGGTGGTCGACGGCAATGTCGAGCGGGTGCTGTCGCGCGTCTTCGCGGTGGAGACACCGCTTCCAGCCGCCAAGAGCGAGATCCGACGCCTGCAGGCGATGCTGACGCCTACGGCGCGGCCCGGCGATTATGCGCAGGCGATGATGGATCTCGGCGCGACCATCTGCACCCCGCGGCGACCGGCCTGCTCGCTCTGCCCCTGGTCGGAAAGCTGCGCCGCGCATGCCGCAGGGATCGAGGAGAGCTTCCCCGTGAAGCCGGACAAGGCGGCGCGGCCGGAGCGGACGGGCACCGCCTTTGTCGCACGGCGCTGCGACGGCGCCGTGCTGCTCCGCCGCCGCCCCGAGAAGGGGCTGCTCGGCGGCATGACCGAGGTACCGGGGACGGAGTGGCTGCCCTCGACGGCCATGGCTGCCGAGGCGACGGCGCCGATCGCGGCCCGCTGGCAGGCGAAGGGCGAGGTCATCCATGTCTTCACCCATTTCCGCCTGACGCTGGCGATCCGCGCGGCGGAGCCGGATGGCGACCCGTCCGCGCCGGACGGTCATTGGTGGGCGAGCGCCGAGGACGTCCCAGGCGAGGCTCTGCCGAGCGTCATGAAGAAGGCGATCGAAGCCGCCTTTCCCGGCGCGACGAAGCGGCGGCGCTGAGCGGCTGCGGCATGGCCAGCCGTCCGGAGAGGGGCTATGAAGTCGGTCCGCATAACGGGATGCCCCCCATGACCGCTGCCTCGACCGAGATCCGCCATATCGTCTTCGACATCGGCAATGTGCTGATCAGCTGGGAGCCCGAGCGGCTCTATCGCCGGCTCATTCCCGACGAGGCGGCGCGGCGCGTCTTCCTCGCCGAGGTGCTGACGCATGAATGGAATCTCGAGCAGGACCGCGGCCGCAGCTGGGCGGACGCCGAGGCCGAGGTGCTGGAGCGCTACCCGCAGCATGCCGAGCTGATCCGGGCCTGGCGGCTCAACTGGCACGAAATGGTCCCCGGAGCGATCGAGGAGACGGTCGAGATCCTCCGCGCGCTGATCGCCTCAGGCTATGACGTGACCGCGCTCACCAATTTCGCCGAGGACACCTTCGCCGAGGCGCAGGCGCGCTTTCCCTATCTGACGACATTCCGCGGCATCACCGTGTCCGGCAAGGTGCGGCTCGTGAAGCCCGATCTCGCGATCTACCACCACCATGTCGAGGCGCATGACCT
>CAWZZK010000128.1:0-4980 GCA_963966455.1 Kaistia sp. | reverse complement strand
TACGGCGCCCATTTCGGCTTTCTCGGCTTCTATATCTGCCATCCCGGCTTCCGCGGCCTCGGCTATGGCATGCAGACCTGGCATGCCGGCATCGACAGGCTCGGCACGCGGACCATCGGCCTCGACGGCGTCGTGGCGCAGCAGGACAATTATCGCGAGTCGGGCTTCATGCTGGCCCATCGCAATATCCGCTTCGGCGGGCGCGTCGCGGTCGAGGCGCCCGACGATCCGCGGCTCGTCCCGGTGACCCCCGCACTGGCCGCCGCCGTCGCCGCCTGCGACGCGGATTTCTTTCCCGCGCCGCGCGGGGCCTTCCTGCATCTGTGGCTGAACGGCGAGGGCGGCCGCTTCGCGCTCGCCTTCGTCGAGGACGGAAACGTGACCGGCTATGGCGTCATCCGCCCGGCGGTGACCGGCTTCAAGATCGGCCCGCTCTTCGCACCGCATGAGGAGGCGGCCGAACTCCTGTTCCGGGGGCTGGCGGCACGGGCGGGCGGCGAACCCGTCTTCATCGATCCGCCAGAGCCGAACGCCGCCGCGCTGGCGCTCGCGGAGCGGCATGGGCTGACGCCGGCCTTCGAGACCGCGCGCATGTATCGCGGATCGGCGCCCGAACTGCCGCTCGGCGCGATCTACGGCATCACGAGCTTCGAACTCGGCTGACGGCGGCACCCATGCGGCTCGCGTTTCTCGCTGCCTTTCTGCTTCTCGCCGCGGGCGCCAAGGCGGCCGAGCAGCGGTCCGTGATCCCGCTGCATGCGCGGCCGGGACCGAGCGGCTTCGCCAATATCATGACCGTCGCCGTCGGCGGCGGCGCGCCGGCCAATGTGCTGTTCGACACCGGCTCGAACGGTCTGCGCATCCGTGCCGAGGCGGTCGGCCCCGATGTGCGGCTGACCGACATCCCGATCACCTATTCCTATACCAGCGGCAATGTGCTGAAGGGCGTGCTCGGCTATGCCCGCGTCGCCTTTCCCGGTTCATCGCCCGCCATCGCGACGCCGCGCGAAATCGCCATCCAGGTCGTGCAGTCCGTCACCTGCAAGCCCGACAAGCCGAAATGCCCCGGCTGGCCGAAGAGCCAGGCCGGCGTGCTCGGCGCCGCCTATAATCCGACGCCGATCTTCAATCCGCTGGCCCAGCTCGAAGGCCGCCTCGCCGACGGCTTCGTTGTCGTCGCCGACGATCTGGCGCGGCCGGGCCTCGCGCCGCATGTCATCGTCGGGCCGGATCAATCCGATCTCGCCGGCTTCACCTTCGCGCCTTTCGACGCATGGACGGGCGGCGCGCAGCCGGATGGCCTCAGGGCCTGGAACACGAAGAGCGTTCGGACCTGCTTCTCGGTCGATAACGGACCCGAGGGTTGCCACGGTACCGTCTTCGACACCGGCGCCGGCAATGGCAGCTTCGAGGTGCCGGATCATCCGGTCGGCGGAACCGTGCGGCCGGGCAGTGTCGTGACGACCCGCGTCCCGGAAGCCGGCATGACGCTCATCGTCACCGCCGGCACGGAGCACTGGACCAACCGCTACCGCTTCGCGCCGCCGCATGGCAGCGTGAAGGGCCACAATTCTGGCGGCCTCGTCTTCCGCCACATGCAGATCGCCTTCGACGCCGTGAACGGGCGGATCGGCTTCAGGAAGCCCTGAACTCAGCCGACCCGGCGCAGGTGGTTGTCGAACTCGATGCCGGCCGCGCGGGTGATCGGCGTCAGCCCGTCATCGGCGACGCCGACGAGGCTTCCGTCGCCGGCGCTGGCGACGAACTCATGCCCGACCGCGCCGGCAATGCCGCAACCGTCGCGCAGCGCATGCACCTTGGCGAGCTCATGGCGCTCGGCGTCGAAGACGAAGACGGTACCGCCGATCGGCGAGGTGACGGCGACGGCAGTGCCGTCGCGGCTCGCCGTCACGGAGCCGATATAGTTGCGGGCGAACGGGGCGATGTCGTCGGGGAATGCGATGAGCGCCGCCTCTCCCTCGCCGCCGGCGCCGATGCGCCCGACCAGCGGCGGGCGCCGTGTGCGCTCGCCCTCCCACTGGCAGCCGAACCACAGCGCGCCGGCGCCGTCGAAGGCCATATGGCGGGTCGAGAGGCGGTTGAGGCTGGCATCGAGCCGCGTCTCGCCGATGCGCTCGCCTGTCTCGCTGTCGATGCGGACGATGGAGGGCCGCATCTCGGCAAGGTCGATCTTCTGGCGGCCGAATTCGGGATGCGTCTCGATGCCGCCATTGGCGACCACGAGCGTCCTGCCGCCCGGCGCCAGCAGGATCTCGTGCGAATCCATGCCATGCGTCTCGAATTCGCCGATCCGCCGCCCGCCGCCCTCGACATCATAGACGCCGACCACGCCGCGCGGCCGCTCGCCGAGAAAGGCGTTCTCGGTCGCATAAAGCAGGCGGCCGTCTTCCGAGAAGACGCCATGGCCGAAGAAGTGGTGGCCGTCCGGCGGGTTGATGGTCGCGAGCGGTGCCATGTGGCCCAGATCGACGATGACGGCGAAATAGCCCGGCCGCCGCGCGAAGGCGGCGACGCGCCGGCGAACCCGGTCGACGGCGATGTCATGGCCGCGTCCGGCGAGCGGCAGGCGGCCGATCTCATGGCCGTCTTCGCCGATCACGAGCAGCGCATGCATCCGCGGCCCGACCCGCACGGAACTGACATAGGCCGGCCGGTCGGCGAGACCCTCCTCCGCGGTGTCGATCCGCAGCAGCGCCGCGATGCCGTCCCGCAGCCGGCCGACAGGGAGCCGGGGGATCGCGGGTGCCATCAGTCGCCGTCCAGCGCGTTGAAGCCGGGCGAAATGCCGGCATCGGTCGGGAAGCGATAGCCGTAGAGGTCTTCGAGCCCCTTCAGCGCATCGAAGGCGGCGCGAAGATGCCCATAGGCCGCCTCGGTGGCGAAAGCCTCCTGCCAGTTCGCATTGGCGGCGAGCCCCGCCTGATAGGCCGCGAAGCCCTTGCTGCTCGCGTCGCCGAGACGGGGCGCCTCGGAGGGCACCAGCTGGAAGAGGTCGGCCTTGCGGGCGAGATCCTCGATGCTGTGGCCCGACGCCGCGAGATAGGCGAGCGCGTTGCCCGATGGCACGAAGGCGGCGCGCGCCGGCTTGGCCGAAGCGAAATCGGTGCCGATCGCCGGCAGCATGCGCTGGTCGCGCACCTGCAGGAGCCCGGTCGTGATCGCCTTCATCACCTCGATCACCGGCTCCTCGGCGTCGCGATAGACGATGTTGGAGCCGCCTGGCGTCCTCATCAGCTTTGCCCAGCCGCTATCGCCGGTCCAGCCGTCCAGCGTCTCCTTCGCGATGGTCTCGAGATTGCCGGCGATGGCGGCGGCGAGCTTCCAGCGATAGGCGCGCGTCTCGGCATCGCGCGAGGCGCCGAAGACGAGGCTCTCATAGGCCGGCATGCCCTGCACGGCGGCCGAGAGCTTGGCGACGGCGCCCGGTTCCAGAAGCGCGGTGTCGGTCTCGGCCAGCATGCGGCGAAGCTGCCGCGCGCCGGTGCCGTGACGGTCGGGATAATAGGAGAAGCGCTCGATGCGTCCCTTCTCGGCCATCGGGCCGAAGCGCAGGAAATCGACATGGGCGAAGGCGGCGACCGTGGCGGCGAAGGCGGCGCGCACCGCCTCGGGCGGCTCGGCCGGAGCCTCGGGCGCCGCGGCCAGCGTCGCCGCGTGCAGGGCCGCGCTCGCCTCGGCGAGGCCGCGATAGGCCGGCAGCAGATAGCCCTCGATGGCGCGGTCGGTGACGGCGGCGAGCTGCTCGGGCGTGATCGGCGTCGGCGCCACGGCGACCGGCGGTGCCTCGACATCGTCGCCGGCCGCGAAGGCCTTGCGCACCAGGAGCGCCAGCGGCGAAAGCAGGAGCAGCCTCTTCGTGATCGCGATCATAACCGTCCCAGAAATTCGATGAGCTTCGCCCGATCGGCGTCCGATAGTGCGTCGTAATTGGCACGGGCGCGTGACGCCTCGCCGCCATGGGCGCGCACGGCCTCGTCGAGCGTCGCCGCCCGTCCGTCATGGAGATAGCGCGTCTCGCGTCCCTGGCGAAGGGAGAGCGCGATAAGGGGCGGCGTGCGCCACTCCTTCGAGGCGACGCCTGGCTCTCCGACGCCGTCGTCGAGCCCCGCGCCCATGTCGTGCAAGAGGAGATCGCTGTAGAGCGTCACCGCGCCGCCGCCGCGCTTCGGCATCGCCGGAACATGGCAGGACGCACAGCCGGTGCTCGTGAACAGCGCGGCGTCCGTGTCGCCCGCGGTCGGGACATTGGGCGCCGGCAGGCCGTCGAGATAGGCGGTGATGAGGCCGATCATCTGGCGCGAGATCTCCTCGCCGTCGAAGCTCGCATCGCGGCCGTCCGGCGCAGCGAGGCAGGCGGCCTCGGCCGTCGTGCAGTCGCCGGCGTGATGGGGCGCGAGCGGGCTCGAAAGGCCGATATCGAGCATGAAGGCATCGGCGATCTGCTGGTCCAGCGTCGCCGCAGACGCCTTCCAGCCATAGCGCCCGACGGAGCCGTCGGCGAGGATGCGGGCGCGGCCACGCACGCCATTCCCGTCGCGATCGTCCGGATCGGCGCCGGCGAGGATCGCGGCCTCGTCGACGAGCCCGATGCGTCCGATGCCGGCCAGCGGCGGCGCGAGGCGCGGCCCGAGCTTCGTCGTCTCGGCCAGTGCGCCGAATGCCGGCGCGAAATCGGCCTTTGTCACTCCGCCCGGCGTCACGCGGTAGGTGACGGTGCCTTCGCTGGCGAGGCCGTTGACCGCGCGCGGCTGGATCTGCCGGCCATAGACGGGATCGCCATGGCCGGCCGCATCGCCGAGCCGTGTCGCGAGGCCGCGCGCCGTGACCGAGCCATCACCGGCGACGCTCATCCGCGCGGCGAAAGCCTTGCCCATATGGCAACTCGCGCAGCTCTTCTCGTTGAAGAGCGGGCCGAGCCCGTCATTGGCCAGCGTCGAGGACGGCGCCGCGACCCAGAGC
>CAWZZK010000127.1:0-5689 GCA_963966455.1 Kaistia sp. | reverse complement strand
AGGCGGGCCGCACGCGCGACGGCGCGGACATTCGACTCCTCGCCGACTGCGTCCCAGATCGAGGCATGCAGGCCGGCGGCGACGCCGCGCCGCATCAGCGCGTGCCAGGCGGGATGGAACTCGACGAGATCGACCCGGCGGCCGCTCGCATCATGGCTGCGCAGATGCGGCAGCACGGTGTTGGCGAGGCGCGCGAGATCGGCCATCTCGGCAGAGCCCCACTGCGCGCCATGCGCCGTGAGGCCCTCGACGACCGGCTGCGGCAGGTCCTCGACCAGCGCGGCCAGAACGGGATCGGAGGCATAGAGATTGGCGCCGAGCCGAGGCGGTATCTGGTTTGCGACCTCGTGCGTCTCGAACTCCGGCGAAACCATGCCTCTCCCGCCCCTTAGCGACCGCAGCCATCATGCGCCCGCACCCGTTAATAGGCTGAAAAGGCTGATCTGTCTCGCTTCGGGACGGCTGCCGAGGCGCCGTGGCCCCGATGACGCGCAGCGCCTCGCCTAAGAACGAGCCGCGCCCCGACCATTGTGCGAACTTGCGAAAGGCGCCGGATTCCCGTCAACTCGGCGCGCGGCCCGGTTGAACCGGATCTTGCCGCGACATTTCGGGGGGACTTTGATGAACACTGCCAGAACTCTTCTGGCCGCGGTGGCGGCTGCACTCGGCGCGCTGGGCTCCGGTCCTGCGAGCGCGGCCTCGGGCGACCTGCAGTGGCAGGCGGCGAATGGCCGGCCCTGCGCCGAGGTCTGCGGCTCGGCCGGCCTGCAGCCCGTGCAGTCCGGCTTCCATTCGCCGGGCGGCCGCGCCACCAAGGATGCCTTCTATATCTGCGCGACCAACATGAACGGCTTCCGGCCCGGCTACAACCTGCAGCCGAAATGGAGCAAGGCGTGCTGGGTCGGCTATGGCGGCAAGGAAGTCGCGGCGAAGAACTATGTCTGCGCCTGCAGCGGCGCGGCTCCGGCGCGCACGACCGCTGCGGCTTCGGCCGCTGCTCCGGCAGCCGCGGGCAAGCTCGGCCAGGAAAGGCCCTATGGCCAGCCGGTCGGCCCGTGGAAAATCACCGTGACGGAGGAAAAGCCCGGCGTCGTCAACTGCCGTGCCGTGCGCAAGGCCGGCCAGCGGCTCGACATCATGGCGATGCGCAACAATGGCACCGACCCCTATCTCAGCGTCGAGGCCGAAGGCCGCAACGGCAAGTTCCCGGGCACCATCATCAACGTCCCCGGCCAGCCGCCGGGCGTTCAGGAGTGGCAGTCCGACGGCGAGGCGAACGGCAAGCGGATGTGGTTCCCGGTCGGCGCGGTGACGATCAGCGAACTCGCCGATGCCGGCGCCTTCCAGTTCTCGCTGCCCGATTCGGAGGACAGCGGCGTCGTGCTGCTCGGCAAGGATGCGCCGGCGGCTTGGAGCCGCGTCAACGACTGTGTCTTCGCCAACGGGCGCTGAGCCCCTTCCCGGCGCACCGGGGCGGCCTCAGCGCCGCCTCGGTCCCGGCCGCGGCTTCTGCACGGCGCGGCTCCTGGCGATCTTGTCGCGGAAGCCGCGCTCGACGACGCGCCGCTCGCCCTTCGGCACACGCCTGCCTTCCGACATCAGTTCGAAGCGCAGCGCGCCGGCGATCGGCGCCACTTCGACGAGCTTGACCTCGACCTGATCGCCGAGCTGGTGCATCTCGCCGGTACGGGCGCCGATGATGGCGTGGCGCGCCTCGTCATAGGCGTAGAAATCGGCGCCGATCGAGCCGATCGGTACGAAACCGTCCGCGCCGGTCTCCTCGAGCTTCACGAAGAGGCCCGAACGCGTGACGCCGGCGATGCGTCCGTTGAAGAACGCGCCGATGCGGTCGGCCAGCCAATGCGCGACGAGCCGGTCCACCGTCTCGCGCTCGGCCGCCATCGCCCGCCGTTCGGCGCCGGAGATCTCCTGCGCGATCTGCTCGAGATCCGCCTCGGCGCCGTCCGGCAGCCCGCCCTCGCCGAGCTCCAGCGAGCGGACCAGCGCGCGATGCACGATGAGATCGGCATAGCGGCGGATCGGCGAGGTGAAATGCGCATAGCGGCGGAGATTGAGGCCGAAATGGCCGATATTCTCCGGGCTGTAGACGGCCTGGCTCTGCGAGCGCAGCACGACCTCGTTGACCAGCGCCTGATGCTCGCTGTCCTTGACCTTGTCGAGGATGGTATTGAAGTGGCCCGGCCGGAGATTGCCGCTCCTCGGCAGGTTCATCTCGATCGAGGCGAGGAATTCGCGCAGCGCCTCCAGCTTGGCCAGCGACGGCGCGTCATGGACGCGGTAGACGAGCGGCGACTTCTTGCGCTCCAGCGTTTCCGCCGCCGCGACATTCGCCTGGATCATGAACTCCTCGATCAGCCGATGCGCATCGAGCCGTTCCGGCACGACGATGCGCTCGATCGCGCCGTCGGGGCCGACGATCACCTTGCGCTCCGGGAGGTCGAGATCGAGCGGCTCGCGCTGGTCGCGCGCCCGCTTCATCAGCGCATAGGCCGCCCAGAGCGGCTTCAGCACCGGCTCCAGCAGCGGCCCGGTCTTGTCGTCGGGCCGTCCGTCGATCGCCGCCTGGGCCTGCTGGTAGGAGAGCTTGGCCGCCGACCGCATCATGACGCGGTGGAACCAGTGGAACTTCTTCTTGCCCTCGGCCGTGATCTGCATGCGCACGGCAATGGCCGGACGGTCCTCGCCTTCGCGCAGCGAGCAAAGATCGTTCGAGATCCGCTCGGGCAGCATCGGCACCACGCGGTCCGGGAAATAGACGGAGTTGCCGCGCTTCAGCGCCTCGCGGTCGAGCGGTGAGCCGGGCCGCACATACCAGGCGACATCGGCGATCGCGACCGTGACGAGATAACCGCCCGGATTCTCCGGATCGCTGTCCGGCTCGGCATGGACGGCGTCGTCGTGATCCTTCGCGTCGGCGGGATCGATCGTGACGAGCGGCAGGTGGCGCCAGTCCTCGCGGCCGCCGGCGATCGGCGCCGGCTTGGCCGCCTCGGCGGCATCGATCACCGCCTGCGGGAAGACATGGGGGATATCGTGCGCATGGATGGCGATGAGGCTCACCGCCTTCTCGCTGTGCACGGCACCGACGACCTCGATGATCCGCGCCGGCGACAGGCCGTAGCGCGTCACGCGCTTCACCTCGATCGCAACGAGATCGCCATCATGGGCGCCGTTCAGATCCTCTTCGGCGACCTGGTATTCGCTCTGCTTGCGGTCGACGGGTTCGATGCGGCGCGTGCCGTCGAGAGCCGTGCGCAGCACGCCGAGGATCGACGGCGCCCGCTTCTCGAGCACCTTGATGACGCGCGCCTTGTAGGGGAACGGCGCCTCGGCATCGTCCTCCGCCTCGACGCGGGCGAGCACGCGGTCGCCGATGCCCGGGGCGGGAATGAGTTGCTTGCGGCTGGCGACGATGAGGACGCGCGGCGGCCCCGTGCGGTCGTCGGCCCAGTTGGTCGGCTGGGCGATGAAATCGCCTTCGGCGTCGCGGTCGACGATCGAAAGGACGCTGACCGACGGCAGCGTACCGGCCTTGGTGAGGCGCTTGCGGTCCTTGCGGACGAGGCCTTCCTCGCCGAGTTCCTTCAGCATGCGCTTCAGCGCGATGCGCGCGCCTCCGGAAACGCCGAACGAGCGCGCGATCTCGCGCTTGCCCGCCTGGCCGGGATGCTCGGCGATGAAGGTGAGAATCTGCTCGCGGGTGGGCAGGCGGTTCTGGTCGGGCGCCGGCGCCGCGACGGGCGCCTTGCGACGGGTGGAACGGGGGGTGGTCTGGTCTGGCTTCTTGGCCAAGTTGTCTCTTTTCTTATGGAATGGCTGCGCGGCGCCGCTGGAGGCGCCTGCGTCTTGTGCGTTGCAAATGACAATGGCGATCGGAGGCCGTCCTTGCAACAGGGCGCGCCTTGGGAATACCGCCAAGGAAAGCGCCCCTCCCCGCCCTCCCGCGCTGCGCGGGAGAGGGAGGGTGCGGCAACCTGCCGGCCGTCAGCCTTCGGCGACCTTCTTCGCGGCGGGCTTCTTCGCAGCCGGCTTCTTGGCGGTGGCGGACTTCGCTGTCGCTGCTGTCTTCTTTGCCGCGGCCTTCTTGGCCGGCGCCTTCTTGGTGGTGCCGTCCTCGCCCGTCGCCTTGCGGGCAGCGCGCGGCGCCTTGGCGGGGGTCTTGCCGGCGCGCTCGGCGATGAGCGCCACGGCGGTCTCCATCGACACCGCCTCGGGCGCCGTCCCCTTCGGAATCGTGGCGTTGACGGCGCCATGCTTCACATAGGGGCCATAGCGGCCGGCATGCACCGTCACCGGCCCGCCGAGGGTCGGGTGATCGCCCAGCGTCTTCAAGGGCTCGGCACCGGCGCGGCCGGCACGCGGTCCGCGCGCCTGTTTCTCGGCGAGCACCGAGACGGCGCGGTTGAGACCGACGCTGAACACCTCGTCGATGCTGTCGAGATTGGCATATTTGCCGTCGTGGAGGACGAAGGGTCCATAGCGGCCGAGTCCCGCCTGGATCGGCTTGCCGTCCTCCGGATGCGCCCCGACCTCGCGCGGCAGCGCAAGCAGCGCCAGCGCCCGGTCGAGATCGAGCGTCGCCGCATCCCAGCCCTTGGGCAGGCTGGAGCGTTTCGGCTTTTCCTTGCCCTCGCCCTCGCCGAGCTGGACATAGACGCCGAACCGGCCCGAACGCAGCGTGACGTCGAGACCGGTCTCGGGATCCTTGCCGAGCACGCGGACGCCGTCGGCCCCGAGCTTGGCGCCGTCCTCGCCATTCTCGCCCGGCGCCGCATCCTCGCCGGCCACCGCCAGCTGGCGGGTATAGCGGCATTCGGGATAGTTCGAGCAGCCGATGAAGGCGCCGAACTTGCCGAGCTTCAGCGACAGCTTGCCATTGCCACAGGCCGGGCAGGCGCGCGGATCGCCGCCATCGGCCCGTTCCGGGAAGATATGCGGGCCGAGCAGCTCGTTGAGCGCGTCGAGAACCTGCGCGACGCGCAGCTCCTTGGTCTCAGACACGTCGAAGGAGAACTGCTGCCAGAACTCGCGCAGCACGTCCTTCCAGGCGATGTCGCCCGCCGAGATCTGGTCGAGCTTGCCCTCGAGATCGGCGGTGAAATCATATTCGACATAGCGCGAGAAGAAGCTCTGCAGGAAGGCCGTCACGAGACGGCCCTTGTCCTCGGGCATCAGCTTCTTCTTTTCGAGCCGCACATAGCCGCGGTCGCGCAAGACGCCGAGCGTCGCGGCATAGGTGGACGGACGGCCGATGCCGAGCTCCTCCATGCGCTTCACCAGCGTCGCCTCGCTGTAGCGCGGCGGCGGCTCGGTGAAGTGCTGCGTCGCCTGGATGCCGCGATTGGCGAGCGCCTCGCCCTTGTCTATGCGCGGCAGGCGGCCCTCGTCGTCGTCGTCGTCGTCGTCGCGATCCTCGTTGTAGAGGGCGAGGAAGCCCTCGAAGGTCACCACCTGACCGGAGGCGCGGAGGTCGAGCTTTCGCCCGCCCGCCTCGGCGAGGATGTCGACGCTGGTTCGCTGCAGTTCGGCCGATTCCATCTGGCTGGCGACCGTGCGCTTCCAGATGAGCTCGTAGAGCTTCGCCGGCTCGGGATCGAGATAGCGGGCGACCTCGCGCGGGCGGCGGTCCGGCGATGTCGGGCGGATCGCCTCATGCGCTTCCTGCGCG
>CAWZZK010000126.1:0-28353 GCA_963966455.1 Kaistia sp. | reverse complement strand
ATGGCGCGAGGGAGGCAGTTGGTTCGAGGGTGCTGTGATACGCGTCCATCTCAAGAGGCGATGAGAACTGGCAGCTATGGACCGTGAGGTTTCGGACGGCGGTCGTCGCCGGCTGGCCTGTGTCCGGGTTTGCTCTGCGCGCGAGTCACGGCGTCGGAGACGACAACGGACCGGAACGCGGGCAGGCCCCGTCCGGGCAGCTTCGCCACGGCAAGTCTCGCCGCCATCACGGCCGCGTTCTGCGCGGCCGTGACCTTGCTTGAGCCTTGCCGATCAGCCGCCGGAGCTGGAGCCGCCGGTGCTGCCGCCGGAGCCGCCCGAGCCGCCGGCGCCGGGGCCGCTGCTGCCGCCGGTATTGCTGCCGGCGCCCGAGCCGCCGGCGCCATTGCCGCCCATCGTGCCGCCGGTGCCGGGCGTCGCGTCCGGGGTCAGCGGGCCGGGGCTGCTGCCGCCCGCGCCGCCCATCCCGTCCGTTCCGCCCGAGCCCGAGCCGGTCGAGCCCGACCCGTTCGTGCCCGAGCCGCTGGAGCCCGAGCCGTTCGTGCCCGAGCCATTGCCGCCCGTGCCTCCGGTGCCGCCCGTGCCTCCGGTGCCGCCGCTGCCCGAGCCGCCGGTCGTGCCGCTGCCGGTCGTGCCGTTGCCCGTGCCGTCCGTGCCATTGCCGGCGCCGGGCGGGCCGAGCACGCCGTCGCCGTCCTGGTTGGAGAGCGCCGGGTTGCAGTTCATCGTGCCATCGGCGGCGCGGTTGGTGCCCTCGAGGCAGGGCGGGATGATGGCGGGCGCCACCTCGCCGGGGGTCGTGGTACCGGGCGTCGTCGTGCCGGGCGTCGTGGTGCCCGAGCCAGTGGTTGCGCCGCTGCCCGTTGCCGTCTGCGCGAAGGCGGCGACGGGGGTGAGCATCATCGACATGAGGGCGAGCGTCAGGGTCCGCTTCATGATGCGGTTCCTCCTCTTCAAGGTTTCTCGGATCGCGCCGATCGCCACGCCGCTCGTCTCGTGCGCGGCTGCGATGGGGCTATCCCTGCAACCGCCGCGGCGCCGCCCTGTTCCCCCCCCGGCGTGAAGAAAAGCCCCCCGCCGGCCACGCCTTCGCTGGCCTCAGCCCTCCGCGCGCGGCGCCCCCGCCGGCCGGTCGCGCTCATAGAGCCGCAGGCCCGGAAAGGCGGGCAGGAAGCGCTCGCGGCGGATGGTCCAGAGCTCATAGGTGGGGCGGAAGGCGTCCGGCGCGTCGAAGGCGCCGAGATTGACCTCGACCTCGTCGCCGCTGACCGAGAACACCGACGAGCCGCAGCGCGGGCAGAAATGCCGCCCCTCATAATCGCGCGTCTCGCCGCTGATCGTCACCGCGCTTTCGGGGAAGATCGCCGAGGCATGGAACAGCGCGCCGTGATGCTTGCGGCAGTCCATGCAGTGGCAGAGCCCGACGCGATAGGGTTCGCCCGTGACGCTGACGCGGACGTCGCCGCAGAGGCAGGAGGCGGTGGTCGTCATCTCGTCATGCTCCCTCGCGCTGGCCGCGTCCCCCGGCTGAACGGCGCGTGAACGCCGCCTTCAGGTGCCGTTCCGCGGCGCCCTTCTAGAACAGCCTCCATCAACCCGCGGCAAGCGCCGCAACGATGGAGAGCCCCGATGATCCGCATTTCTCTCGTCAAGACCACCCTCGCCGCCGCCGCGCTCAGCCTCGGCGCCGCGCTGCCGGCCGCCGCCAATGACGTGCGCATCGACCAGTATGGCTGGGGCAACAGCGCCGGCGGCGCGCAGAACGGCTGGAGCAACCGCATCCGCGTGCATCAGGGCGGCAGCTGGAACGGCGCCACCGCGCAGCAGTATGGCGCGCGCAATCTCTCGGCGATCGGCCAGGAGGGCTGGAGGAATTCCGCCGCGACCTATCAGACGGGCAGCCGCAACGCCGCCGGCATCGGCCAGTTCGGCAGCAACCACACCGCGATCCTGACGCAGGACGGCAATGGCAATATCGCGGCCGGCGTGCAGGTCGGCAATGGCTGCGCCGCCGATGTCGCGCAGGGCGGCAACGGCAATGTCGCCGCCTTCGTCCAGGCCTGCCCGTAACCGCTTCACGCCAGGGGAGAGACGATCATGACGAACGGACATTTCCTGAGGAGCCCGCTGGCGCTCGGCGCGCTCGCGCTGGCCGGCGCGGCACTCGCGGCGGTCGTGGTCCCGGCGGATTTCGCCAGCGCCGGCAACACGGGAGGCGCCGGCACGCTCGCCGGCGCCGGGACGGCGGCGCTCACCTGCGAGATCCGCCAGAGCCTCGCGCGCGGCCAGCTTCTGCTGGAACCGAGGGTGAGCGCGGCCAGGGGGGCGAGCGGCAGCTATGCGCTGACGCTTTCGGGCGGCGGCACCGGCAATTCGGCGAGCATCAGCCAGGGCGGCGGCTTCACCGCCCCGGCGGGCCGCGCCACCAGCCTCGGCGCCGTGAGCCTCGACGGCGCCGCCGTCTATCGCGCGCGGCTCGAGGTGACGGCGGGCGGCAGCAAGGCCGTCTGCGCCGGCACGGTCGGCGGCGCGCTCTAGCCGCTGGCAAGCCCGCCCGCTGCATTCCTCAAGCGATCCATCACGGGAGACATGACATGACCCGCAACACCCGCACGCTCCTCGCCGCCGCCCTCGCCGCCCTCGTCGCCGCGCCGGCGCTGGCCACCCCCGCCGAGGCCGGCGGCTCGATCGCGCTGTATCTCTCGCCGCGTAATGCGCAGCAGGCGCAGCTGATGGATTTCGGCCTCCGCGCCTACGGGCTCTACAACGGCCTCAAAGCCGGCGGCGCGCGCATCGACCAGCTGGGGCGCGGCAACAGCGCCGGCGTGGCACAGACTGGCAGCGGCAATCTCGGCCTCGTCACCCAGCGCGGCGAGGGCCATAAAGGCACGATCGACCAGCGCGGCAACGGCAATTCCTACGGCCTCTTCCAGTTCGGCCGCGGCACGAAGAGCGCGATCACGCAAGAGGGCAACGCCAATACCGGCGCCGCCGTCACCTTCGGCTGGTAGGCGCCGCCGCGCCCAACCGCGCGGCGCGCACTCTTGCGCTGAATCCGGCGCTGTGGATTGCTCCGCCCGCGGGTCGTGGCTCCGAGCCCCGGCCCATCACGGGGGAAGACCATATGAAGAGAACCGCCCTATTCGGCAGCCTTGCCTGCCTTCTCGCGGCCGGTCCGGCGCTCGCCGATGTCTCTGAGGAGACGATCAAGGCGCTGTCCGCGCCGGATACGCTCGAGACCTCGGCCGGCACGCTCGAATTCCGCGACGGCGTGCCGACCGTGGCGACGGCCGAGAAAATCCGCGACATCCAGGATTTCACGCGCGCGCTCGACGTCTACAACAATTCCTATCGCGGCGCCTCGGCGCTCGCGATTCTCAAGGGCTTCCAGGGGATCGGTGCCAATCCCGGCGATGTCGTCATCTTCTCCGGGCTCATGGATTCGAGCTCGCTGTTCCTGACAGCGAATGCCGACACGATCTACTACATGACCGGCCTCGATCTCTCGAAGGGCCCCGTCGTGGTCGAGCAGCCGTCCGGCGGCATCGGCACGATCAACGACATGTGGTTCTCGTGGATCATCGATATCGGCGGCCCGGGCCCGGATCGCGGCCTCGGCGGCAAATATCTGATCGTCGGGCCGGATTATCAGGGGCCGCTGCCCGAAGGCGGCTATTTCATCGCCCGTTCGAAGACGAATTTCGCGCTCTATGCGGCGCGCGCGAACCTCGTCGACAACGATCCGAAGCCGGCCGTGGAGAACATCAAGCGGACGATGAAGGTCTATCCCTACCAGCCGGGCAGCTATGGCACGAGCATCGCCGCGGCGCTGGACGGGACGGTCAGGATCGCCGGCGAGCCGAAGATCCCCGAGATGAAGTTCATCGAGGGAACGGGCCGCGCGTTCAACACGATCCCGCCGAGCGATGCGGGCTTCTTCGATCTGATCAACGAGAATGTCCAGAGCCAGCCGGCGACGAGCTATGACATCGAGCTCGCCGGCCAGCTCGCGGCGATCGGCATCGTGCATGGCAAGCCGTTCGAGCCCGATGCGCGCATGAAGAAGATCCTCGCCGACGCGGCCGCGGTCGGCCAGGCGACGGGCCGCTCGCTCAACTGGCGCTATGCCGTCCAGCATCCGGACTGGGCCTATTATCCGGGCTCGCAATGGGGCTCGATGCTCTGGGAAGGCGGCGCCTTCTTCGAGACGCCGCCGCCCCTCTTCGAGAAGGGCATGTTCAAGCCGCTGCCGCCGACCGGCGCGCGCACGCTCGATTCCAGAACGGCGTTCTATTACGCCTATACGCTGGATTCGCCGGGCATGATCATGCGCATTCCCGGCGTCGGCTCGCAATATCTGATGAGCTTCCTCGATGCGGCCGGCAATCCGTTCGACGGCGCGAAGACCTACAAGGTCACGCTGCCGAAGGATGTTCCCGCGGCGGCCTTCTGGTCCCTGACGCTCTACGACAACCAGACGCGCTCGATGCTGCAGACGCCGCAAAAATACCCGCGCGCCGGCAGCCAGAGCTTCCCCTCCCCGGCGGCACAGGCGGCGGCCGACGGCACGACGACGATCTATTTCGGCCCGACCCAGCCGCAAGGCGTCGAGCGCAGCAACTGGATCGAGACCGACCCCAAGAAGGGCTGGTTCACGATCCTCCGCCTCTACAGCCCGCTCCCCTCCTTCTTCGACAAGACCTGGCGCCCGAGCGAAATCCAGCTCGCGGAATAGGCATCTTGAAAGCCAGTCAGGCGCCGGACACCGGCGCCTGACGAGTGGGGGCCGGTGAGTGGCGAGACCAGCGGGCCGCAAGGAGACGGGGCAAAAAACGCCCCAGAGGGGCACAGACGGATAGCCGCAACCTGGCCTCGACACCCAGCGCCGCAGAGGTCGTGGATGAACGATATACCCGCGCGACTGCCCTCCCTGCCGGTCTCGTCCAGTTTGGCCGCGGCAGCAAGAGCGCGATCATCGTAGAGGGCAACGCCTATACCGGCGCTGCGGTCACGTTCGGGTGGTTGAGGGTCGATGAGGACGCGAGTTGGCGACAGAGTCCAGATTGCTCAATCCCGCGCCCCGCCTGTAACTCACCCTCTGCCTTAGCTCAACATCAACTCACCGAATTGCGAAATCGAAAGAGGCGTCCATGCCAAGCGCCATCCAATTCGTAGTAGAATCCTATGAAGTCGTTCCGTGCAAACAGTCGCTCTTCAGCAGCTGAGTGATAGGCACCCTCGCCACCATCCTTCTCGGCCCACACTATCCACACCGGCTTCAACAAACTCTCGCTCGCAGCCGCCTCGATCACATCGGCTCGCACCACTATCAAATCATCACCTTGGAGACCTCCATGAGGTAAAAATGCAGGCCTTTCGTCCTCGTCGACGTAGTACGTTGACCATGCATTATTTTGTCTGAGCTTCCGTATACTCGTGAAAGCAGCAGAGGGCACGCTGAATCCCCTATCACTGAATATGCCGCTGCAATCATACTCACCGAATTTAGGCGAGTAACTCTCCACAAAACGGCCAAATTTAATGCCGGAGGTTTCGAAAGCCAGTTCAAACTTCATGGGTTCAGGTAGATGCAAAGCGCTTCGCTGCCCATAGAAAAACTGTGCACCGTAGCTGCCGTCAAAAATGTCATTGTCGTCTCCATTCAATAACTCTGTATTGAGAGCGTCAAGCCTCGACACGTCATTCGAATTAAACAGAACTAACTCGATACTCAGCTGCGCGCTCCTAAAAGGAGCGGCTGATTCGACATTGTCCATATAGCCAATACTTCTTAGAAAGCTCCTCTGAATATACCACTTCTGCGCAGCCACGTCCGTCTGGATGAGATACGGAATTACATCCGGTATATCGAGCAGCGTCTCCGTCCACTCGATATTCGCGCGTGCATCTGAAGGTATGAAGCGCATTTCTGGCGTCCTCAGACCCCCTGGGAAAAAAGTCAGGGCCTCCTTCGAAAACTCACTGGCGAGATACGACGGATCAATGTCGCATCGGTTGAACTGTTCCAGCTCTCGCAATATCGATGCCTGGCCGCCCCAGTCCAAATACCAATGATAATCAGCCAAGTATCCAATTAGCTCTTGATGGGCTATATGTTGGTATTTCTTACCAATACGTTCCACGTTATGGTCGTGGCGACCGTGAGAATAAAGAAGCTCTTGCCTTTCTATTGAATCATGCACTTTGTGGTCCCATCCCAGTTTCAGCGCCCGATCAACGATCCAGTTTCTTGCGGACTGAATTGAGAACTTCTCAATTTGCCCATCTGCGCGGAACGCGAGCGGATTAAGCTTCAGATAACGGTCCGACAACTCCGGAGAGAGAAGGCTCAGCAGCGAAGCCTCTAGATCGCGGAAACTGTCATCAAACCGGGATGGAAGCCCATTGTCATCTGTCGAGCCTGAGCCGAAGTTGTCAGCGGCGACATCTTCCGTCTCATCGGCATCATCGCGGCGGATCCCAGAGAAGGGTCGCGCGTCATCTTCGCCGCGCTTAATCAATATCACCATCGAGCGCTCGGCCCGGCGTGCCCTCGCCACTTCGAGATCGATTCGCAATTTAGCAGTGGAGGGATTGCAATTTTCCGCATCTGACCAGAATTTCTCTATTATCATGTCGCGAGATACAGGCGGCTCGTCGCCCCTCATCTCCGCAGAAAAACTAGTGTCGATGCCCGAGATCGTGTAACGACCAAAATCACCTGGCATTATTGGCTGCGCCGATCCATCCTTCTCTGAGAGATAACCAATCGTCGAGCTGAATATTGCTCGTGCATCTTCATAAAATGGCAGAAGGTCACTAAGCGTGGGCCATTCCGTAATCGGGGACGATTTATAGGGCGGCGTCGCCCGGCTAATGAGGTCCGCGTCCAAAGTGGCTCCACGCAATCCGGCGTGCAGGATGATGAGGTGTGCGTATCGACGGACCCAAGCGTGCCGTTCTATCGGCGTCTTGGCAAACACCATCCTGTCTGCGGCCTCCGCTGCGAGCTTCAGTATGCCAGCATCCCTGCAATAGAGCGCACCGCCCATCGCAGCGGCCAATACGCGCTCCCGGACGTAGGGATCATCCCAATCCTTGAACTCCTCAATCAACCCTGCGATCTCTGCCGGGCACTTCATAAGCAGGCTTGAAAGGGCTTTTGTTGCACTATCCCGCACTTCGCGATCCATCGTCGATGTCATTAAGGCAACGGTTATCGCTATCAAGTGCACCTTTTCAGAGCCGATATTGGCAGCCGGTGCCATCCAACTCCAATCAATAAGCTCCCGCACGATGGGCCACTCTTCGTCGTATGCCCGCGTCTTGCGAACCAGATATAGTGACCAGATCGCGTCGCGATCGGCCAAGGTCATCCCCTTAAGCCTTTCCTTCAGGTAGTAAGCGTTCAGCCGGCATTGCGGAACCGCCGCCAACCTCAGCAGGACGTCGAAGTACGTTTCGTCAGTTAGTTCGTATTCATCCGAGGTCGACATCCGGCCCCAGATCGCCTCTAATATTTCTTGTGTCTCTTCGAAAATGGCGTCCCGATGGCGCCAATGTAGCGAGTCGACGAAGTCTGCTGCATAGATGGATAGCTGATCTCCATCGGCTTCCAGATCGATCAATTCACGACCGAATCGTAGCGCAGTTAATGCAAATAGCGCACTGCGTGGCCCCGCGACGCCCCAACGCGCTGCCTCATCGAAGAGGTAGTGATATTTACCGCCCCTTTTGACCGCAGCGGCAAGGGACGCCATATTTCCGGTTTCGCGCACAATCGCGTCTGCGATAAAATAATCGCTAAACTTCTGAAACGCGAATGATATGTCTTTTCCTCTATCGCTTCTTATGTAATTTGGACTATCGAGGAGCATTCCTTCGTCGATCAATCTAGCTAGCAAACGATCTGCCGCCTTCGCTGGAGGCGCTAGGTCGGTGATCTGCTCGCATATGACATTCGCGGCCTTGAACTCCAGATATTCGGTGCCGTTTTCGGCCATCTTCGCGGCAATTGACTCGGCAGCCTTCCGTATATTTCCGTCCCCAAGCTGGAGGCGATCATAACCTTTTGTAATAAGATTGATTTCGATTGCCTCCAACCAGAAATCTATGAGGTTTCCAACTGAATCCAGCCCTCTTGGAAACGATGTCTGCTTCGTCGCTATCAGGAAGTCGACTGCGGTGCTCAGGAAAAGCGGATTGTACAAAATATCTCGCAACTCAAAAATCGGGGCAGAGGGACGCTCTATTCCGTGCCGGTCGAGGTACTGACGAGCCGCATCCCCTAGATTCGCGGAAAACCCAGGGTGTCGTATAGTTACAACTGATAAATTGGGGCGTATACACAGCTTCTGGTATGCTGAGCGGATTGATACGCAGAGCGCAATTTGGTCGAACTGGTGGATCTGCGATATCAGCTTAGGAAGCCCCGGCTCCCATCCAGCAGCATCGTGGCTTTCATTTATTCCATCGATCGCAATAAGCGCGGGATATCCGCTCGCTTTGGCGGCGGCCTCCAGAGCGCCAAGGAATGTCTCGAAACGCACCCCGTCAAGATCAAGGTAGCGAAGAATCTCGCTCTCCGGCCTGTTGCCTTGGTCAAGGGTACGGGCAGGGACAAGCACTGCGGGATGGCCCTGCTGGACATGGCACTGCACTTCACGAGCGAGGATGTGCGACTTTCCGATCCCGGCCTCCCCCTCAACAAGCAGCACCGGATTTCGCAATAACTCAATCTCTGGAAGCGAAAACTCAAGCGACGCCTTCGATATGTCATTATATATATCTTCCAGGAGCATTCGCACATCCGGCGTATATGCGTAATCTTCCCGTCCGACATCCGCACCGACTTTGTAATCGCGAGTCAAGAAGCGAACTTGATTCAAAACAAAATAAATTTCTGCATCGCTCTCTATATTGCGCAATCTTTCCAAGGCACTTGCCGTACGCGGGTCAATTAGATTTTTCGCGTCACTAACCTCAGCCTCTTTTTTGATCTGCTCAATAATAAGGATCGCGTGATCGAATTTAGCGATATTATCATCGCCGCTATCCAATTTCTTCTTCACTGCCTCCAGCTTTTATTTCGAAGCTTCAACAGTATTCCAAACATATTGCAACCGCCTCAAGAACTCTCCTCTTTTCGTCAGGACTTCAAGTGTGTCGCCTATTTTGACGTCGACATGGTCCAGCTCCCTGTATCTTTTTCCAATATAGGCCAGAGATTTTGCCAACTGCCGATCAAACCATGCTTGATCGAGCACCGTTTGATCGAACCAATAAAGCCGCATGCCCGTATGAACAGGATCGCTCTTTTGCAATCGTGAGACGAAATAGGTGTCGTCCCACAGGACGATTTCGACCGTTCGCTTCAGTGCAGATGCTTGAAGGCCGCACCACTGCTTGAATGCCCCCCAGTTCTTCGTCTGAGTATCGATTTTGCCCTCTGCATGACCAGATAGATTTCGCGGGATGGCGACATAATATTTTTCCATTGTGGGGAAGTTTGACAGAGCGCTTGAGAACGACTTTTTTAGCTGATATACCTCTGATGATCCAAACTCATTCATGAAATACTTTGCCTGCCACCCCCAGACACGACCATCGGCAAAACGCGCAATAATCTCAACACCGCCGTCTGCCCCAGGGCCTCTATGTTCGATCTCTACGGCGCCCTCGGGAGGCTCCGCGAGAACCAACTGCCGCGTAAGTTCTTCGAACCCGTCGTTTTGCGAACTGCGGTGCTTGCGTATGTTGCTGAAATCGATATCTGCTCTGAACACGGCTTATGATCTGTCTTTGCATGCTGACGCGCGCATAGCGCTAGGATCGGCGACGCGACATATTCGCATAGCAAGCGGTGCCGTTCTAGCTGCGGTTGCGATGCACTGAGGTCGATTGCACGCCGGCTCAGCTGATATTTATGCCGGCGGACAGATCAGTTGCGAACGCGACTGTACGGACCCCTCATGTCGACCTGCCCTCGCTCCTCGGGCCGAACCGGATCGCCATCGGCCGCCGTCATCCGTCTTGGAGCACCCGTTGGGACCGTCGACACCAGCCGTCTTCCGGGTGGTCTCCGGCAGCGAGCCCGTGTCTTCGTCCTGTACGGTAAAGGACCGGGACGCCCTGACCGTCACCCTGGCCGGGCAGCGTCGCCGTGTCGGTCTTGCCTCTGCCGGGGACGGTGCCCCATCGCGTCCTGGAGCGCGTCGGCAGGGGCCGGGCCGGAGCCGGCCCTTGTGAACGACAGCGCCCGGGTGATGCCGGTCCGATGCCGGACGACCATCGCCGTCGCGCTCCGTGGCCGGTCGGCGCCGGCCACGGGTCGGGTCGCTGTCGTCGGCGGCGGGGATCGGGTGTTGCCGGGCGGGATCGGCGCGGCCCGCCGGCGCGCGCTACGTGATTTCGCTTGGCCCGTCACGGCGGCCGGGGCCGTTTGCGCGGGTTCTGTTGAATTTTGTGCGGAAACCGTCGAAGTCTGTCGCGATCGGCGGCTCGGCGCTGTCGGCGTGACGCGGGCCGCTAGTCCGCCCGCCGTCCGAGTTCGCGCATCTGGTCCAGCCAGCCCCTGCGCGCCTCTTCGCTTGCGCCTTCGACATTGCCGAAGAAGGTTTCGTGGATCGGCTTCATGCCTGTGAAGGCGAGGATATTGCGCTCCAGTCCCCGCACGCCATGCGCGCCGAAGAACCAGCGATAGATCATCGCCGGCATGCCCATGGTGACCACGACGCGGGCCGATCGGCCGGCGAGCAGCTTCTTTGGAAAGCCGTTTTCCTGATAGGCGAAGGCCGTTCCCGGCCGGAAGACCTGTTCGAGAAAGGCCTTCAGCAGCGCCGGCATGGTGCCGAGCCAGAGCGGAAAGACGAGCACGACATGGTCGGCGGCGGTGAGCGCCGCGGCCGCGGCCTTGAGCCCGTCCGGCACCGCGCCATGCTGGAACTCCTGCTGCGACCTCACGAAAGCGATCTCCATCCCCGCGAGGCGGAGCACCGTCGCGTCATGACCGGCGGCTGTCGCGCCCTCTTCATAGGCCGCCGCCAGCGCATGGCAGAGGCGGCCATCCGCCGGGTCGGGATGGCCGTCGATGATGAGGATCCGCTTCGCCATGGTCTCGTCCTCCCCTTTTCCGAGGCGGGGAGAACCATGCGCGCGCACCGGCTGTGCGCCTTGATCGCGATCAACCGGCGATGCTTCGCCGCGGCTTAGGCGAAGCCGACAACCGCATGCGGCACATAGGGTTTTTCGAGCTCTGTCAGCTCGTAATCATCGAGCTTCACCGAGAGCGCTGCGGCGGCATCGTCGAGATGCTCGACCTTGGTCGCGCCGACGATCGGCGCCGCGACCGGCGATTTCTGCAGCACCCAGGCAAGCGCCACCTGCGCGCGCGGAATGCCCCGCTCGGCCGCGACATGCGCCACCGCCTCGACCACCTTCTTGTCGGCCTCGGCGGTCTTGTCATAGAGGCTCTTGCCGAACTCATCCTTCTCGCCGCGCGCCGTCGCCGTGTCCCAGTCGCGGGTCAGGCGGCCGCGGGCGAGCGGGCTCCAGGGAATGACGCCGATGCCTTCGGAGACGCAGAGCGGCAGCATCTCGCGCTCCTCCTCGCGATAGAGCAGGTTGACGTAGTTCTGCATCGAGACGAAGCGGGTCCAGCCGTTTTTCTCCTGCAGCGCCAGCATCTTGGCGAACTGCCAGGCGAACATCGACGAGGCGCCGATATAGCGGGCCTTGCCGGCGCGGACGACATCTTCGAGCGCTTCCAGCGTCTCCTCGATCGGCGTCGCATAGTCGAAGCGATGCACCTGGTAGAGGTCGACATAGTCGGTGCCGAGGCGGCGGAGGCTGTTGTCGATCTCGGAGAGGATCGCCTTCCGGGAGAGCCCGGCGCCGTTCGGCCCGGGCCGCATGCGGCCATAGACCTTGGTGGCGATCACCACCTCGTCACGCCTCGCGAAATCCTTGAGCGCGCGGCCGAGGATCTCCTCGCTGGTCCCCTCCGAATAGCCATTGGCCGTGTCGAAGAAATTGATGCCGAGGTCCAGCGCCTTGCGGATGAAGGGTCGGCTCTGATCCTCCGGCAGCGTCCAGCTATGGGTGCCGCGGGCCGGGTCGCCATAGCTCATGCAGCCGAGGCAGATGCGCGAGACTTCGAGGCCGGTGCGGCCGAGACGCGTGTAGTCCATGGGGGATCCTCCGGTGATGCGGATGCTGGAGCCGCGGGGCGGCCGGTCGAGGATCGCGCGGGTGGCGGCGGCGCGATCGTATCGATTCAAAGCCTAGCGCAGGGCCGGCCGTCGGGGCAGTCCATAATTTCGTGAGCGAGCAGATCGCGCGGATCGCCTCGGCGATTGGCTCAGCTTCGCGAGATCTTCGTGAGGCTTCGGCAAGGTTTCGTCGCTAGGGTCGTCTTGCCCTCTCCCCCGGAAGGCCGCCATGCCTCAGCCACCTCCGCCGGCCGCCGCCGAAGCGGACCTCATCGACCATGCGCTCTCCCGGCGCTCGGTCCGGCTCGCCTTTCCGCCGGCCCTCGAGAGGCGCTACGAGATGGAGACGGGGCGGCTGCGCTGCCATCACCTCGCGCTGCGCGTCGCCATCGCGCTCGCCATGTTCGATCTCTTCATCGTCAACGACGTGGTCATGCTGCCGGACATGCTCGCGCTGTCGGCCGTGCTGCGCTTCGTCGTGGTGACCGGCCTCGGCATCGGCGTCATCGCCCTGCTCCGCCGCGATCCGCCGCCCTTGCTGCGGGAAGGGGCCGTGGCGGCGTTCGTTCTGGTCTCGGCGGCGGTGCTCACGCTGCTGATGCTCCTCTCCGACGCGCCCTATCGCGAGCATCTCACCTATGGGCAGTTGCTGGTCGTCATGTATGCCGCGACAGTGCTGAGGCTGCGCTTCCCGTTCACGCTGGCGGTCTGCGTTGCCTGCTTCGCGCTGCATGTCGCCGCCGTTGCCGAACTGCCGGGGCTGCCGCCGCAACTCGCCCTCCATACCAGCGGCCTCGTGCTGGCGACGGCGATCTTCGCGCTCCTCGCCTGCTGGTCGCTCGAGCGCGAGGAGCGCATCATCTATCTGCAGGGCCTCGCGCAGCAGCGCCAGGCAGAGGCGCTCGATCGCTTGTCTCTCGCCGATCCGCTGACGGGCTGCGGCAATCGCCGGGCGATCGAGCGCAGCCTCGCCGCGCTCGCCTCGGCGGGCGGCGCGATGGGCGTGCTCATCGCCGATATCGACCATTTCAAGGCCTTCAACGACCATCACGGCCATCTGGCGGGCGACGACTGCATCCGCCGCGTCGCCGCGATTCTCGGCGAAGCCGGCGGCGGCAAGGCGGAGCTCTACCGGTTCGGCGGTGAGGAGTTTCTCGTCCTCCTGCCAGGGGCGGATCGCGAGGAGGCTGCCGCCGTGGCGGAGAGGATGCGGCGGGCGGTCGAGGCTGCGCGGATCGCGCACGGCGCGCTCTGGACGGAGGCCGTCGTCACCGCCAGCTTCGGCGTCGCGGCCGGCCCCGCCGAGCGCACGCGCCAGTTGATCGACGAGGCCGACGCGGCGCTCTACAGGGCCAAGCGCGGCGGGCGCAATCGTATCGAGCTCGCCGAGACTAGTCCGGACGCTCGCCCGGCCAGGTGACGACGAAGTCCTCGTAGTCCTCGACCGGGATGTCGGCCTCGCTCACCGTGCGGCCCGAGACGGAGATGCCGGCTTCATGCACCGTCTCCGGATCGCCCGAGACGAGCGGGTGCCACCAGTAGAGGTCGCGGCCTTCGGCCACCAGGCGGTAGCCGCAGGTCGCCGGCAGCCAGGTCAGCGTGCGCACGGCATGCGGGTCGAGCGGGATGCAGTCCGGCACGCGGGTGGTCCGGTTGGGATAGTCGGCGCAGCGGCAGCTTTCGTCGTCGAGCAGTTCGCAGGCGATCGCCGTCCAGACGATCTCGCCGGTGTCCCAGTCCTCCAGCTTGTTGAGGCAGCAGCGCGCGCAGCCGTCGCAGAGCGATTCCCACTGCTCGGCGCTCATCTCTTCGAGCGTCAGGCGCTTCCAGAACGGGCTTTCGGCGCCACCGGTCTCTCCGCTGCTTTGAACGGGCATGAGAGTTGCGTATCCTTAATCGAACCTCTGCGACCGGGAGGTCCTAGCAGTTTTCCGTTCCGATTTGGAACGGGTTCTGCGAGGTCGCCCGTCCCCTCGTCCCGGAACAGGCCGTGCCGCGCATTCTCGAGTCCATCATGGCCTGGCCGATCCTCGCGCGCTGGCGCGGCAAGGGACGGTTGGCGCCGCTGGAGCCCGGCGCGTCGGAGAAGCCTGCCGGCGAGATCGTCCGCTCGCTGCGCGGCGGCGATGCGCCCTCCGCCCTCTCCGCTCCACCGCCACGGCCGGCCGTCCAGCCGACGCCGCTAGGCCCCGGACCCGAGCGGTCGATGCTCGGGCGGCGCCGCGGTCTGCGGCTGATCGAGATCGACGCGCTCATCGATTCGGGCGCGTATAATCTCTGGCGCGACGTTACCGAGGCGGCCGAGGCCGCATCGCGCTTCATGCGGCGCTTTCGCGTCAGCGGCATTCTCCGCGTTCCCGTCGAACTCATCGGCGACGGGTTGACGCTTGGCGCCGGTGCGGGCGTGGTGATGCTGACCCTCGCGCTGCCCGCCTTCGATGCGACCCGCGGCGACTGGATGGCGCAGCAGGACTATTCGGTCACCTTTCTCGATCGCTACGGCACCGAGATCGGCAAGCGCGGCGTGCGCCATTCCGATGCCGTCGCGCTCGAGCAGATGCCGGACAGCCTGATCAAGGCGACGCTCGCCACCGAGGACCGCCGCTTCTATTCCCATTTCGGCATCGACATCGTCGGCACGTCGCGGGCGCTGTTCGAGAATCTGCGCTCCGACGATGTCGTGCAGGGTGGTTCGTCGATCACGCAGCAGCTGGCCAAGAACCTCTTCCTGTCCAACGAGCGCACCATCGACCGCAAGATCAAGGAGGCCTTCCTCGCGATCTGGCTGGAGGCAAACCTCTCCAAGCACGACATCCTGCAGCTCTATCTCGACCGCGCCTATATGGGCGGCGGCAATTTCGGCGCCGCCGCCGCGGCCGAGTTCTATTTCGGCAAGAAGGTCACCGATCTCGATCTCGCCGAATCGGCGATGCTGGCCGGGCTCTACAAGGCGCCGGCCCGCTATGCGCCGCATGTGAACCTGCCGGCCGCCCGCGCCCGCGCCAACCAGGTGCTGACCAACATGGTCGATGCCGGCTTCATGACGGAGGGCCAGGTGCTCGCCGCCCGCCGCGCCCCGGCCGACGTCGTGCGCAAGGATGCCGGCGAGGCGCCCGACTTCTTCCTCGACTGGGCCTTCGAGGAGGTGAAGCGGCGGGTGCCGGACGGCGATCGCAGCCTCATCGTGCGCAGCACGGTCGATCCGGCGCTGGAGCGCGTGGTCGACGATGCGGTCGAGAGCACGCTGCGCGAATCCGGCGAGCGCTACCGCGTCTCGCAGGCGGCGATGGTGGTGGCGGAGCCCGACGGCGCCGTCCGGGCCATGGCGGGCGGGCGCGACTATGGCGAGAGCCAGTTCAACCGCGCCACCGGCGCGCTCCGCCAGCCAGGCTCGTCCTTCAAGCCCTTCGTCTATGCCGCCGCCGTCCGCGACGGCTACACGCCGGACACCATCGTCAAGGATGCGCCGATCTCGATCGGCAACTGGTCGCCGAAGAATTATGGCGGTCGCTTCATGGGCAACATCTCGCTGACGACGGCGCTGATCCATTCGCTGAACACCGTCGCGGTGCGCCTCGCCGGCGCGGTCGGCCGCGACACGATCATCGAGCTCGCCCATCGCATGGGCATCACGACGAAGATCCTCAACACCAAGTCGCTGCCGCTCGGCGCCACCGAGGTGACAGTGCTCGACATGACCGGCGCCTATGCGGTGTTCGCCAATGGCGGATTCCGTGCGCGGCCCTATGCCTTCACCGAGATCGTCAACAGCTCCGGCGATCTCGTCTACGACCGGAGGCGCGACGCGCCGCCGCCAGAGCGCGTGCTCGATGCCGACACCGTCGCCAAGATGAACTATATGCTCTCGCAGGTGCCCGAGCGTGGCACCGGCCGTGCCGCCAAGCTGCAGGGCATCAAGACCGCCGGCAAGACCGGCACCACCAATGCCTATCGCGACGCCTGGTTCATGGGCTTCACCGGCAACTATGTCGGCGGCGTCTGGTTCGGCAATGACGACTTCACCTCGACCAACAAGATGACTGGCGGCTCGCTGCCGGCGCAAACCTGGAACAAGGTGATGACGGCCGCGCATGCGGGCGTTGCGCTGAAGCCGATCCCCTATCTCGACACGCCACCGCAGGACGGCGAGCGCCCGGTTGCCGGCGTCGCGGCAGCGGGCGGCGCCGGCGATGCACCGCTCGTGATGTCGGCGGCGACGACCGCGCGGCTGGTCGAGATCGACCGGCTGTTCCAGGAGGCCTCGGCCCCCGCGGCCAGCCGGCGGAGCGATCGCGGCCCCGCCCGGCCGATGCGCCAGACCGGCCTCGCGGATCTCACGCCGGCCACCGGCCGCCTCGTTACGGTTGGCCGCTGACCGGGCGCCGATCCGACCGCCGCTCACCTCTTGAGCCTGCGGAAGTCGCGGTCTATCCCGATGCGGTCCTTCCCCCCGGAGATGCCCCCCGTGACCGATTCCATCGCACGTTTCGCGCCCGAGGCGCTTGCCGCTCGCCTCGATCCGGTCGTCGACACCGCCATCGCCGAAGGGCGGATCGTCGGCGCCGTGCTGGTCGTCGCGCATGACGGCAAGCCGGTCTATGCCCGCGCGGCGGGCCATGCCGACCGCGAGGCCGGCAAGGTGACAGAGACGGATACCGTGTTCCGCCTCGCCTCGGTGACGAAGCCGATGGTGGCGGCGACGGCGCTGGCGCTGGTCGAGGACGGTGTGCTCTCGCTCGACGATCCGGTGACGCGCTTCCTCCCTGACTTCCGCCCGGCGCTCGCCGATGGCAGCGTCCCGGTCATCACCGTCCGCCATCTGCTGACGCATACGGCCGGCCTTCGCTACGGCTATGACGCCTCGGCCGCCATCTGCGAGGGCCTCTCCGGACCGCGCCTCACCATGGCGGAGAATCTCGCGCGCATCGCCGCGCAGCCGCTCGCCTTCGCTCCGGGCTCGGCCTTCCTCTATTCCGTCGCCATCGACGTGCTGGGCGGCCTCTTGGAACAGGCGGCCGGCGCCGCCCTGCCCGAACTCGTCGCGCGCAAGGTGACCGGCCCGCTTGGCATGGCCGACACCGAATTCCATCCCTCACATCCCGGCCGTCTCGCCACCGCCTATGCCGACGGCGCGCCGCGCGAGGTGCCGATGAGCGATCCCTGCACGGTGATGGGCGCCGAGGGCGGCGTCACCTTCTCGCCCTCGCGCGCCTTCGACCGCGACGTTTTCCCCTCGGGCGGCGCAGGGATGGTCGGCACGGCGCCCGATTTCCTCCGCTTCCTCGAAGCGCTGCGCAGCGGCGGTGACCCGATCCTCGGCAGCGCGAGCGTCAGCCTGCTCGCCAGCAACGCCATCGGCTCTCTCTATACCGGCGTCGAGGGGCGCGGCTTCAGCCTCGGCTGGTCGATCCATCACACGCCTTCCGCGAGCGGCGCCCCCTATGGTCCCGGAAGCTGGCAGTGGGGCGGTGTCTATGGCCATTCCTGGTTCGTCGATCCGGTGAACCGCCTCTCCGTCGCCTCCTTCACCAATACGGCGCTGGCCGGCGTCGGCGGCGCCTATCCCGATGCGGTGCGCGACGCCGTCTATGCCTGAGCGCGGCCGGCGGTCAGCATAGCGACGGCGGTTGGAAAAGCGCCGGCGCCGCCGCTATCCTCCGCCGTCCGCCAGGGGAACCGCGTGCGCCTTCTCGCCCATCTTCTCGTCGCGATCGTCGTCGCCCTCGCGACCGGCCTCGGCACGGCCTGGTGGATGCTGTCGGCCGGCCCGCCTTTCGGCGCTGTGCATCGCGGCGTCTGGGTGACATGGCCGGAGGCCGGGCGCGCAGACGCCGATCCCTATTTCCGCGCCGTCGAGGCCCGGCGCGGCGTCGCGCCGCTCGGCTCCGGCGAGGGCCTCACCTTCCTCGCCACGCGGGACGACGGCGGCGCAGCGCTCGATGCCGCCTGCACCTATCGCGTCGAGGGAACGATGCCCCCGGCGCGGCTCTGGACCCTCACCGCGAGCGACACCGACGGACGGAGCTTCGACAACCCCGCCGGCCGCTTCGGCTTCCATTCGCGCGAGATCCTGAGGCGCGAGGACGGCAGCTTCGCCATCGCCCTTTCGCGGAGTGTCCAGCCCGGCAACTGGCTGCCCGCCGGCCGCGGCCCGATCCTGCTGACGCTGCGCCTCTACGACACGCCGCTGACCGAGAGCGGCGTCGAGGATGCGACGCTCCCCGCCGTGGTCCGGGTGGCGTGTTCATGAAGCGGCTGGCGCTCTATCTCCTCGGCGGGCTGCTGCTCGGCGGCATCATCCATATCGCCGTGGTGCTGCTGGTGCCGCGCTTCGCCACCCGCGACGCCTATGGCGCGCTCGCCGGGCTCGGCCCAGACGACGTCTTCCATGCCGTCCCGGCGAAGGGAACCGGCGCGCCGATCGCGGGCCTCGATCCGCGCATGGCCTATGCCGCCTGCCGCTTCTCGCTCGCCGAGCGGCCGCTGCATCTCCGCGCGCCGATGACCGGGGATTTCTGGTCGGCCGCCGTGTTCGACGACCGTGGCAACAATCTTTACAGCCTCAACGACCGCACGGCGGGCCGCCGCGACCTCGACCTCGTCGTCGCGACGCCGCTGCAGCTGATCCGCCTGCGCGAGAACCCGCAGCCGGCCCTCGACAACGCGATCGTGGTCGAACTGCCCATGAGCGCCGGCTTCATCCTGCTGCGCGCCTTCGTCGGCGATCCAACGCTGGAGCCGGCCACCCGCAAGGCCCTGTCGGAAGCCGACTGCACCGCCGGCTGAACGCCGTCCCGGCGGACCCGCCCCTATCGCAGCCTCCCGTCCCCAGGCCTTGGCCGGAACTGCGAGAGTGCCGGGCGCCTCGCGAACATCCAGAAGCCCGCTCCGCGCTCGTGATCGATTCGCGCCCCGGCCCTCTGGCGCCGCGCCGATCGAACCGCTTAGTTCCGCCCCAGCAACATTTCGCAACAATTGGACATTCAAAGCAACATTCAGAATTACTTTGGCCCATTCATTGCCGAATGATAATTCAACCTCTGTTCACGGTCAATTGATTGGGTATCGGCAAGTCATTGATTTCGCATATTCTTTCGCCTCCCTTACTATCTGTTCTAACATGCTCTGTCGCTTTTTTGTGACGCCTGGCCCCGATTCCGCTGCAGATAGGAACCTTACTATTCCCGGTGATGGCAGGCGGGGGTTAGCTTGGGTGCAGCAGGTGACGAGCCTGCTCTGACGGCCAGTATGTCAGCGACTCTGACGCTCACGGGCGGGGGAGAGGCAGACGGCCCAACTAACTGGAGAACGACTATGAATTTGAAGACTCTTCTCCTCGGCTCTGCCGCCGCCATGCTCGTGGCCGGCAGTGCGCAGGCTGCGGATCTGACGGTCGCCGAGCCGGTCGACTATGTGAAGGTTTGCGACGCCTTCGGTTCGGGCTTCTTCTACTCGCCCGGCACCGACACCTGCATCAAGGTCGGCGGCTATGTGAAGTTCGGCACCGCCTTCGGCGACACCGACTTCGGCACCTACAACAGCTACTATCCGACCTCGAACTGGTCGAACTTCTACACGGAAGCTTCGGTCCAGCTGACGGCCTCCTCGGTCACCGAGTTCGGTAACCTGACGGGCTTCATCGACTACCGCGCCCAGACCGGCAACACCGGCAACTTCTCCTCGTCGGCTTCGCAGATCGTCAACTCCTCGACGAACTCCGCCTATGTCGACAGCGCGTGGCTGTCGATCGGGCCGATCAAGGCTGGTCGCTTCACCTCGCTGTTCGACTTCGGCCGCGGCTACACCGACACCGGCGCCTTCGGTTCGGACTCGACCGTCGATCACATCCAGGCGACCTATGCCGTTAACGGCTTCGGTCTTGCCCTCTCGATCGAAGACCAGCGCGACCGCGGCTCGGCTCCGGGCCTCGACGGCATCACCGACATCGACGGTGCCTATGCCTATGGCGGCCAGAGCAACATCCCGGACATCGTCGGTGCGGTCACCTACGCTTCGGGCATTTTCTCGGCCAAGCTCGCCGGCGCCTATGTGAACGCGGCCGTCGATCAGTCGGGCTCGGGCACGCTCCTCGACCCCTACAACTATGAGAAGAAGGACGGCTGGGCGATCGGCGGCAGCCTCGAGTTCGCGCTCGACAGCTTCTCGCCGGGCGACAAGTTCTTCATCACCGGTGCCTATGGCGACAACGCCAACTCCTACACCGGTATCGCGGGCGGCACCTCGGTTGCCGGCACGGCCGCCAATCTCGGCACGCTCTACTACGCGGCGATCGCCCCCGGCTCGAGCTGGTCGGCTCTCGCTTCGTACAAGCATGTCTGGACCCCGGCCGTCTGGTCGGCGGTTTCGGGCGGCTACGCTTCGTATGACGGCGACGGCACCGAGTACGGCAACTACAACATCGACGCCTATCGCTTCGTCGCCTCGACCGGCTGGACGCCGGTCACGGGCCTCGACCTGATGCTCGACGGCCAGTACTCGCACCTCGACATCACCGACAACGGTGACGACAACGACGGCGACGTCTGGTCGGTCAACCTCTGGATGAAGCGCTCCTGGTAATTACCGGTCTACGGTAACAACAATAATCCTGACCTCCATCCCTTCACCCCAGGGACGACTTCGAGGCCCGCCGCAAGGCGGGCCTCTTTTCATATCGGGATGAGGCGAAACCTCTCTCGATACGAGCGAAAACGGCCGCGCGCTGTCAAAGCGCCGGCCGCGTGCCGTTCGGAAACTTGCTGAGGTTTAGGGCCGCGTCTTGGCGGGCGCGGTCTTCGGTGCCGGCTGCGGGTCGGGGACGCGCTCGATGCGGATGCCGGAGAAGATCACGATCTCGCCGCGCGGCTCGCCGCGGCGCGGGGGCCGCGGGCGGCGTCTCGCATCGTTCGAAAAGGCCAACAACGCTCCCATGCGGCCCTCCTTGCCGTTTCCGCCGGCCGGACGCATGCCCGAGCCACGGCGGATGCACTCGGCACTTGCGAATGCTTGGCTCTTACGAAATTCATTAAAACGCCCGCAAGGTTAACAGTCCGTCAATGCATTCCCGCGAGACTCCGGTTCGAGCCTTCGCTCCCGGTACCGCGTGATCA
Source organism: Kaistia sp. (assembly GCA_963966455.1). Taxonomy (GTDB): domain Bacteria; phylum Pseudomonadota; class Alphaproteobacteria; order Rhizobiales; family Kaistiaceae; genus Kaistia; species Kaistia cartagenensis. The sequence goes on along the minus strand of CAWZZK010000126.1, from coordinate 7,034 downwards.
TGCATCCCTCATTTCCTTCGGATGGTCTCCTGGCCATGGCCGTGTCCAACCAGCAAAGCCGCGATGCCGCCCTGCTCCGGGCCACCACGGAGCTTTTCGTCCTCGAGGCGAATCACGACGCGGATGCGATCCGCCGCTTCGAAGAGCTCGCCACCCATTTCCTCGCCCGCGTGCCCGCGGCCGACCGCGCCTTCGTGGCCGAACGGCTGTCGCGCAGCGCCGATGCGCCTTCATCCGTGCTGCGCCTGCTCGGCAAGGACGTGCCCGAGGTCGCGAGCCCCGTGCTCAAGCGCTCGCCCGCGCTCGGCGAGTTCGATCTGCTCACCATCATCGCCGCGACCGGGACGCCGCATCACCGCCTGATCGCGACCCGGGGCGATCTCTCGGCGCTCGTCGTCGGCGCCCTTCGCCTCACGGGCGATGCTGACGTGATCGCTCGGCTCTCCGCCTATCCCGACGTCGTCACCGAGACGGACGAACATGCGGCCGAGCCCGTCGAGACGACGGACGCCTTGCCTGCCGAGGAGCCCGCGTTCTTCCTCGAGACCGCCGCGCATATGGCGGACGATGATCGCGCAACTTCGGACGCCGCCGCGCCATCGAATGTCCCGTCCCATGGTATGGTCGAGACCGAAGCACCGCCGGCTCCCCTCGCCCGCGATCCTGCCCACGATGGTGACGTTGAAGAGGCCGCCGCGTCGCTCGAGGTGGCGCCCAGCCCCGAGGCGATGGAGATCTTCGCCGCGGTGCGGGCGCTGGCGTCGAGCTTCGACGAGGCGTCCGGAGATGCCGCAAGCCGCCCGGGACGCCGCCATCTCGCCGATCCGCTGCCGGCCTCGGCCGGCGCCTTCCTCGATCTCGACCGTGCCGACCGCCTCGCGGTGCTCAACCATCTCGCCGGACGACCGGCGACCAGCCGCGGCCCCGTGACCGTCCTCGACGCCGACCATGCCTTCCGCCTTGCGCTCGGCCGGGCGCGTCTCGCCTCGCTGGCTCGGCAGCGGCAGCGCGACGCGCTGATCCGCACGCTGGCGCAGGGTCTCCGACTCGAGGAAGCGGACGTCACCGCGCTGCTCGACGATCCCTCCGGCGAGCCGCTGGTCGTGCTCCTGCGCGGCATCGGGCTTTCGGAGAGCGAGGCGCAGCAGGTGCTGATGTTCGCCAACCCGGTCATTGCGCAGGGCGTCGAGAGTTTCGATCGCCTGGCGCGGCTGCTCTCCGAAACGCCGGAGAGCGTTGCAGCGGACCTGCTGGCGCTGTGGCGGACGGGCGAGATGCCGCGGGCGAAGCCGGTTCAGGGCGCCATCGGCCATCAGCCGCTCTTCGCCGACGTCGAGCTGCGGCGCGGCATCCATGCGGGCGATGCCCGCCCGGCGCCGCTCGTCGCGCCGCGCGCATCCGATCCGCCCGAGCGCAGCACCTTCGGCCTGCGCCGAGGCTGAGCGTCAGCCCTCGACCACCTGGAGGAAGGGTCGCGCCTCCTTGTCCTCGATCTCGACGACATAGAGATCGGGATCGAAGCGCTCCTCCGAGCCGAGGCGGGTCAGGATACGCTCGCGCGCAACACCTGCCTCGATCCGCGTGAACAGCCGATCCGTCGGCTTCTCGCTATCGAGGAAGGCGCTCTGCGGCGCCTGACCATAGAGGTCCAGCGTACCGTCGAGCCGGTCGACCACGACGAAGATCGCCCCCGCCTCCGAGGCGCCGCGCTTCGTCACGGCGGCGAAGGCGCCGCCCACCATCGCGCGGCGCACCAGCGCCGACACGAAAAGCGCCGAGGTGACGCGCATGGTCTTGATCCGTTCTGGCTGTGACTAGATGGACTTCATCGCGCCGATGGCGATCAGCTTCTCGACCAGCATGTCGTTGACCTGGCCGGTGAGCGCAAGGCCGTTGTCGAGTTCGAAGCGGCGCACCGCATCCTCTGTATCGCCGCCACCCTGGCCGTCGACGCGGATCGGGCCATAGCCGATGTCATTCAAGGCCGACTGGACCTTGCGAATGCGCGCGGCGGACTGGGCCGGATCGATTGATCCGGTGGCGGTCGGATCGGCGGGTGGTGCGGTTGCCACCGCGGCAGAGGGCCCGTCGGACGAAGGCGCAGCATCGCTCGACTTCGGCATCACCTTCCGGAGGAGCGCCAGCAGCCGCGCGCTCGGCTGCCCCGTCGCCGGCAGGCCCTGCTCGGTCTCGAAGGCGGTGATCGCGGCGCGGGTCTGCCGGCCCATCTTGCCGTCGACCGCGCCGTCATAGAGCTTCAGCGCCGCAAGCGAGCGTTGCGTCTCCATGAGCAGTTGGACGGGATCGGTCGGGATTGGTGCGGCAGCTGAGGCGCTTGCGAGCGGCGCAGCGGTCTTGGCGGCTTGCGCATCGCCCGACTGCGCCGCGCGCTGCTTCGGCAGCGGCATTGCGCTCGCCGCGTCCGCGCCGGAGTCCGGCCTCGTGACGAAGAACGGCGCCGGGTGATGTGCCGTCTGGAAATAGGCGGCATTGGTGACGATGGCGCCGACGACGATGACGACCATGACGAAGCCGCCGGTGCGGACCGGATTCTCGATTACGGCATCGGTGATGCGGCCGAAGAGACCGTCGGGCTCGGTGTAGACGTCGCGGCGGCGCACCACCGGCTTGGCTCTCGGGCGACGCTCAGGCAATGCGGCGCTCCTTCTCGTAGGCGATGCCGCCCGGCGCCGCGCGGCGCTCCACCGGTCGCGCCACGGCTTCGGCCGGCAGCGTCACCGAGACGGTCGTGCCCTCGCCGGGCTTGCTCGCGATGGCGAGCGTGCCGCCATGCAGGTGGACCAGGCCCTTGACCACCGAGAGGCCCAGCCCCGTGCCCTCGTAGCGGCGGTTGATGTCGGCATCCGACTGGACGAAGGGGGTGCCCAGCCGCGGCAGATCGTCGGCCGAAATGCCGATGCCGGTATCGGCGACCTCGATGACGATGCCCCCCTGCCCCTCCCGCGCCGAGATCGTCACCGACCCGCCGGCCTCGGTGAACTTGGCGGCGTTGGAGAGAAGGTTGAGCAGAATCTGCCGGCAGGCGCGGCGGTCGGCGAGAAGGTCGGGCAGCCCGGGCTCGATGCGCCGCTCGAGGCGGAGGTGGCGGCTCGCGATCTGGTGCGACATCATCTCGATCGCGCCCTCGACCAGCCCGGCGACCGGCACCGGCTCGACATGGATCTCGAAACGGCCAGCCTCGATCTTCGACATGTCGAGAATGCTGTTCACCACCTCGAGCAGGTGCTCGCCGGAGGAGCGGATCAGCCGCGCATAGTCGCGATGGCGCTCGAACTCGAAGCGGCCGAACAGCTGTTGTTCGAGAATGTCGGAAAAACCGATGATTGCGTTGAGCGGTGTTCGAAGTTCGTGGCTCATATTGGCGAGGAACTGGCTCTTCGCCCGGTTTGCCTGCTCCGCGGCACGGCTCGCCTCGGCAAAGGCGGCCTCCTGCGCCTTGCGGAAATTGATGTCGCGGGTCACCGCCACGACGCTGCGGCCCGATGTCGGATCCACAACCGGCCGGCAGCGCATCTCGACCCAGGTGAAGCCGGCGGCTTCCTCCGGACCGACCCGGAGGCGGAACTCGGCCGTGACCGTTTCGCCGGTACGGTCCGCCTCGGAGAGAGCCCTGAGGAATGCCGGACGGTCGCCGATCAGCACGCGCTGGAAGAGGCCCTGGCCCAGCAGGTCGGACGGCGGGCAGGCGGCGAGCGCCCGGGCGGCCGGCGAGGCGAAGGTCACGTCGCCATTGGCGAGATGGCGGGTGATGAGGTCGGTCGCGTTGTCGGCGAGCAGGCGGTAGCGATTGTCGCCGAGCCGCGCCGCGGCGCTGGCCTCGGCGTGCAGAGTCTCGACGCGGATCGCGATCAGCGCCGCGTAGAGGACGGCGCCGGCAATGACCGCCGGTCCAAAGGCCGGCTGCACGGCGAGTTGCGCCGGCAGGCCGACTGCCGTCAGGGCGAGCACGGCAGCGAGCGCCACCACCGCGAGCCCGGCAGCCGCACCCATGACGCGCCGCGAACCGGCGAGCCCGGCTTCGGCCGGCACCAGGACCAGCCAGGCGAGAGCGGGGGACGTCATCCCGCCCGTGAAGGCCGCGAGCCAGGCGACGAGGGTTGCGAGTGCCGCCGAAGAAAGAAGCTGCGCGATCTCGTAGCGGCCGGTGCGGGAGAGAAAGGCGGCGATCGGCAGCGGCGCGACGAGCAGCAGGAAGGCGATGGCGACGGCGGGCGAAGGCAGGCCGGCGACGGCAAGCCAGACCGGAATCGCGAGCAATGCCAACAGCCCGGCGGCGAGATGGGCGGCGATGAAGCTGCGGTGACGGGCGGCGACCAGCGGGTCCTCCGCCGCGCGGCCGTGCACCAGCCCATCCATGATCCGCCGCAAGGGCTCGAAGGAAACCGTCATACGCAAAACACAACTGCCGGTGCCGTTCCGGCCGTCGGCCGCACCCCGCCAAGGCCTCGGTCGGGACGTGCGGATCGTGGCAGTTGCGGCTTAAGGAACGTTGAAGGCAGGCCGAAAACCGGCCGGCGGACGACGCGTCGCAATCGTTCGAATTTGAGTCAATTGCCGCCGATCGGATGAACGCGGCCTTCAGGCGGCGCGTGGAAGTGTCCCGCCACATCACGGAAAACGTGGCGCCTGATCATGTTTCGCGTCCGGAGGGCAGAGCCTTGTTCATCATTCGCGCCCTGTTCTGGCTGACGGTCGTGCTGCTGCTCATTCCCGGCGGCGGCAAGGACGGCGCATCCTTCTCCGATGGTGCCGCCGATGCGCTGCACCCTGGAGTTCTGAAGGCAGAGGATATCGCGCCGCAACCCCTTCAGGCGGCACGTGCGGCCGGCAAGGCCTGACCGCCACCCTCCCCCTCCGGCGCGAAAGCCTCTATATCCCGCGCATGGACACGCCCGCACTGCCCTCGATCGACGCGATCATCGACGACTTCGCCTTCCTGGACGAATGGGAAGATCGTTACCGCTATCTCATCGAACTGGGGCGGCAGCTGCCGCCGCTTGCCGCCGAGGCCCATAACGACGCCAACAAGGTCCAGGGCTGCGCGAGCCAGGTCTGGCTGCAGAAGTCTCTCCGCGAGACAGGGGAAGGACCGCGGATCGATTTCGAGGGCGACAGCGACGCCCTGATCGTCCGTGGTCTCGTCGCCATCGTCATTGCCCTTTTCTCGGGGCGCGCACCGGCGGAAATCCTCGCCACCGACGCCGAGGCCGTCTTCGGGCGTCTCGGCCTCAAGGACCATCTCTCGCAGCAGCGCTCGAACGGGCTCCGCTCCATGGTCGCAAGGATCAGAGCCGAGGCTGCGGCCGCCGCCTGAGCGACCTAGCCGGCGCGTCGGCGCTCCACTCCGACCGCCTCGCTGGCGAGGCCATAGTGGCGGGCGAGCGCGGAGAGACCGAGCCGGATGACCAGCTTGGCCGAGCGCTGCGGCCAGCCGCGCTCGCTCTCGATCTGGTCGATGCCCTTCAGGAAGCAGCAGAAATCGACCACCGCCCCCGCAAGCTCGGGGCCGAGCGAATCGACCGCCCTCCCCACGCGGAGCCGCGCCGCGAGCGCGGCATCGGTCAGTTCCGCGATGCCGCCCGCATGGCCGCTGCCCCGCGTCGAGCTCGCAGCCGGATTCCAGCTCGCGGTGACGGACGGCATCATCTGGCCGCGCGTGAAATCGGAGCGCAGCCTTTCGCCCGCCTCGAAGGCGGCAGCGTCGATCAGTGGCTGGCCGTCGCGGCCCCTTCTGCTCCGGAGCCAGGCGAGCGGGCTCTCGCTGCGATTGACCGTGACAGCGCGGCGCTCGCCGCCGACTGTGATCACGGATGCCGCGCGATCCTGATGCTGGGCGGCCATGCCGCCTTCGGAGAGCATGCGGCGGACCATCAGTCGGCCGGCCGGTGACAGGCGATAGAGCCCCGCCTCGCCCGCGGCTTCGAGGGCGCCGCGTGCGAGCAGGCTCCTGACGGCCGCCTCGCTGACCGACACCTCGCGCTGCGCCTCCGGTCCACCGCTGACAAGTGTGGCAGCGCCCGGCGAGATCGCCACCACCGCACCGGCCACAGAAAGCCGCTTCGCCAGCCTGCGCTCATCGCCATCCATCTTCATCGGGCACTATCCCGCGCGACGAGGCGCCCGGCGACCGTGGCATCCAGGCGGTCGATCAGGGCGTCGAAGACGGCGTCGTCGCGCGTCTCCTCGATCCGGCGGCAGGCATGGGCGGCCGTCGTGCGATCGCGGCGGAAGAGCCGTCCGGCCTCGGTGAAGGAGAGGCCGAGCCGCGTGCGGGCGAGATAGATCGCGACCTGACGCGCGAGCGCCACCCGGGCCGTTCCGCGCACCGGCGACAGGATCCGGTCCGGCCGGATGCCGAGCGCCTCGCCGATCGATTCGGTCAGCAGGCGCCGCATCCGCTCTTCGCCGTCCGCCGGACCGCGCGCTCCCCCGGTCGCCCCGCTTTGTTGAAACTGCATGATCTCACCCCGACTCAACTGCGAATTGCCCAGATAGGAATTACTTCCTATTTGTAAGCTAACGCGGTTTCGCGCGGCGGGGATAGATTCTTTTGGCTGCAACCGCCCGATGCGAGGGGTCGGTGGAAAAGCAGAGGGCCCGGCGCATGGCCGGGCCCTCGTCAACTCTGTCGTGGCCGTCTTTGGGCGGTCAGCGGCGCTTGCGCTGCTGGCCGAGGCCCATCTTCTTGGCGAGTTCGGAGCGCGCCGCGGCGTAGTTGGGAGCGACCATCGGATAGTCGGCCGGGAGGCCCCACTTCTCGCGGTATTCTTCAGGCGACAGGTCGTAATGCGTGCGCAGGTGGCGCTTCAGCGACTTGAACTTCTTGCCGTCTTCGAGGCAGACGATGAAGTCAGGGAACACCGACTTCTTCGGGTTCACGGCGGGCTTCAGCGGCTCCGGCTCGGGCTCGACGACGCCGCCATGGGTGCGGTTCAGCGCCTGGAAAACCTCGGAGATCAGCCCCGGCAGATCGGCTGCCGAGACCGAGGTGTTGCTGACGTAAGCCGACACAA
>CAWZZK010000125.1:0-26674 GCA_963966455.1 Kaistia sp. | reverse complement strand
TCCGTGTGCGGACCTATCCCCAAGCCCGAGACCAGATCGCCCCTCAGTCCGCCAGTTCTTCCCGCCAGGGCGGGTTGGCGCCGGCGCGCGAGCAGGTGATCGAGGCGACGCGGTTGGCGAAATCGAGCGCGTCCTTGAGTTCGCGATGGTCGAGCGTGCGCAGCCGCGTGATGTCGAGCAGACCCTTCTCGTGCAGCCGCGCGAGGAATCCGCCCGTGAAGCTGTCGCCGGCGCCGACGGTGTCGACGACCGTGGTCGGCACGATCGGCGAGAACACCGTTCCCTTCCGCGTGAAGGCCGTGACGCCGGCGCCGCCGCGCGTGACGACGACGAGGCCGGCGCCGCCCTTCAGCCAGCCCTCGGCGATCGTCGCGGGATCGGCGCCGGGATGCAGCCATTCGAGATCGGCGCCCGAGATCTTCACGATGTCGGCGCCGCAGGCGAAGGCCTCGGCCCGCGCCATGAAGGTCTCGCGGTCGGCGATCAGAGTCGGGCGGACATTGGGGTCGTAGCAGATGACGCGGCGGCCGCGATTGTCGTCCATCACCTTCGCGAGGCGCGAGGCGAAGGGTTCGGTCGCCAGCGAGAAGGAACCGAAATGCAGCGCCTCGACCTCGTCGCCGATCGGCGTATGCGCGGCCGGATCATGCAGGCGGCCGGCGGTGTTCTCGTCGAAGAAGGCGTATTGCGGCTCTTCATGGGCGAGGCTGACGAAGGCGAGCGTCGTCGGGCGGCCCGAGCGGCCGGCATATTTGAGATCGACCTTGCTGCGCACGAGTTCGTCCGCGAGCATGTCGCCGAAGAAGTCGGTCGAGATGCCACCGAGGAAGCCGGTCGGCACGCCGAGGCGACCGGTGGTGAGCGCGACATTGTAGGGCGAGCCGCCGACCGCCGGCCGGTAGCTGTCGCGGCCCTCGGCGTCCTTGGTCGGCAGGAAGTCGATCAGCGCTTCGCCACACGCCACGATCATTTCGGTCACCCCTCCGCTGAACTGATGCTCTGCCATCTATCGGAAGCGGACCATCGCGCCAAGGGGGAGGCGGGGCGGCGGCGCGATCCCTCTCGCATTTCCGTGACTGGCCTCGCTCCGGCGATGGCCTATAAGCGACGGCGATCCCTTGTGCACGGCTCTGCGGGTGAAGCGTGAGACGATGAATGCCGATGTGACCCTCTGGGGCGCCCTGATCGCCGGGCTGCTCTCCTTCGTCTCGCCCTGCGTGCTCCCGCTGGTGCCGCCCTATCTCTGCTATGTCACCGGCCTGTCGCTGGAAGAGGTCACCCAGCGCCGTGCCGAAAGCGAGGTGCGGCGGGTGGTGACGCTCTCCTCGCTCGCCTTCGTGCTCGGCTTCTCGACGGTCTTCGTGCTGCTCGGCGCCACCGCCTCCGTCGTCGGTCGCATGATCGCGCGCTATCAGGACATGCTCGCGATCGGCGCGGGCGTCGTCATCATCGTGATGGGCCTGCATTTCCTCGGCGTGTTCCGCATCGGCATCCTGCATCGCGAGGCGCGGCTGCGGGTCGACAAGCAGCCGGCGGGCCTTGCCGGGGCCTATGTCCTCGGCCTCGCCTTCGCCTTCGGCTGGACGCCCTGCATCGGCCCGGTGCTGGCGGCGATCCTCGCGGTCGCCGGCTCGACCGATACGGTCGCCCGCGGCGCCGGGCTGCTCGCCATCTATTCGCTCGGCCTCGGCATTCCCTTCCTGCTGGTCGCCTTCTTCGCCGAGCATCTCGTGGAGGCGCTCGGCCGTTTCCGCCGCCATCTGCCCAAGGTCGAGAAGGCGATGGGCGCCTTTCTCGTCCTCGCCGGGCTCATGTTCCTCACCGGCCAGATGTCGCGCCTTTCCTTCTTCCTGCTCGAGACCTTCCCGCAGTTGCAGCAGATCGGCTGACTTGACCGGCGGCGGCCGGATCGCGCAAAGCTGGCCCCAGTACCGGAGGGACCATGACCTCGGAGGGACAGCCATGACCGAACGCACTTCGCTCGCCATCGTGCTCGCAGCCGGCGAGGGGACGCGGATGCGCTCCAGCCTGCCCAAGGTCATGCACAAGGTCGCCGGCCTGCCAATGCTCGGCCATGTGCTGAACGCGGCGGAAAGCGCCGGCATCGGCCGCTTCGCCGTGGTCGTCGGCAGCGGCGCCGAGGCGGTGAAGAGCTTCGTCGCCAAGCGCAGCGGCGGTGCCGCGCTCTATGAACAGGTCGAGCGGCGGGGCACCGCCCATGCCGTGCTCGCCGCGCGCGAGGCCCTGTCTGAACCTGCCGATGACGTGCTCGTCCTCTATGGCGACACGCCCTTGGTGACCGCCGAGACGCTCGCCCGCCTGCGCACCGAGATCGCCAAGGGCGCAGGGGTGGTCGTGCTCGGCTTCCGCCCGGCCGATCCGACCGGCTATGGCCGGCTGATCGTCGAGGACGGACGCCTCGTCGCCATCCGCGAGGAGAAGGACGCCTCGCCAGAGGAACGGAAGATCGGCCTTTGCAATGCGGGGCTGATGGCCTTTGCCGGCGCCGGGCTGGCGGAGCTTCTGGGCCGGATCGGCAACGACAACGCCAAGGGCGAATTCTACCTGACCGACGCGGTCGGCATCGCCCATGCCGACGGCCTCCAGGTCGTCGCGATCGAGGCTGATGCCGACGAGGTCGCGGGCGTCAACAGCCGCGCCGAACTCGCCGCCGTCGAGGCGATCTGGCAGCGGCGCAGGCGTCGCGCCGCCATGCTCGCGGGCGTCACGCTCATCGCGCCGGAGACCGTGTTCTTCTCGCATGATACCAAGGTTGAGCAGGACGTCACCGTCGAGCCGAATGTCGTGTTCGGTCCCGGAGTGAGCGTCGAGGGCGGGGCCGTGATCCACGCCTTCTCGCATCTCGAGGGCGCCCGCATCGGCCCCGGCGCCGCGGTCGGACCGTTCGCGCGGCTGCGTCCGGGCGCCGATGTCGGCCCCGAGGCCAAGGTCGGCAATTTCGTCGAGGTGAAGAACGCCGCGATCGGCGCCGGCGCCAAGGTGAGCCACTTGACCTATATCGGCGACGCCAGCGTCGGCGCGGAGGCGAATATCGGCGCCGGCACGGTCACCTGCAATTACGACGGCTACGACAAGGCGAAGACGATCATCGGCCAGGGCGCCTTCATCGGCTCCAACTCTTCGCTGGTGGCGCCGGTAACGATCGGCGACGGCGCCTATGTCGGCTCGGGCAGCGTCGTCACCGAGGACGTGGCGCCGGATGCGCTCGCCCTCGGCCGCGCCCGCCAGGTCGAGAAGCCGGGCTGGGCGGCCCGCTTTCGCACCGCCAAGGCGGCGACGCCGCGCAAGCGCGTCTGACAGGCCCGTGAAAACGCGAAACAGGAAGTGATTTCCTCGCCTTGCAGAGGAAAATTAAGGGCTCGTCCATCACGTTCTGAAAATCGGCGTCATTCGCCGGTCGGCACGAAGGGGGACGCGCATGTGCGGCATCATCGGCATCCTGGGCCAGACGCCCGTCGCGCCGCTGCTCGTCGATGGGCTGAAGCGGCTCGAATATCGCGGCTATGACTCGGCCGGCATCGCGGTCATCGAAGGCGGCCATCTCGCCAGCCTCCGCGCCGAGGGCAAGCTGCGCAATCTGGAAGCGAAGCTCGCCGGCGACCGCAAGACCGGGCGCTCGGGCATCGGCCATACCCGCTGGGCGACGCATGGCGTTCCCTCCGAGCGCAACGCCCATCCGCATCTCACCGAACGCGTCGCCGTCGTCCATAACGGCATCTTCGAGAATTTCCGCGAGCTGCGGCTGGAGCTGGAAGCGGCCGGCCGCGTCTTCGCCTCCGATACCGACACCGAAGTCATCGCGCATCTGGTGACGCTCAATCTCGACGCCGGCATGACGCCGCTCGCCGCCGTGCAGGCGGCGCTGGCACGGGTGCGGGGCGCCGTCGCGCTCGCCTTTCTCTTCGAGGGCGAGGACGATCTCGTCATCGGCGCCCGCCGCGGCAGCCCGCTCGCCATCGGCTGGGGCGCCGGCGAGATGTTCCTCGGCTCGGACGGCATCGCGCTCGGGCCCTTCACCGACGAGATCACCTATCTCGACGAGGGCGACGTCGCGGTCGTCACGCGCGCCGGCGCGGTCGTCCATGACGAGACCGGCCGCATGGTCGAAAGGCCCCTGACCCGCACCCACGGCAACACCTATGTCGCCGACAAGGGCAACCATCGCCATTTCATGGTGAAGGAGATCCACGAGCAGCCTGAGGTCGCGGGCCGCACGCTCGCCCATTACCTCGACCTTGCGGAAGGCCGCGCCCGCCCGCCGGAAGGCATCGACTTCGCGCGGGTCGACCGCCTGTCGATCACCGCTTGCGGCACGGCCTTCTATGCCGGCTTCGTCGCCAAATACTGGTTCGAACGCTTCGCCCGCCTGCCGGTCGACATCGATATCGCGTCTGAATTCCGATACCGCGAGCAGCCGCTGTCGAAGGATGGCCTCGCGATCGTCATCTCGCAGTCGGGCGAGACGGCCGATACGCTCGCTTCGCTCCGCTATGCCCGCGGCGAGGGCCAGCGCATCGCCGCCGTCGTCAATGTCCGCGAATCGACCATCGCCCGCGAGGCGGATGTCGTGCTGCCGCTCCTCGCCGGTCCCGAGATCGGCGTCGCATCGACCAAGGCCTTCACCGCGCAGCTCGCCGTGCTGGCCGCGACGGCGATTGCCGCCGGCCGGGCGCGGGGCGCGATCGACGCGGCCGAGGAGGCGCGGCTCGTCGGCGCCTTCAGCGAGGTGCCGCGCCTGATGCACGAGGCGCTGCGGCTCGAGGGCCAGATCGAGGCGCTGGCGCGCGACCTCGCCAGGGTCAAGCACTGCCTCTATCTCGGCCGCGGCACCAGCTACCCGATCGCGCTGGAAGGCGCCCTGAAGCTGAAGGAGATCTCCTATATCCACGCCGAGGGCTATGCCGCCGGCGAGCTGAAGCATGGCCCCATCGCGCTGATCGACGAGGAGATGCCGGTCGTCGTCATCGCGCCCTTCGACCGCGTCTTCGAAAAGACCGTCTCCAACATGCAGGAGGTCGCAGCGCGCGGCGGGCGGATCATCCTCGTGACCGACCACAAGGGCGCCGAGGCGGCCGCGATCGACGCCGCCGCGACCATCATCCTGCCCGAGATGCCCGCGAGCGTGACGCCGCTCGTCTACTCGATCCCGGTCCAGCTCCTCGCCTATCACACCGCCGTCTTCATGGGCACGGATGTCGACCAGCCGCGCAACCTCGCGAAGTCGGTGACCGTCGAATAGCGCCGGGACGGCGGGGTGGCGCAGGACGCGCCGCCCTTTGCCTGCCAACGAGGCTGGCGATCCTTTTCCAAGCCGTCATAATGCTGTGCGACAGTCCGATTTCCTGTCGCAAGGAGACGGCATGAGCCTCGAAGAGCCCCCGATTTCCGCCACGCGCGAGCCGCCGGGCCGACGGCTGGTCGCGCGGCTGCGGAACTACTTCCTCACCGGGCTCGTGATCGCCGCGCCGATCTCGATCACGATCTATCTGACATGGTCGCTGATCAAATGGATCGACGGCTGGGTAAAGCCGATCATCCCGCGCGAATACAGCCCCGACGGCTATCTTCCCTTCTCGGTGCCCGGCTTCGGCGTCGCGGTCGCGGTCGTGGCGCTGACGCTGCTCGGCTTCCTGACGGCGAATTTCGTTGGCCGCGCGCTGGTCGGCTTCGGCGAGCGGCTGGTCGGCCGGACGCCGCTGGTGCGCACGCTCTATGGCGCATTGAAGCAGCTCTTCGAGACGATCCTCTCCTCGAAAAGCAAGTCGTTCCACAAGACGGCGCTGATGGAATTTCCCTATAAGGGCGTCTGGGCGATCGTCTTCATCGCCAACGACACGCGCGGCGAGATCCGCCAGCGCATCGGTGAGGATGGCGAGGAGTGGGTGACGGTGTTCCTGCCGCCCGTCCCGGCGCCGACCGCCGGCTTCATGCTGTTCGTGAAGCGCAAGGAACTGATCGAGCTCGACATGACGGTCGAGGAGGCGGCGAAGATCGTCCTCTCCGCCGGCCTCGTGGTGCCGGAATACGATCCTGAACGGGTCCGCGCGCAGGCGCAGCGGCTGCCCGGAAGCTGACCGGGGTCAGCTTTCGCCAGAGAGCGAACGCCTCGCCTTGTCCAACTCTTCCGCGTAGCGGCGCAGGAGATGCGCTTCCGTGAGCAGGCCGATGACCTGCTTGTGGTCGAGATCGTCGACCACCGCCAGTTCCTCGCTCTCGGCCGCGTCGAAGAGAGCGGCCGCCTCGCGCGCCGTCATGTCCGGCAGCAGCACGCTGCCCTGGTAGCGGCAGAGCGGCGCCACCGTCCCGTCTCCCGCCTCCGCCGTCGCATGCGCGTCGGCGATGAGCACGATGCCGGCATAGGCGCCATTGGCGTCAGTGGCGACGACACGCTGCGCCGAGCCGAGCGGATAGAGGCTGCGGAAGGCATCGAGCCGCATGGTCGCTACGATCGGCCGGACATCGGTGCGCATCATGCGGCCGACGGTGAGGTCGCGCAGCCAGCCGATATCCTGCGCGCCGCGGATCGTCTCGCCGCGCAGATGCAGCCGCCAGGTCGAGAACGAATAGCCGAAGAGCTGCCGCACGGTGATCGTCGAGAGGATCGAGGCGGCGAGCACGATCCCGGTCAGCTGCAGGTCGCGCGTCGCCTCCAGCGCCAGGAAGGTCATGGTCAGCGGCCCGCCGATGACGCCGACCGCGAGCGCGCTCATGCCGACCACGGCCGTGACCGTCGGGTCGAGCGCGAGGCCGGGGAAGACCATTTCGAGCGACACGCCGTAGAGGCGGCCGGCGAGCACGCCGAGAAAGAGCGAGGCGAAGAAGAGGCCGCCGCGGAATCCCGAGCCGACCGAGGCCGAGGTCGCCGCTATCTTGGCGAGGATCACGATGATCAGCGTTCCCAGCGCCGGTGTCGTGGCGAGGTTCAGATAGAGCGCGCCATGGCCGCCGGAGAGCGCCTGCGGCGTGATCAGCGCCAGTGCCCCGACGGCGACGCCGCCCACGGCCGGACGGAAATATCGCGGCAACCCGCTCGTCTGGAAGCCGCGCTCGACGAGCGTGATGAGCCGCATGATGCCGATCGCGAGCAGGCCGAGCAGGAGGCCGAGCGCCAGATAGGGCGGATAATGCCCGGCATCGACCTGGATGCCGTCGCTGATCGAGATGATATGGGCCTCGAGGCCGAGCGCCCGCGAGACGAGATAGCCGGCCAGCGCCGCGATCAATACCGGCGCGACATTGGCGACCGAATAGACGCCGATGATGAGCTCGAAGGCGTAGAAGGCGCCGGTGAGCGGGCCACCAAAGGCGGCGGCGATGGCGCCCGCCGAGCCGCAGCCGACCATCAGGCGGAGATCGGTGCGGCGAAGGCCGAACCGCGTGCCGAGCGCCGAGGCGAAGCCGCTGGCGACCTGCGTATAGCCCGCCTCGAGACCGACCGAGGCGCCGAAGCCGTTCGAGATCGCGTTTTCGAGACCGACGCGCAAGCTGTCGCCGAGCGACATCTGGCCGCCATGCAGCGCATTGGCCTCGATCGGGTCGACGATCAGGCGCCGGCGGTTGCGGAAGACGTAGATGACGAGGCCGAGCAGCGCGCCGCCCGCCACCGGGATCGCGGCATGCCACCAGTCGATCCTCGCCGTGGCGCTGAGCTTCTCGTCCGGGTCGATGCCATAGAGCAGGACATGCAGGCCCTGCGTGATCGAGGCGATGACGACGACCACGACGCCCGACAGCACGCCGATCAGCGCCGCGAAGCCGAGCAGCGTCGGTTCGCTCGACCGGAGCAGCGCGCGCAGCCGGATCATCAGGCGTTCGGGAGTGGTGGGGAGGGGCATCGGATCTGTCGGATGAGGATGGTGATCCACTAACCCCGAAACACGGCAGTTGCGAGACAGTTCAGCCCGCGCGGAGAAGCCGGATCGCGGCATCGCGTCCGAAGAGATAGAGCAGGAGCCGCAGCGCCCGCCCACGTTCGCTTTCGAGGCCGGGGTCTCGCTCGACGATGAGGCGGGCATCCTGGCGGGCGATCTCGAACAGCGCGCCATGCTTCTCGAAGCTCGCGATTCGAAAGCCGGGAACGCCGGATTGCTTGGTGCCGAGCAGGTCGCCTTCGCCGCGGAGGCGCAGGTCCTCCTCGGCGATGCGGAACCCGTCCTCCGTCTCGCGCATGATCGCCAGCCGGTCATGCGCGGTCTCGCCGAGCGGTCCGCGATAGAGCAGCAGGCAGGTCGACGCGCCCGCGCCGCGCCCGACGCGGCCGCGGAGCTGGTGGAGCTGCGCGAGGCCGAAGCGCTCGGCATGCTCGATGACCATGATCGTCGCATCCGGCACGTCGACGCCGACCTCGATCACCGTCGTCGCGACGAGGAGGCGGGTTTCGCCGCGCTGGAAGGCGAGCATCGCCGCGTCTTTCTCGGCCGCCTTCATCCGCCCGTGCACGAGCCCGACCATGGGCCCGAGCGCCGATCGGAGTTCGGCGAAGCGCGCCGCCGCCGCGGCGGCGTCCACCTCTTCCGATTCCTCGACCAGCGGGCAGACCCAGTAAGCCTTCGCGCCGGCGGCGATCGCCGAGCCGATCCGCCCGACGACCTCGTCGAGCCGTTCGAGCGGAATGGTCCGCGTTTCGATCGGCTTCCGACCGGCGGGTTTCTCCGTCAGCCGGGAGACATCCATGTCGCCGAAGGCGGCGAGGACGAGCGTGCGCGGGATCGGCGTCGCGGTCATCACGAGGATATCCGTCGCCGAGCCCTTGCCGGCGAGGGCGAGCCGCTGGTGAACGCCGAAGCGGTGCTGCTCGTCGACGATGGCGAGGCCGAGATCGTGGAATTCGACCCCTGCCTGGAAGACGGCATGCGTGCCGACGATGACATCGAGCGAGCCGTCGGCGAGCGCGTCGAGGATCGCCTGCCGCTCGCGGCCCTTCTCGCGTCCCGTGAGCACGGCGAGCCGCATGCCGGCCGCAGCGGCGAGCGGCGCCAGCGTCTTCGCATGCTGGCGCGCCAGAAGCTCGGTCGGCGCCATCAGCGCCGCCTGCGATCCCGCTTCGACGACGGTCGCCGCCGCCATCAGCGCCACGAGAGTCTTGCCCGAGCCGACATCGCCCTGCAGCAGCCTCAGCATGCGGTCGGGCGCCGCGAGATCGGCCTCGATCTCGGCGATGGCCTGGAGCTGGCTGCCCGTCAGGCTGAAGGGCAGGGCGGCGGTGATCGCCCTCCGCATGCGCCCGTCGCCGCGCCGGGCGAGGCCCGAGGCGCGGCGAAGATTGGCGCGCGTCAGCGCCAGCGCCAACTGGCTCGCGAGGATCTCGTCATAGGCGAGGCGCGAGAGATGCGGGCTTTCGGGCGAAAGGTCGGCTTCGGCCGAGGGCGAATGCGCGGCCCGCAGCGCAGGCCCGAATGCGGGCCACTTGCGTTGCGCCAGCAGCGGCGCGTCCATCCACTCGCTGAATTCCGGCACCACCTGCAGCGCGCCCTGCACGGCGCGGGCGAGCGTCTTGCGGGCGAGGCCGGCCGTCATCGGATAGACGGGTTCGACCATCGGCAGCTTCTCGAACGCCTCGCGGTCCACGACATGGTCGGGATGGACCATCTGCGGCCGGCCGTTGAACCATTCGACGCGGCCGCTGACATAACGGGTCGCGCCGATCGGCATCATGCGTTCGAGGAAGGCCGTCTCGGCATGGAAAAAGACGAGCGCGATCTCGCCGCTGTCGTCATCGGCAAAGACCCGGTAGGGCTGCTTGCGGTGTCCCGGCGGCGGCGGCACATGCCGGTCGATGCGAAGCTCGAGCGTCACGATGGCGCCTTCCGGCGAGCGGGCGACGCCCGGCTGGTTGCGGCGGTCGACGATCGCCGTCGGCAGATGGAAGAGGAGATCGACGACGCGCGGCAGGCCTGCGCCTTCCTCGGTCCCGAGCAGGCGACCGATCGCCTCGCCGACTTTCGGACCGACCCCGGCTAGGCTTGTCACGTCGCGAAAGAGCGGGTTGAGGATGTCGGGGCGCATGGGGCGTTCTGTCTCCGGCTGCCCTCCATACTGAGGCGCGCGGCGGCGCGTAAAGCCAAAACTCTTTCGCCGCGGCGTCTTCGCCTGTAGGAACGCGCGTTCACGGCAGGATCGGGCATGGCAGAAGAGCAGAAGCAGCACGGCGTCTACGGCGTTCCGCCACCGGACCTCTCCGAGGTTCCGGCAGGCGCGGTCCAGTTTTCGCCGCTGGTGCCGGGCGCGTCGCGGCTCGAGGACGCCGCGGGCAGCCTCGCCTCGCTCGTGATGCTGGCGCCGCCCGGCACCGTCGAGCGCGGCCATGCCCTGGCGCTCGGCCTCGAGGCGCTCACCGAGGGCGGTGAGATCACCGTCATGGCGCCGATCCGCAAGGGCGGCAGCCGCCTTGCCGCCGAACTCGAAGCCTTCGGGCTCGACGCCGAGGCCGTGCCGCGCCGCCATCACCGCATCGCCACCGTCCGCAAGGATCGTCCGCTCACCGGCATCGAAGCGGCGATCGAGGCCGGCAAGCCGCGCATCATTCCGGAACTCGGGCTCTGGTCGCAGCCCGGCATCTTCGCTTTCGACCGGGTCGATCCGGCGACGCGCCAGCTGATCGACACGCTGCCGGTCGTCTCGGGGCGCGGCGCCGATTTCGGCTGCGGCATCGGCGTCCTCGCCCGCGCGGTGCTGACCTCGCCGCCGGTGACCTCGCTGCTCCTCGTCGATATCGACCGCCGTGCGGTCGAGTGTGCCGAGCACAATGTCGTCGATCCTCGCGCCAGCTTCCTGTGGGCGGATGTGCGCACGGCCCGCAATCTGCCGGAGGGGCTCGACTTCGTAGTCATGAACCCGCCTTTCCATGACGGCGGCATCGAGGATCGCCAGCTCGGCCAGACCTTCATCCGCCGCGCCGCGCAGTCCTTGCGCCGTGGCGGGCGGCTCTATCTCACGGCCAACCTGCATCTTCCCTATGAAGGCGTGCTCACGGAGGCCTTCGCGCAGGTGCGCCCGCTCGGCGATGGCGGCAGCGAGGGCTACAAGCTCGTCGAGGCCATCCGATGACGGCCAAGATCCCGACGGCCCGGCTGGACAAGCTGCTCGCCAATCTCGGCTACGGCTCGCGCCGCGAGGTGCAGGCGCTCATTGAGGGCGGGCGGGTGATCCTCGACGGCGAGGCGGAGACCGATCCGGCGCAGCGCATCTATGTGAAGCCGGACCTCGTCTCCCGCATGACCGTCGCCGGCACGCCGCTCGATCCGCCGCCCGGCCTCGTCCTGATGCTCAACAAGCCGCTCGGGGTCACCTGCTCGCAGAAGGATGCCGGTCCGCTCATCTATGGTCTGCTGCCGGAGCGCTGGCGGCGGCGCGATCCGGCGCTCTCCACCGTGGGCCGGCTCGACAAGGAGACCTCGGGCCTCATCCTTCTCACCGACGACGGCGCGCTGCTGCACCGGATCATCGCGCCGAAGAGCCATGTGCCGAAGCGCTATCATGTCCATCTCGCCCGACCGCTTTCGGGCGGCGAAGGCGCGGCCCTCGCTTCGGGGACTCTGATGCTTGAAGGCGAGGAGAAGCCGCTGCTTCCCGTCGCGATGGAGGTGATCGGGCCGACCGAAGTCTTCGTGACGCTGAACGAGGGCCGCTACCACCAGGTGCGCCGCATGTTCGCCGCGCTCGGAAACCATGTCGACGCACTGCATCGCGACCGTGTCGGCGGGCTCGACCTGCCGGCCGATCTCGAGCCGGGCGCCTTCCGCGTCCTCGACGAAGCCGGCATCGCAAGCATCTTCGCGGCGGAGCGGTCTGCGTGAGCCCGTTCGATGTCGTCGTCATCGGAGCCGGCGCCGCCGGCATGATGGCCGCGGCGGAGGCCGGCCGGCGCGGCCGCAGCGTGCTCGTCGTCGATCACGCCCGCGCGCCCGGCGAGAAGATCCGCATCTCGGGTGGCGGGCGCTGCAATTTCACCAATCTCGGCGCGACCCCGGCGAACTTCCTCTCGGCCAATCCGCGCTTCGCCATCTCGGCGCTGAAGCGCTACACGCCGCGCGATTTCATCGCGCTCGTCGAGCGCCACCGCATCGCCTGGCACGAGAAGAAGCTCGGCCAGCTCTTCTGCGACGGCTCGGCGAAGCAGATCGTCGAGATGCTGGTCGCGGAAATGGCGATGGGCGGCGTGACGCTCCGCCTCGGGGCGCCCGTCAGCGCGGTCGAGCATGGGCCGGAGGGCTTCCGCGTCGTGTTGCCGGACGGCCCCGTCGAGGCTCGATCGCTTGTCGTCGCGACCGGCGGCCTGTCGATCCCCAAGATGGGCGCGACCGATTTCGGCTACCGCATCGCCCGCCAGTTCGGGCTCGAAGTCCTGCCCACCCGGCCGGGTCTCGTCCCGCTGACCTTCGAACCGGCGCTGCTCGAGAAGACCGCGCCGCTCGCCGGGCTGTCGGTCGAGGGCAAAGCCAGCTTCGGCAAGACGGCGTTCGACGAGGCGCTGCTCTTCACCCATCGCGGCCTTTCAGGCCCGGCGATCCTGCAGATCTCGTCCTTCTGGAAGGCCGGCGAGCCGATCCGCGTCGCGCTTGCGCCATCGGTCGACCTCTTGCCGCGGCTTCGCGAGGCGCGGACCACCCATGGTCGCCAGTCGCCCGCGACGCTGCTCGGCGAGATTCTGCCGAAGCGGCTCGCGCAATTCGTCGCCGACGAGGCCGGGGCACGGCCACGGCTCGCCGATTGCAGCGACGCGGTGCTGGCCGCGATCGATACGGCGGTGAACGGCTGGATGCTGCGCCCGAGCGGCTCGGAAGGCTACCGCACCGCCGAGGTCACCGTCGGCGGCATCGACACCGACGAACTCGACCAGAAGACGATGATGGCGAAGCGCGTGCCGGGCCTTTTCTTCGTCGGCGAGGTCGTCGACGTCACCGGCTGGCTCGGCGGCTACAATTTCCAATGGGCCTGGGCCTCCGGCTGGGCAGCCGGCCAGGCGGCGTAAGGGCAGGGTCTTTCCTTCCCCCTCTCCCTCCGGGAGAGGGCCCGGGTGAGGGTCTTCGTCCCGGACGACGAACCCTCACCACGACCGAAAGCCCCTCACCCCCAGCCCTCTCCCAATGGGAGAGGGAGGGACGCCAGCCTTATCCCAGCGCCTGCTGCAGGTCGGCGATGATGTCTTCCTTGTCCTCGATGCCGACCGAGAGGCGGACCGTGTCCGGACCGGCGCCGGCGGCCACCTTCTGCGCGTCGGTGAGCTGGCGATGCGTCGTCGAGGCCGGGTGGATGATCAGCGAGCGCGTGTCGCCGATATTGGCGAGATGCGAGAACAGCTTCACCGATGAGACGAGCTTGATGCCCGCGTCATAGCCGCCGGCGAGCCCGAAAGTGAGCACCGCGCCGGCGCCCTTCGGCGCATAGCGGCGGGCGAGGTTGTGGTAGCGGTCGCCCGGCAGGCCGGCATAGCTGACCCAGGACACGGCCGGATGGTCGGCCAGGAATTCGGCGACGGCGAGCGCATTGTCGGAATGGCGCTGCATGCGCAGCGGCAGCGTCTCGATGCCGGTGAGGATCAGGAAGGCGCTGTGCGGCGCGAGCGCCGGCCCGAGATCGCGGAGGCCGAGCACGCGGCAGGCAATGGCGAAGGCGAAATTGCCAAAGCTCTCGGCCAGAACGATGCCGCCATATTCGGCGAGCGGCTGCGAAAGCTTCGGATAGCGCCCTTCGCGCGACCAGTTGAAGCGGCCGCCGTCGACGATGACGCCGCCGATCGAATTGCCATGGCCGCCGAGGAACTTGGTCAGCGAATGGACGACGATATCGGCGCCATGCTCGAACGGCTTCACCAGATAGGGCGTCGCCAGCGTGTTGTCGACGATGAGCGGCACATTGGCCCGCTTGGCGACGGCGGCGATGGCCGCGATGTCGGTGACGATGCCGCCGGGATTGGCGATGGACTCGATGAAGATCGCCTTGGTCTTCGGCGTGATCGCCCGCTCGAACGAGCCGATATCGTCGGGATCGGCCCAGACGACGTTCCAGCCGAAGCTCTTGAAGGCGTTGGAGAACTGGTTGATCGAGCCGCCATAGAGCTTCCGCGCCGCGACGAATTCGTCACCCGGCGAGAGCAGCGTGTGGAAGACGAGCAACTGCGCCGCGTGGCCCGAGGCGACGGAGAGCGCCGCGGTGCCGCCCTCCAGCGCCGCGATGCGCTCTTCCAGCACCGCGTTGGTCGGGTTGCCGATGCGGGTGTAGATATTGCCGAAGGCCTGCAGGCCGAACAGCGACGCCGCGTGGTCGACATCCTCGAACACGAAGGACGTCGTCTGGTAGATCGGCGTCGCGCGGGCGCCGGTCGTCGGGTCCGGCTGCGCGCCGGCATGGACGGCGAGCGTCGAGAATCCCGGAATCCTGTCTTCGGCCATGATCACCTCCCAGATTGTGGCGCACTTTTTCTATCGATAGCGCGGACGGGCAGGCGCAGGCAAAGAACATTGTTCCGCCAGATCGCGCGATCTCAGGATGAATTTGCCGAAACCCGTCAGCGCCCGAGGAGGCGAGGGCGGTCGATGGCCGGGCATCGGTTCATGACGACCTTGATGCCGGCCGCCTCCAGCTTCGCGGCCGCCTCGTCGTTGCGGATGCCGAGCTGCAGCCAGACGACGCGCGGGAGGCGCGGCAGCGCCAGAATCTCGTCGGCGAGCGCCGCGATCGCATCGGAATTGCGGAACACGTCGACCATGTCGATCGACACCGGGACATCGGCGAGGCTCGCATAGACCGTACGATCGAGGATGGCGCCGCCGGCGAGGCCGGGATGCACCGGGTAGGTCTCGTAGCCGCAGCTGATGAGATAGGCGAGCACGCCATGGCTCGGCCGCTCGGTCTTGGCGCTGGCCCCGACCATGGCGATGGTGCGCGTCGTCTCGAGAATCTCGCGCAGATAGGCGTCGTCGTACCGGTCGTGGTTGACGGGCATCGCGTTTCCTAAAGGCTCGGCACGATGACCGCGGTCACGAGCCAGTTGTCGTCCACCTTGCCGAAACAGACGCTGACCGCCTGGAAGCCGAGCGAGGCATCGTTCGAAGCATAGCCGATCTTGCCCGAGGGCAGCGCGACGGAATACCAGCCGCCCTCGCCGCCATCGGTCTCCTCGGCGGCTTCGGCCTCGGTGGTGGCGCTGTCGGAGGGCACGTCGACCGATCCTTCGATGAAGGGGACGATCGCATGGGCGGGCAGCGTCTCGACCACCGGCGACTTCGCGTCCGGCTTCTCGTGGAAGTCGGTCTTCTCCGAGAGGATCCAGAGATTGCCCGGCGGCACGTCGGCAGCCTCGGCCATGGCGAGCGCCTTGGCGCGGTCGAAAACCGGTTCGGCCGGAGCGCACAGCTTGCCGCTGGCGATGGCCGACTTGCCGATCGTGCCCGGCTCCAGCGCGGTACCGAAAAGATCGAGGATCATGCTGTCGAGGTCGTCGCGGGTATATTCGACATCGGCCGAGCCCATCAGCGCCGCCGCCTCGTCGAGGCGCTGCGCCGATTCATGCTTGTCGGGATTGGCGAGCGGCCCATGCGCCGCGCCGTCGGGGAAGCCGACGGCCGGCGCATAGATCGCGAGATCCTTGGCGACGGCGAGCTTCAAGAAGGTGGAATCGCTGGAATCCAGGGCCTTGCGGAGCGATTCGAGAAAGGTCTTGAGCCCGGGATCGTCGGCGCCCGCGGTGTCGTAGGTTGCCGTGACGGCCTCATAGGGCTGGATGGCGAGCGCCGGCAGCGGCGCGAACAGCGCTACCGCGACGAGCGGGAGGGCAAGGCGAAGCATACTCATCGGACGTGTCGTGATGCGGGGGAGCGTCATGGCAAGCCTTTTCATGCGGCCGGGCCCGGCAGGGCGAGGCGGCCGGCCTCGTCGAAGGCGAAGAACGGGTTGTAGGCCACCTCCCAGAGATGGCCGTCGGGATCGGCGAAATAGCCGGAATAGCCGCCCCAGAAGACCTTCGAGGCTGGCTTCACGATCGAGGCGCCGCTGCGCTCGGCATGGGCGAGGGCGGCATCGACCGCTGCTTCCGATTCGACATTGTGCGCGAGTGTCACGGCGCGGAAGCCGTCGCCGGCCGGCGCCACGGTCGCGTCGTCGGCGAGCTGCTCACGGTTGAAGAGCGCGAGAACGACGCCGGACAGTTGGAAGAAGACGATCTGCTCCTGGCTGGCCGAGGACGGCTGCCAGCCGAGCTTCTCGTAGAAACTGCGCGCCCGCGCGACATTCGCGACGCCGAGCGTCACGATGCTCAGCCGCGGGGAGAGGCCGTTTTCCGTCATCTGTCGTTCCCTGACCGTGCCTGTTGCGCAGCACAATAGCCGATCGACCGGGCGCGGGAAGGCCCGGGGCGGACCTTCCCGCTCGCCAGCGCAGTAGAGCACGTCATCGTGGCGGAAATCCGCCTCCGTCCCTATGTGGTATCATGGTACGATCGTGGCCATGCCGATGGAATTCATGCAGAAATCGGCTTTGCCATGCGTTCGTCATGGTTGACGCGAGAGCGCCGCCCCTGTAGACGAAGCGCCAACGACGGGGTGAAGGCCCTGCCGCCTCCATTCCCCTGCCTGAACGGGCACGAGAAACGGGTTTAAGAATGAGCACCATCTCCACCAAGCCGGCGGATGTCGAGAAGAAGTGGATTCTGATCGACGCCACGGATCTTGTCGTCGGACGGCTCGCCACGATCGTGGCCAACCGCCTGCGCGGCAAGCACAAGGCGAGCTTCACCCCGCATGTCGACGACGGCGACAACGTCATCGTCATCAATGCGGAGAAGGTCGTCTTCACCGGCCGCAAATATACCGACAAGCGCTACTACTGGCACACCGGCTATATCGGCGGCATCAAGGAGCGCAGCCCGCGCCAGCTGATCGAGGGCCGTTTCCCGGAGCGCGTCATCGAGAAGGCCGTCGAGCGCATGCTGCCCGAGGGTCCGCTCGGCCGTCGCCAGTTCTCCAATCTCCGCGTCTATGCCGGTGCCGAGCATCCGCATGAGGCGCAGCAGCCGGAAGTCCTCGACGTCGCGGCGCTCAATCCGAAGAACAAGAGGGTTGCCTGACCATGGCCGATCTCCAGTCCCTCCAGGGCCTCGTCGCGGCCTCGACCGAGAACGCCGCCCCGGTTCACGTTCAGAAGCTCGACGCGCATGGCCGTGCCTATGCGACCGGCAAGCGCAAGAACGCGATCGCCCGCGTCTGGATCCGTCCCGGCACCGGCAAGATCACCGTCAACGGCAAGGACTTCTCGGCCTATTTCGCCCGTCCCGTGCTGCAGATGCTGGTTCGCCAGGCGATCGGCGTCGCCAATCGCAACGGCCAGTATGACGTCGACGCCAAGGTCGCCGGCGGCGGCCTGTCGGGCCAGGCCGGCGCGCTGCGCCATGGCCTCTCGAAGGCGCTGACCTACTACGAGCCGGAACTGCGTGGCGTCCTTAAGAAGGGCGGCTTCCTGACCCGCGACAGCCGCGTCGTCGAGCGCAAGAAGTACGGCCGCGCCAAGGCCCGCCGCAGCTTCCAGTTCTCGAAGCGCTAAGCCGCGTCGATCATTCAACGCGAAAGGGCGCTTCGGGCAACCGGGCGCCCTTTTTCTATGGCCCTGTCACATCCACCTGTTAAGCCGGCTGCGGCCCGCCGCATCGGCGCGTGAAGTCCGGGTTCCTCAGAGGAAGCGAACATGTCTGCCAAGGTTTTCATCGATGGCGAGGCCGGAACGACGGGGCTGCAGATCCGCCAGCGCCTCGAGGGCCGGCCGGATATCGCGCTCCTCACCATCGACCCGGAGCACCGCAAGGACAGGACCGCGCGCGCCGAGATCATGAATCTGGCCGACGCCGTCATCCTCTGCCTGCCGGACGATGCCGCGCGCGAGGCGGTGACGCTCGTCACCAATCCCGCGACCCGCATCATCGACGCCTCGACCGCGCATCGCGTCTTCCCCGGCTGGGCCTATGGCTTCGCCGAACTCGATGGCGACCAGCGGGCGAAGATCGCCGGCGCGACCCGGATCGCCAATCCCGGCTGCTATGCGACGGGCGCCATCGCGCTCATCCGCCCGCTGGTCGATGCCGGCCTGCTTCCCGCCGATTGGCCGCTCGTCGTCAACGGCATCTCGGGCTATTCCGGCGGCGGCAAGGGCCTCATCGCCGAGTTCGAGCAGCAGACTCCGCCGCCCGGATCGCATGACGCGTTCCGCCCCTATGGGCTCACGCTCGCACACAAGCATCTGCCCGAGATCGTCCGCTATGGGGCGATCGCGGAAGCGCCGATCTTCACGCCGTCGGTCGGCCGCTTCGCGCAGGGCATGATCATCGAGCTGCCGCTGCATCTCGGCCGCCTGCCGGGCGCGCCGAAGGCTGAGGATCTCACCAAAGCCTATGAGAAGCACTATGCCGGCGAGCGCTTCATCGAGGTGCTCGGCGTCGAGGACGCGGCGGAGGTGCAGAAGGCGCGGGCCGGCGCGGCCGGCTTCCACGCCCTGATCGATCCGGAAAACCTCAACGACACCAACCGCCTGCGGATCATGGTGTTCGGCAACGAGGCGAACGGGCAGGGCCTCGCCCTCGCGCTGCTCGACAATCTCGGCAAGGGCGCCTCCGGCGCCGCCGTGCAGAACCTCAACCTCTCGCTCGGCCTCCCGGAGGCCGCCGGCCTCGAATAGGGCGGCATCACGCTTCCGCGATCCCGTTCCCAAGATCGGGGAACGGGATTAGCGTTCCTGTCGGCGGCCCCGGAAGAGGGCCGCGACAAGAATGCCGAGGGAGCAGGAAATGCCAGACAAGGTTCGCCTTCATCCGGCGATCGACGATGGCGTCGTCGCGGGTTCGGAGAGTTTCCCGGGCGGTACGCTGACATGCCTTTGTGCCGACCGCCCGGTCAAGGTGCGCATCGACGGGCAGGTCGCGCACAACCATGCTTGCGGCTGCACGAAATGCTGGAAGCCGGCCGGCGCGATCCTCTCGATCGTCGCCGTCGCGCCGACGGCCAATGTCCATGTCACCGACAACGGCGACAAGCTCCAGGTCGTCGATCCGTCGGCGCTCATCCAGCGCCATGCCTGCAAGGCCTGCGGCGCGCATATGCATGGGCCGGTCGAGCGCGATCACGCCTTCAAGGGGCTCACCTTCGTCCATACCGAGCTTTCGAAGGACAAGGGCTGGCAGGCGCCGCAATTCGCCGCCTTCGTCTCGTCGGTCATCGAGAGCGGTGTGCCCCCGCGCGCAATGGACGGCATCCGCAGTCGCATCCGCGAGATCGGGCTCGAGCCCTATGACTGCCTGTCGCCGGCTCTGATGGACGTGCTCGCCACTTTCGCAGCGCGCAAGGCAGGCACGCTCAGGCAGTAGCGTCGCCGGCCGGTCCCGCCGCCTCGCGCTGCATCAGGCCGAAACGGCGCCGGTAGTCGGCCGGCGCCAGGCCGGTGATGCGCTGGAAGATGCGGCGGAAGGCGGAAGGGTCGCCATAGCCGACATCCCAGGCGACCTGCTCGACGGGCTTGCGCGTCAGTTCCAGCGCCTCGCGTGCCCGCTCGATACGGATCTGCTGCGCATATTCCGTCGCCTTCATGCCGGTCGCCTTCTGGAAACGGCGCTGGAAGGTGCGCTCGCCGAGCCCGGCAATCTCGGCGAGTTCGGGGATCGTGTGCTCGCGCGCGCCGTTGCCGTGCATCCAGAGCTGGGCCTTCAGGATCGCCGCGTCGCCATGATCGCGCCGGTCGACGAAGCCGCCATAGGGCTGCTGCAGCCGGCCCGGCGGATCGATGAGCAGGAATCGCGCGGTATCGAGCATGACGGTCGGGCCGAGATGGCGCGCCACCAGCGTCAGCCCGAGATCTGTCCAGGCGAGGATGCCGCCCGCCGTGACGATGTCGCCCTCGTCGATGACCATCCGGCTCGAATCGACGCGGATCTGCGGATAGCGTCGCGCGAGCTCGGCCGCGAAGGCCCAGTGCGTCGTCGCCGTTCTGCCGTCGAGAAGGCCGGTTTCCGCAACGAGAAAGGCGCCGGCGCAGACCGAGACCAGCGTCGTGCCCGCCGCGTGCCGGCCTGCCAGCCAGTCGGTCAGATTGCCCATCGGCTGCATACGTGAGGGGACGATGAGGCTCGGCGGCGTGATGAGATAGGTCAGCCGGTGCGGCAGGCCGGGATGACTGTCATAGCTGCAGACGACGTCGCGACCGTCGGGCGTAAGCTGCCAGTGGCTGACGCGGACCGCATGCGCCGTTTCGCCCTCGGAGCGGGCGGCGCTCGTCTCTCCGGCGATGCGGAAAACGTCGGTCAGGCCATAGACCGCCGAAAGCTGGCAGTCCGGGAAGATCACCAGGCCCACTTCGGCGCAAAGATCGACTGCCATGGTCATGCTGTCACTTTTGCCCCGTATATTGTCGGATGCGCCACGCGGCAGAGCGCGCGGCAGGACCTAGAACCAGACGCATGGCGACGGCACCCCCGCCGTCCCGCAGCGAAGGACGAGATCATGGCTTATGTCACGACCAAGGACGGCGTCGAGATCTTCTACAAGGACTGGGGTCCGAAGGACGCGCAGCCGATCGTTTTCCACCATGGCTGGCCGCTGTCCAGCGACGATTGGGATGCGCAGCTGCTGTTCT
Source organism: Kaistia sp. (assembly GCA_963966455.1). Classification (GTDB taxonomy): domain Bacteria; phylum Pseudomonadota; class Alphaproteobacteria; order Rhizobiales; family Kaistiaceae; genus Kaistia; species Kaistia cartagenensis. The sequence continues at coordinate 6,046 of CAWZZK010000125.1, read as the reverse complement.
TCCTCGCCAAGGGCTACCGCGTCGTCGCGCATGACCGCCGCGGCCATGGCCGTTCGGCGCAGGTCTCCGAAGGCCACGACATGGATCACTACGCGGCGGATGCGAGCGCCGTCGCCGAACATCTCGACCTCCGCAACGCCGTCCATATCGGCCATTCGACCGGCGGCGGCGAAGTCGCCCGCTATGTCGCCAAGTTCGGCGAGCCGCAGGGCCGCGTCGCCAAGGCGGTCCTCGTCAGCGCCGTGCCGCCGATCATGGTGAAGACGGCTTCGAACCCCGGCGGCCTGCCGATGGAGGTGTTCGACGGCTTCCGCTCCGCGCTCGCCGCCAACCGCGCCGACTTCTTCCGCGCCGTCGCCGAGGGTCCGTTCTACGGCTTCAACCGCCAGGGCGCCAAGGTCTCCGAGCCGGTGATCGCCAATTGGTGGCGCCAGGGCATGACCGGCAGCGCCAAGGCGCATTATGACGGCATCAAGGCCTTCTCCGAGACAGACCAGACCGAGGACCTGAAGTCGATCTCCGTGCCGACGCTGGTGCTGCATGGTGAGGACGACCAGATCGTGCCGATCGACGATTCCTCGCGCCTCTCGGCCAAGCTGCTCAAGAACGGCCAGCTCAAGACCTATCCGGGCTTCTCGCATGGCATGCTGACCGTCAACGCCGACGTGCTGAACGCCGACCTCCTGGCCTTCGTTCAGGCCTGACCCGGCCGTTCCGAGGCGACGGACAAGACGTCATGCCCGGGCTCGTCCCGGGCATGATCTGCTTCAGGCCGACATCACCTTTACATAGCTGCCCGGCGCGTCCTCGATCGGCTTGACGCGGCGGCCGCCGGGAATGCGTGCCTTGACGCGGGTGTCGTCGAGGCTCTCGATCCAGGCCTGCCAGTGCGGCCACCAGGAGCCCGGATGCTCCTCGGCATGAATCAGCCATTCGTCGAAACCGTCGCCGACCGGCGCCGGCCCCGTCCAGTACTGGTACTTCTTGCGCACCGGCGGATTGACGACGCCGGCGATATGGCCCGAGCCCGACAGCACGAAAGTCACCGGCCCGCCGAAGAAGGACGAGCCGTAGAAGACCGAGCGCGGCGGCGCGATATGGTCCTCGCGCGTCGCGAGGTTGAAGATCGGAATCTTCACGTCGCGCAGCGACAGCTTCGTCTCGCCGACCTGCAATTCGCCCTTGGCCAGCTTGTTGTCGAGGTAGCAGTTCCTCAAATAAAACGAGTGGTTGGCGGCCGGCATTCGCGTGGCGTCCCAATTCCAGAACAGGAGATCGAACGGGATCGGCTCGCGGCCGCGGAAGTAGTTGTTAACGACATAGGACCAGATGAGCTCGTTCGAGCGCAGCATGTTGAAGGAGGAAGCCATGTTCTTCCCCTCCAGATAGCCGCGCACGCTCATCTTCTTCTCGATGTGCTCGATCTGCTCCTCGTCGATGAACACCTTGAGATCGCCGGCGAAGGTGAAGTCGACCTGCGTCGCGAACAATGTCGCCGCCGCGATGCGCGTGTCGCCGGTCGCCGCCATATAGGCGAGCGTGAAGGAGAGCAGCGTACCGCCGACGCAGTAGCCGATGGCGTTCACCTCTTTCTCGCGGGTGATCTTCTCGATGACGTCGAGCGATTCCAGGATGCCCTCGCGCATGTAGTGCTCGAAGCTCTTGCCGGCCTGCCGCTCGTCGGGATTGACCCAGGACACGACGAAGACGGTGTGGCCCTGCTCGACCGCCCATTTGATGAAGGATTTCTCGGGGTTGAGATCGAGAATGTAGAACTTGTTGATCCAGGGCGGCACGATGAAGAGCGGCCGTTTCAGCACCTCGGCGGTCGCCGGCTTGTACTGGATGAGCTGGCAGACATCGTTCTGGTGCACGACCTTGCCGGGCGTCAGCGCGAGATTGCCGCCGATGGTGAAGCTCTTGGTATCGACCTGGCGGATCTTGAGCTCGCCCTCGCCGGCGGCGATGTCGTCGGCCAGCATGTTGGCGCCGCGCACCAGATTCTCGGCGCTCGAATCGAGCGTGTCGCGCAGGATCTCGGGATTGGTGAAGAGGAAATTTGACGGCGAGACCGCATTGGCGACCTGGCGCACATAGAATCGCGCCTTGAGGCGGGTGTGCTGGTCGAGTTCTGTGGCGTCGCGGGCGAGTTCGTCCGCCCATTGCGCCGTCACGAGATAGAACTGCTTGATGAAGTCGAAATAGGTGTTTTCGGACCATTGCGGGTCCTGGAAGCGCTTGTCGCGCGGGTCGGGCTTGGCGACCGGCGGCATCTCGGCGCCGGCCATGCGCGCGATCATCGTGTTCCAGAGCGCGAAATAGCGGCCGAACAGGCGGGTCTGCGCCGTCAGGCTGCGGGTCGGGTCCGAGGTCCAGTATTCGACGACCTTCGAGAGCGTCTTCACGATCTCGCTGATCTCATCGACGAGATCGCCGGAGACCGAGCCGTTCTCACGCGGTTTCAGATAGTTGGCGGCCGCGCGCGAGAGAGCCTCGACGATCAGCGCGATGTTGCGCGCCAGCCTTTCCGGGTCCTTGACCATGAGGCTGATCGGCGATCCTGCCGCGGATTTCGCGTCGCCCGAACCGTTCTTGTCCCCGGCCATGCTCTCTCCGTCGATGGCTTTTGCCCGTCGGCGCTGCAAACGCGACGCGGCGAGTGTAATAGTTCCGCACGGCGAGGCATATCCGGGTCGGCCTTAAGAGAGCGCTTACCCTCCAGGCAGAGAATGAGATGACGGCGATGGCGGATGGCGGAATGCGGCGGCGGGTTTTCTCTCTCGGGCTCGCGCTGGCGCTGGCCGCGGCGCTTGCCGGGTGCACAACGGTCAAGAAGACATTCGATTTCAGCCCCGATCCGGAGCTGCAGAAGGACGGGACCTACCCGAACATCAATGTCGGCGGCGTTCCCCAGCCGGGCAAGCCGCTGACGCCGGACGAGCAGCAGAAGGCCATGGCGGCGATCAAGGCCAAGGGCTCCGTCGCGAGCCCGCAGGCCGGCGCCGACGCCAAGCAGCAGGGCGCCGCCTCGGCGGCGGAACTCGACCAGATCGCCCGCACGCATGGCGAACTGACCCTCGAGGAGATCAGGAACGGATGCGGCACCGACAAGGTCGTCGATGCCACGAAATGCCCGTAATGAAAGCGCTCACCTTCGGCCGCGGTTCTCTGTTATGAACCGCGCCGCGCCGGAGCCGGCGCGTAGCAAGACTTGAAAAAGAACATCCACCCGAAATGGATTCGGAGCCATGAGCGAGTTCCACAGCGTGCGGCGTCTGCCGCAATACGTCTTCGAGCAGGTCAACCGGCTTAAGGCGAGCGCACGGGCCGCAGGCGCCGACATCATCGATCTCGGCATGGGCAATCCCGACCTGCCGACGCCGCAGCACATCGTGCAGAAGCTCGCCGAGACCGCGGCGCGCCCCGACGTACACGGCTATTCGGCCTCGCGCGGCATCAACGGATTGCGCAAGGCTCAGGCCGCCTATTACGAGCGCCGCTTCGGCGTGAAGCTTGATCCGGCGACCCAGGTCGTCGCAACGATCGGCTCGAAGGAAGGCTTCGCCAACATGGCGCAGGCCATCACCGCGCCGGGCGACGTGGTGCTCTGCCCCAACCCGTCCTATCCGATCCACGCCTTCGGCTTCCTGATGGCCGGCGGCGTCATCCGCTCGGTGCCGTCCGAGCCCGGCCCGGAGTTCTTCCACGCGATGGAGCGGGCGGTGATCCATTCGATCCCGAAGCCGATCGCCGTCGTGCTCTGCTATCCGTCCAACCCGACCGCGCATGTCGCCGATCTCGATTTCTACCGCGACGTCGTCGCCTTCGCGCGCAAGCACGATCTCTTCGTGCTCTCCGACCTCGCCTATGCCGAGATCTATTTCGACGACTATCCGCCGCCCTCGATCCTGCAGGTGCCGGGCGCCATCGACGTGGCGGTCGAGTTCACCTCGATGTCGAAGACCTATTCCATGGCCGGCTGGCGCATGGGCTTCGCGGTCGGCAACGAGCGGCTGATCGCGGCGCTCGCCCGCGTGAAATCCTATCTCGACTATGGCGCCTATACGCCGATCCAGGTGGCGGCGACGGCGGCGTTGAACGGTCCGCAGGACTGCATCGCCGACATGCGCCGCACCTACAAGAACCGCCGCGACGCGCTGGTCGAGAGCTTCGGCCGCGCCGGCTGGGATATCCCGGCGCCGCGCGCCTCGATGTTCGCCTGGGTGCCGATCCCCGAGCCCTTCCGCTCGCTCGGCAGCCTCGAATTCTCGAAGCTCCTGATCGAGAAGGCCGATGTCGCGGTGGCGCCCGGCGTCGGCTTCGGCGAGCATGGCGACGAATATGTCCGCATCGCGCTCGTGGAGAACGAGCAGCGCATCCGCCAGGCCGCGCGGAACATCCGCCGCTTCCTTGAATCGGCAGACAAAACGTTGCACAACGTCGTCCCGATCAGCAGCGCCCGGCGATAGGCCGGGCCCCTCTGGGGCGATGGATGAATCATTCGGTTTTGAGGCTGGGCGTCGCGGGCCTGGGCACAGTCGGCGCGTCCCTGATTCGCCTCGTTGCCCGGCACGGGCACGATATAGGCGTGCGCAGCGGCCGGATGATCGCCGTCACGGCCGTCTCCGCGCGTGACCGCAGCCGCGACCGCGGCGTCGATGTCTCCGACTGCGCCTGGTTCGACGATCCCGTCGCGCTGGCCCGCTCGCCCGACATCGACGTCTTCGTCGAACTGATGGGTGGCGCCGAGGGCGGGGCCCGCGCGGCGGTCGAGGCGGCGCTTTCTGCCGGCAAGCATGTCGTCACTGCCAACAAGGCGCTGCTTGCCCGCCATGGCGCGGCGCTCGCCGCGCTCGCCGAGGCGAAGGGCGTCTCGCTCAATTTCGAGGCGGCGGCGGCCGGCGGCATCCCGATCATCAAGACGCTGCGCGAGTCGCTCGCCGGCAACCGCGTCGCCCGCGTCTATGGAATTCTGAACGGCACCTGCAACTACATCCTGACGCAGATGGAGCGCGAGGGCCTTTCCTTCGAAACCTGCCTCGCCGAGGCGCAGCGGCTCGGCTATGCCGAGGCCGATCCGACCTTCGATATCGACGGCTTCGACACGGCGCACAAGCTGTCGCTGCTGGCCGCCATCGCCTTCGGAAACCGCATCGATGCCGACGCGGTCTATGTCGAGGGCATCCGCTCGATCACCACCGCCGATATCGAGGCCGCGGACGAACTCGGCTACCGAATCAAGCTGCTCGGTGTCGCCAGCCGCACCGATACCGGCTTCGAGCAGCGCGTCCACCCGACCATGGTGCCGAAATCCTCGCCGATCGCCCGCGTCGACGGCGTGACCAATGCCGTCGCCGTCGAGGCCGATTTCGTCGGGCGCCTGGTGCTGTCCGGCCCCGGCGCAGGCGGCGATGCGACGGCCTCGGCCGTCATGAGCGATATCGCCGACATCGCGCGCGGCGATGTCGTCGGCACCTTCGGCCGGCCCGCCTCCACGCTCGAGCCCTATCGCCAGGCGGCGATGCGGGCGCATGAGGGCGGCTACTATATCCGCCTCTCCGTCTATGACCGTCCCGGCGCCTTCGCCTCGATCGCGCAGCGCATGGCCGAGAACGGCATCTCGCTCGAATCGATCGTCCAGCGCCGCCGCGCGCCGCGCGCCGATGCGCCCGAGCATCCGACGCCCATGGCACCTCAGCCTGTCATCCTGATCACCTATGATACGACCGAAGCGCAGATCAAGGACGCGCTCGACCGGATCAGCGTCGACGGCCATATCGCCGAGCGACCGCAGATGATACGCATCGAACAGTTCGCCTGAGCGGGGAGATTGGCAGTGTTGACGGAACCGAAATCCGCGGGACTTGACCGCATCCTGACGCTGGAACTCGTGCGCGTGACCGAGCGCGCCGCCGTCGCCGCCGCCCGCTGGCGCGGCCGTGGTGACGAGAAGGCCGCCGATCAGGCCGCCGTCGACGCGCTCCGCCGCGAACTCAACAACCTCGCCATCGCCGGCACCGTCGTGATCGGCGAGGGCGAGCGCGAC
>CAWZZK010000124.1:0-7070 GCA_963966455.1 Kaistia sp. | reverse complement strand
ATGACCAAGACACCAAATAGTACGCCACCGATGCCCGCCCCCCTCTCCCGCGCAGCGGAGGAGAGATGGAGAGGGGGCCTCCAAGGCTGGATGGACTAAAGCGCATAGCCGTGCCGCGCGAGGAAGAGCTTCAGCCGGTCGGGAAATTTCAGGACGCGGCGGTCGGATTGCGGGCAGCGGTCGAGGTCGTCTCCGCTGAGGCACGTCTCCTCGCCGGCGTCTCCCGCGAAATCCCAGTGGTCGAGCAGCCCCTGATAGGCAGCGGCGCCGGAGCCGGCGCGGATGCTCTGCGCCACCCAGCCGGCGAGGAAGCCGGGCGAGGACCAGCGCGTTTCCGGATCGCCGGTATCCTCCAGTTCGTTCAGCCAGCGCTGATGGGCGGCGCGGAAGCGCGGCTCGGCGCTGACATCGATCACCTGCCCGTCGCGCACGGCATGGATGACGAGCGGCGCGGCGCTGCAGGCATAGCAATCGAAGGCGTAGAGGAAGGCGTCGTCGAGCGTCGCGATCTCGGCGACGCCGTCGCCGTCCACATCCTCGAGATAATCGCCGTCGCCATCGAAATTGCCGACCGGGATCGCCGTCCAGCCCTTCGGCCCGTCCTCGGCGACGACTACCCGCGTGCAGCAATGGGCGCCGCCGGAATAGGAGGAGAAATACACCTCCTTGCCGAGCCGATAGGGATCGATCTCGGCGATGGAGGCGTCCGCCGCGGGCATATCCATGCCGGAGGCGACGCCGACGGTCTCCAGGAGCGTGGTTCCATTGCGCGTGATCGTCAGCACCGGCACGTCGCGGTCCGGGTCGAGCTTCGGCCGCCGCTCATAGGAAAGACGCAGCGACAGGCCGGAATCGGTGAGGCTCGCGGCCTTGTCGCCGGCGGCGAATTCGGTGGTCGGAAAGGCCGCGCCGCCCTCCTCGGCAGCGATGGCCGCGAGCGGGGAGAGCGCCAGCGCGAGGGTGGCGAGCAGATGACGGAGCGGGCGAGCGCGCAAGGGGACGCCTCCTCGGGATTCGCCTCCATGCTAGGCGCGCCATCGCGGCGCGAACAGGGCCGGCGCTTGCCGGGCGCTCGCTGAGTTCGCTAAGTTCGCGCTCGTCGTCCCGCCACCGGAGTGCCTCCCCTTGACCTCGCCCGCAACGCCGCGCACCGGCGGCCAGCTCATCGTCGACATGCTGGCCGAAAACGGCGTCGACAGGGTGTTCACGGTGCCGGGCGAGAGCTTCCTCGCCGTGCTCGACGCGCTCAAGGACAGCGGCATCGCCATCGTCAATGCCCGCCACGAGGGCGGTGCGGCCATCATGGCCGAGGCCGACGGCAAGCTGACCGGCCGGCCGGGCGTCGCCATCGTCACGCGCGGGCCGGGCGCCACCAACGGCGCGGCCGGGCTCCATATCGCGCGGCAGGATTCGACGCCGATGATCCTCCTCGTCGGCCAGATCGCGCGCGGCCACCGGGAGCGCGAGGCCTTCCAGGAGATCGACTACCGGCGCATGTTCGGCGAGGTCGCGAAATGGGTGGCGGAGATCGACAGCGCCGATCGCATCCCCGAGCTCATGTCGCGCGCCTTCCATGTTGCGACCTCCGGCCGGCCAGGACCGGTGGTGCTGGCGCTGCCCGAGGACATGCTGCGCGAGCATGCAACGGTGGCGCTGCCGCAGCCCTTCGAGCCGGTCGAGACCTATCCGGGCCTGACGCAGACGGCGCAGCTGCAGAAGCTGCTCTGGGCGGCGGAGCGCCCGTTCGTGATCGCCGGCGGCTCGCGCTGGAGCGACAAGGCGGTCGGCTCGCTGCGGCGCTTCGCCGAGCGCTTCGACCTGCCGGTCGGCGTCTCCTTCCGCCGCCAGGGCCTCTTCGATCACGAGCATCCGAACTATGCCGGCGATATCGGGCTCGGCATCAATCCGGCGCTCGCGGCCCGGATCCGGAACGCCGATCTGCTGCTCCTCATCGGCGGGCGCATGAGCGAGGTTCCCTCCTCGGGCTACACGCTGATCGAGGCGCCCGAGCCGAAGCAGAAGCTGGTGCATGTCCATGCCAGCGCCGAGGAGCTCGGCCGCGTCTACCGGCCGACGCTCGCCATCAATGCGACGCCGAATGGCTTCGCGGCGCAGCTCGAGGTCGTGCATCCGCCGGTCTCGATCCCTTGGGGCGAGGAGACGCGCGCCGCCAACGCCGCCTATCGCGCCTGGTCCGAACCGGCCGCGCGCGCGGTGGCCGGCGTCGAGCTCGGCGCCATGATCCGCGCGCTGCGCGCGGCGCTGCCCGCCGACGCGATCGTCACCAACGGTGCCGGCAATTATGCCGGCTGGCTGCACCGCTATTTCCGCTTCCGCGGCCCCGGCACGCAGCTGGCGCCGACCTCGGGCTCGATGGGCTATGGCCTGCCGGCCGCCATCGCGGCGAAGCTGCGCCATCCGGAGCGCATGGTGGTCGCGCTCGCCGGGGACGGCTGCTTCCAGATGACGGGCCAGGAATTTGCCACCGCCGTCCAGGAAGACGCGGCGGTGATCGTCATCGTCGTCGACAACGGCATGTACGGCACCATCCGCGCCCATCAGGAGCGGGCCTATCCGGGCCGCGTCTCGGCGACGGCGCTGAGAAACCCCGATTTCGCCGCGCTCGCCAAGGCCTATGGCGGCCATGGCGAGACGGTCGAGCGCACGGACGACTTCGCCGCCGCCTTCGCCCGCGCCGCGGCCAGCGGCCTGCCGGCGATCCTGCATGTGAAGAGCGACCCGGAAGCGATCTCGCCGACGGCGACGATCAGCGGGTTGAGGGGAGAACGCCGGGGCTGAGGCTCCGCGTTCTCGCCGTCGTGGACTGCGCCGGCAAAGCGGATGCGCGGCGGGCGCTTATCATGCAGAGTTGTCGTCGGGCGGAGTTGTCGCCGCGGCGAGGGGGCCGCGGCCAAGGGCGAGCGGGGCGCGGCCATGTCGGCCATCATCGATTTTCTGAACACCATCTTCTGGGGCTATGTGCTGATCTACGGCCTGCTGGCGGTGGGCGTCTATTTCACCTTCCGCCTCGGCTTCCTGCAGATTCGGCATTTTCCCGAGTTCATCAGGGTGGTGACACGCGCCCCTGAAACGGATGCGTCCGGTATCACGCCATTCCAGGCGCTCTGTACGAGCCTCGCCTCGCGGGTCGGAACCGGTAATCTCGCCGGCGTCGCCGTCGCGATGACGCTCGGGGGGCCGGGGGCGCTGTTCTGGATGTGGATCGTCGCCGCGCTCGGCATGGCGACGGCCTATGCCGAAAGCACGCTGGCCCAGCTCTTCAAGGTGCGCGGCCATAGCGGAGAATTCCGCGGCGGTCCCGCCTTCTACATCGCCCGCGGCCTGAAGGCGCCATGGGCGGCCGTCGTCTTCGCGATCTGCCTGCTGCTCGTATTCGGCTTCGTCTTCAACGCGGTGCAGGCGAACTCGATCGCCGAAGCGATGAATGGAGCGTTCGGCATTCCGAAGCTCGGCGTCGGCGCCGCGGTTGCACTTCTCTCGGCCGTCGTGATCTTCGGCGGCATCAAGATCATCGCGCGCTGGGCGGAATATGTCGTCCCCTTCATGGCGATCGCCTATCTCGGCGTCGCCGCCTATGTAATCGTCGTCAACATCGCCGAGGTCCCGGCCGCATTCATGCTCATCATCAAGAGCGCGTTCGGCTTCGACCAGGCGGTCGGAGGCATCGCTGGCGCCATGCTGAACGGCGTCAAGCGCGGTCTCTTCTCCAACGAGGCCGGCATGGGTTCGGCGCCCAACATCGCTGCCGCCGCTACGCCCAATCCGCACCATCCCTCGTCGCAGGGCATGGTGCAGGCGCTCGGCGTCTTCATCGACACGCTGCTCATCTGCACCGCGACCGGCATCATGATCCTGCTCTCGGGCGCACTGGTGCCCGGCGGCGACCTCACGGGAACGCCGCTGACACAGGCCGCGCTCACCGCCGAAATCGGCGCCGCCGGCCACAGCTTCATCGCGGTTGCGATCTTCTTCTTCGCCTGGACGTCGGTGCTCGGCAACTATTCCTATGCCGAGAACGCCCTCGTCTATCTCGGGCTCGACAACCGCATCGGGCTGACGGTCGCCCGCCTCGGCCTGCTCGCCATGGTGGTCTGGGGCTCCTATGAGAGCGCGACGACCGTCTTCAACGCGGCGGATGCCTCGATGGGCCTGATGGCCTCGATCAATCTCGTCGCGATCTGCCTGCTTTCGCCGCTCGTCGTGAAGCTGACGCGGGATTATTTCACGCAGAACCGGAGCGGCTCACCCGTCTTCGACCCGGCCCAATATCCCGAGCTCGACGGCATGATCGACGCCGAGATCTGGAAGCGGCCTGCATCGCGACAGCCCGACTAGAACAAGCTCCCCTGCCCTGCCGGCTTCGCGGGCTTGCCCTTGGCCTTTGGCCGGCCCGGGGTGCCGGAGGCGATGGCGTCGACCTTGCCGTCGGCGAAGGCGATCGCGAGGGCGTCGCCGGGCGTGACGGCGGCGGCCGAGCGGATCGGCGCGCCGGCCTCGTCTGTCACCAGCGCGAAGCCGCGGGCGAGCACGCTGCGATAGGAGAGCGTGTCGGCGAGGCGCCAGGCGCGGTCGAGCCGGTCGCGCTGCCGCTCGACGAGGCGGATGAAGGCGCGGCCGGTGCGGCCGTCGATCTCGGCGAGACGGTCGCGGCCACGGCCGAGACGTTCGGCGATCGGTGCGATGCGCAGGCGGCCGGCGCTGCGCAGATAAAGCGCCCGCTTGCGCTCGGCATGGGTTTCGAGCGCCCGTCCTTGCCGCTGCGCCAGCGAAGAGAGGCGGTCGGCGGCGCGCTCCAGCCGGCGCGACAAGGTGGCCGGCGTCAGTTGCGCTGCCGAACGGCCGAGCCGGGCGCGGTGGGCGAGCGTGTTGGCATGCAGCGAACGGGAGAGGCGCGCCGCCAGTTCATCGAAGCTGCGGCGCGGCACCGCGAGGAGATCATCGAGCCGCGGCAGGCCGCGCGTCGCGGTGCGCAATTCGCGCCGCCGCGTCTCGATCTGGCGAAAGGCGGCGCCTTCGAGCCGCGCGCCGAGCGTCGCCACCGCCGCGAGGAGATCGGCCCGTACCGGCACCGCCATCTCGGCCGCGCCGGTCGGCGTCGGGGCGCGCAGGTCGCTCGCGAAATCGATCAGCGTCGTATCGGTCTCGTGGCCGACCGCCGAGATGAGCGGAATGTCGGATGCCGCGGCGGCACGCACGACGACTTCCTCGTTGAAGCTCCAGAGGTCTTCGAGACTGCCGCCGCCACGCGCGACGATGAGCACATCCGGGCGGGGGATCGGGCCGCCGGCCGGCAGCGCGTTGAAGCCGGCGATGGCGGCGGCGACCTCGGCGGCCGAGGTCTCGCCCTGCACCCGCACCGGCCAGACCAGCACGCGGACGGGGAAGCGGTCCGACAGACGATGCAGGATGTCGCGGATGACGGCGCCGGTCGGCGAGGTCACGACGCCGATGACGCGCGGGAGATAGGGAATCGGCCGCTTGCGCGCCTCGTCGAAGAGGCCCTCGGCGGCCAGCCGGCGGCGGCGCTCGTCGAGCAGCGCCATCAGCGCGCCGATGCCGGCCGGCTCCAGCGCCTCGATGACGATCTGGTATTTCGACGAGCCGGGGAAAGTGGTGAGCTTGCCGATGGCGATCACCTCCATCCCCTCCTCGGGGCGGAAGCGAAGCCGGGCGAAGGTCGTGCGCCAGATGACCGCCTCGAGCCGGGCGCGGTCGTCCTTCAGCGCGAAATAGGCATGGCCCGAGGAATGCGGCCCGCGATAGCCGGAGATTTCGCCGCGCACGCGCACATGGCCGAAGGTTTCCTCGACGGTGCGCTTCAGAGCGGCCGAGATTTCGGAGACGGAGAATTCGGCGACGTTGGACTGAGGCTCGGCCATAGGCGCTCCGCTCCCTGCATGCTCGCCTCTGGTTGCCGCGCCTGAGGCGGCGGGTCAAGCCGCGGGGCGCTTGTCGATGCGCTGCGCATGCTTGCCGGGACGCGCGGCGGCGACTATCCCTCGGCCATGTCCCGCTACGACTTCACCACCCAGAGACTGTTCCTCGACGCCCCGCTTGCCGCCGGCGCCAGCATCGCGCTCGACCGCGACCAGGCGAACTATCTCGTCAATGTGCTGCGCATGGCGGCCGGCGCGCCGGTGCTCGTCTTCAACGGGCGCGACGGCGAATGGCTCGCCCGCCTCGCGGGCGACCGCAAGCGCGCCAGCCTCACCGTCGAGAGCGAGACGCGGCCGCAAACCGCGGCCGGCACGCTCGACTATCTCTTCGCGCCGCTGAAGCAGGCGCGGCTGGATTACATGGTGCAGAAGGCGGTCGAGATGGGCGCGGCGCGGCTCAGGCCCGTCATCACGCGGCGCACGCAGGTGACCCGGCTCAACGAGGACCGGCTGCGCGCGAACGCCATCGAAGCCGCGGAACAGTGCGGCATCCTCGCCATTCCCGAGATCACCGCGCCCCTGTCGCTCGAGGCCTGCCTCGCCGGCTGGAAAAAGGCGGAAGGCGGGCGGCGGATCGTCTTCTGCGACGAGGACGAGGCGGGCGCCGATCCGATCGCGGTGCTCAAAGCCCTGCCGCCCTCGCCGCTCGCCGTGCTGATCGGGCCGGAAGGCGGCTTCTCGCCGGAGGAGCGGGCGACGCTCAAATCGCTGCCCTTCGTGACCGCGATCGCGCTCGGCCCGCGAATCCTCCGCGCCGATACCGCCGCGGTGGCGGCGCTGGCGCTCGTCCAGGCGGCGGTGGGCGACTGGCGCGAGGCTTGAGGCGTCGACGGGCCGACGCGATCACGCGAACGTGACCAACGCTTGATCAGCCTGCCTTGGCATCAATTCCCGCCCACCGACAAGGCGTAAGCCTCAAGGCTGGAATCGCTCCAGCTTGGAATCGCTCCAAGCTATTGTTTCTGCTGGTATTCTGGTTGACGCCGGCAGTGTCCGGATGGGAAAGGGCGTGGCGTTGGGGCCGGCTGTGACGGCCCCTCGGGCCATCCGCCCCCCCATGACGGAGACCATCATGACGACCCGCCTCATCGGAGCCGCCCTTTTCGGCCTCGC
>CAWZZK010000123.1:0-5075 GCA_963966455.1 Kaistia sp. | reverse complement strand
CGCCCGCTATCCCGCCGAGGGCGGCGCGATCGCGGCGCGGGTCGCCGGGCTGGTGCAGCTCGCGGGCGCCGGCGGCATCGATGCCGTCGCCGCGCCGGCGGCCGACGAGGCGCCGCTCCGGCTCGGCGCTGCGCTGGCGAGCGCCGGGCTTTCCGGCCGCGTCCAGCTTCTCGGCTCCGGCCTTTGGGACGATGCGCGCATCCTCTCGGCTCCCGGCCTCGCAGGCGGGTGGTTCCCGGCTCCCGACAAGAGCGGCTTTTCCGGCTTCGCCTCCCGCTATGCCGCCGCCTATGGCAGCGCGCCGCCACGGCCGGCCGCGCTCGCCTTCGATGCGACGCGGCTCGCCGCCGGGCTCACGGCCCGCTTCGGCACCCGCCGCTTCGCCTTCGAGACGCTGACCAATGCCAACGGCTTCTCGGGCGTCGACGGCGCCTTTCGCCTGCTGCCGAACGGCCTCAGCCAGCGCAGCCTCGCGATCTACGAGATCCGCGGCGGCAGGGCGGAGATCATCGATCCGGCGCCGAAGCGCTTTCCGCCGCCGCCGCAGTAGTCGTCAGGCCGCGAGGTCGGCGACCACCGCGTCCAGCACGAAGGCGCCTTCGCGGGTCGCACGGACGCGGTGCGGACCGAGCCGCTCGACCATGCCATGCGCGATGAGGTCGGCGAGGCGGCTCGGGTCGAGCGGCCGGCCGGCGATGGCGCGGTAGCGGCGAAGATCGATGCCCTCGACGAGGCGCAGCCCCATCAGCAGCATCTCGTCGGCCGATTCGTCGGGCGTCAGGACATCGTCGGTGTCGATGCCGTCGCCCCAGGATTCGACGCGCCCCAGCCATTTCTCCGGCTCGCGCGCCGTCGCGGTCGCATGCCTGCGGCCGTCGACGATCAGCCGGCCATGCGCGCCGGGGCCGATGCCGGCATATTCGCCATAGCGCCAATAGACGAGATTGTGCCGGCATTCCGCGCCGGGCGCGGCGTGGTTGGAGATCTCGTAGGCCGGGCGGCCCGCTTCGTCGCAGACGGCCTGCGTCACCTCGAAGAGCTCGGCCGCGACATCCTCGTCGGGAATCTTCAGCTTGCCGGCCTCGTAGAGCTTCTCGAACATCGTGCCCGGCTCGATGGTGAGCTGGTAGAGCGAGAGATGGTCCGAGGCGCGCGCGAGCGCGGCGCGGAGCTCCGCTTCCCAGAGCGCCGGCGTCTGGCCGGGCCGGGCATAGATGAGATCGAAGGAAAGGCGCGGGAAGGTGGCGCGGGCGATCTCGACGGCGGCCAGCGCCTCGTCCGCGCTGTGCAGGCGGCCGAGGGCGCGGAGGTCGGTATCGTTGAGCGCCTGGACACCGAGCGAGACGCGATTGACGCCGGCGGCGCGATAGCCGCGGAAGCGCTCGGCCTCGACGCTCGACGGATTGGCCTCCATCGTGATCTCGGCATCGGGCGCCAGCGTCCAGACCGAGGCGATGGCGTCGAGCACCGTGCCGACCGTCGCCGGGTCCATCAGCGACGGCGTGCCGCCGCCGAGGAAGATGGAATCGACGCGCCGTTTGCCGATGCGCGCCGCCGTCTGCTTCAGTTCGGCGACGAGCGCGCCGGCGAAGCGGACCTGGTCGACGCCCTCGCGACGCACATGCGAGTTGAAGTCGCAATAGGGGCATTTCGAGGCGCAGAACGGCCAATGCACATAGACGCCGAAGCCCGGATCGATCGGCGCGTCCGGGGCATGGTCGTCGGCGGCGTCGGCGGGCGTGACCAAGCGGATCAATCCTGAAGCTCGGCGGCGGCGAACAGCGCGAAGGCGCGGGCGCGGTGCGAGAGCGCATCAGTGCGCCCCGCCGACCAGCCATGCTTCTCCTCGGCGCTCATCTCGCCGAAGGTCCGCTCATGGCCCTCGGGCAGGAACATCGGGTCGTATCCGAATCCGATCGAGCCGCGTGGCGGCCAGACCATCGTCCCCTCGACCTCGCCGCGGTAATAGCGGCGCTCGCCGCCCGGGAAGGCGAGGCAGAGCACGGCGACGAAGCGGCCGGTGCGCGCCTCGGGCGACACCGCCTTCGCCAGCTGCAGCTTCTCCTCGACATTGCGCATGGCGCGCGAAAAATCCTTGTCGGAGCCTGCCCAGTCGGCCGAGTAGACCCCCGGCTCCCCGCCGATCGCGTCGACGCAGAGCCCCGAATCGTCCGACAGCGCAGGATAGCCCGAGGCGGTCGCCGCCGCGACGGCCTTGATGGTCGCGTTTTCCTCGAAGGTCGTGCCGGTTTCCGGCGGCTCGGGCAGGCCGAGCTCGCCCGCCGACACCGTCTTGAGGCCGAACGGCTTCAGGAGATCGGCGAATTCGCGCAGCTTGCCCTTGTTGTGGGTGGCGACGACCAGCGTGTCGCCCGGCGAAAGACGCGACCCGCTCATAGGCCAATCGCCTTCTTCTGCAGGTCGACGAGTTCGCCGATGCCGGTCTTGGCGAGGGCGAGCATCGCGGTGAGTTCCGCCTCGTCGAAGGGCTTGCCCTCGGCGGTGCCCTGGATCTCGACGATGCCGCCCGAGCCGGTCATCACGAAATTGGCGTCGGTCTCGGCCTCCGAGTCCTCGTCATAGTCGAGATCGAGAACGGCCTTGCCGCGATAGATGCCGACCGAGACGGCGGCGACATGGTCGCGGATGACCTTGGGCCCGACCATGTTGCGGGCCTTCATCCACTCAATGCATTCCCACAGCGCGATGAAGCCGCCGGTGACGGAAGCGGTGCGCGTGCCGCCATCGGCCTGCAGCACGTCGCAATCGATGGTGATCTGCTTCTCGCCGAGATGGACGAGATCGACCACCGCGCGCAGCGAGCGGCCGATCAGCCGCTGGATCTCCAGCGTGCGGCCGCCCTGCTTGCCGGTCGTTGCCTCGCGGCGCATGCGGTCGCCGGTCGAGCGCGGCAGCATGCCGTATTCGGCGGTCACCCAGCCCTTGCCCGAGCCGCGCAGCCAGGCCGGCGGCTTCTCTTCGAGGCTCGCCGTGCACAGCACATGCGTGTCGCCGAAGCGCACCAGGCAGGATCCTTCGGCATGCTTGGCGACGCCGCGTTCGAACGAGACCGGTCGCATGGCATCGGCGGCGCGCTTTGAGGGTCGCATCAGCTTTCCTTGGCTAAGTCGGGACCAGTGCTTGTAGCCGCCGAGGCGAGCCGACGCAAAGCCCCGCTTGAAGCGGCGCGGAAAATCGACACTTAATCCCTTTGACGACATTCGACAGAAGAGACATGGCAAGGGAACGATCGGAACCTCACGGAGAGCGCGCGCCGGCCGAGACGGGCAGCGCCTCGACCCTGGCGCGGCTCGACCGCCGCTCGCGCGAGATCTTCCGGCGCATCGTCGACACCTATCTGGAAACCGGCGAGCCGCTCGGCTCGCGCAATCTCGCGCGCATCCTGCCGATGGCGCTGTCGCCGGCCTCGATCCGCAATGTCATGGCCGATCTCGAATATCTCGGCCTCATCTATTCGCCGCACACCTCGGCCGGCCGGTTGCCGACCGAGAGCGGGCTGCGGCTCTTCGTCGATGCGATGCTGGAAGTCGGCGATCTCACGACCGAGGAGCGGCGCGACATCGAGACCCGTGTCGCCGCCGGCGGCGGCCAGCGGCCGGTCGATGATCTCCTCGCCGATGCGAGCCGCATGCTCTCCGGCCTGTCGCGCGGCGCCGGCGTCGTGCTCGCCTCCAAATCCGACCAGCGGCTGAAACAGGTCGAGTTCCTGCGCCTCGAGCCGAGCCGCGCGCTGGTCGTTCTCGTCGGCGAAGACGGCTCGGTCGAGAACCGGCTCATCGATATCGAGCCCGGCACCACGCCCTCGACGCTGGTCGAGGCCGCCAACTACATCAACGCCCATCTGCGCGGCCGCAGCCTTTCGGAGGCGCGCAGCGAATTGCAGCTCCGCCAGGAGAGCATGCGCGCCGAGCTCGACCAACTGACCGCGCGGCTCGTGGACCAGGGGCTCGCCAGCTGGGCATCGGTCGGGGGCAACCGGCCGGAAACGCTCATCGTGCGCGGCCAGGCAAACCTCCTCGACGATGTGCGCGCCGCCGAGGATCTCGAACGCATCCGCCTGCTCTTCGACGACATCGAGACGCAGCGCGAACTGATCGGCCTTCTCGGCAGCGCCGAGGAAGGCGAGGGCGTCCGCATCTTCATCGGCTCCGAGAACAAGCTGTTCTCGCTCTCCGGCTCCTCGCTCGTCGTCTCGCCCTATCGCGATTCCGAAAGCCGCGTCGTCGGCGTGCTCGGCGTCATCGGCCCGACCCGGCTCAACTATGCCCGCATCGTCCCCATGGTCGATTACACCGCCAAGCTGGTGGGCCGCCTGATCCGCTGAAACGGCGGCGCGCCGCGACCCGATGGCGCCTCGACACGTAAGCGGTCACCGACTATTGGAAGGGTTCGACAAAGTCGGCAGGACAGGGCGGCAGGAGCGGAGCATGACGGCGCAGACGGGCAAGCTGGTCACGATCTTCGGCGGGTCCGGTTTCATCGGCCGCCATGCGGTCCGCGCGCTGGCCAAGCGCGGCTGGCGCATCCGCGTCGCGGTTCGTCGCCCCGATCTCGCCGGCCATGTGCAGCCGCTCGGCGCCGTCGGCCAGATCATGCCGGTGCAGGCCAATCTCCGCTATCGCTGGTCGGTCGACCGCGCCGTCGAAGGCGCCGACGCCGTCGTCAATCTCGTCGGTATTCTCTCGGAAAGCGGTCGCCAGAGCTTCAACGCCGTGCAGGCTTTCGGCGCCCGCGCCGTGGCCGAGGCGACGCGCGCCGCCGGCATTCCGACCCTCGTCCAGATGTCGGCGCTCGGCGCCCATCCGGATTCGCAGTCGCTTTACGCCAAGAGCAAGGCCGAGGGCGAGGCGGCGGCGCTGGAGACGGTGCCCGGCGCGGTCGTGCTGCGCCCCTCGATCGTGTTCGGCCCCGAGGACAAGTTCTTCAACCGCTTCGCCGACCTGACGCGCTACCTGCCGGCGCTGCCGCTGATCGGCGGCGGCACGACGAAGTTCCAGCCGGTCTTTGTCGGCGATGTCGCCGAGGTGATCGCCCGTGCAGTCGACCGGACCGGG
>CAWZZK010000122.1:0-50479 GCA_963966455.1 Kaistia sp. | reverse complement strand
CCATGCCGTGGCGTCAAGCCGTCGTGAAACGTTAATCCCGATCACGGCATGCTGGGACGATTGCGCGTTCGATGCACTAGCGCGATCATCAGTGTCGTTGCACGGGGCCGCGGCCGGGGAACCGGACGCGGAACTGCGCATTCAGGTTCGAACGGCCGCGAGCCGCCGCTCCGGCCGGAGAGGGGCGCCATGAGCGAACCGGTCGGGAGCGTCGTGCAGCAATTCCAGAACGAGATTCTGGAGGCCATCGCGCTGGGCACGCCTCTCGACGATGTTGCCAACCTTGTCTGCCGCCGTGTCGAAACGCTTGCCCCCGGCGCCGTCTGCACGTTGATCCGCATCCTCGACCGCGCCCTTCATCCGCTCGCGGCGCCGAGCTTGCCGATCTCCTATTCGCAGGCGCTGCAGGGGCTCGCGATCGGGCCGACCGTCGGCTCCTGCGGAACGGCGGCGTGGCTTGCCCGTCCGGTGACGGTGCGCGACATCGCCACCGATCCGCTCTGGGACGACTACCGCGCGCTGGCTCTTCCGCTCGGGCTTGCGGCCTGCTGGTCGAGCCCGCTGCTGGCGACGGACGGAACGGTGATCGCGACCTTCGCCCTCTATTTCCGCGAACGGCGAGGCCCGTCCCGGCTGGAGCAGAAGCTGGTCGAGGCGGTGGTGCATCTCGGCGCCATCGCCATCGAGCGCAGCGATGCCGAGGAGGCCCGCCAGCGCCTCGCTCACTTCGATCCCCTGACCAATCTGCCGAACCGCAGATCCTTCGAGACGGCACTCGGCGATCTCTGTGCCGATCCTGCCTCGCATTTCGGCTTGCTGCTCCTCGGTCTCGACCGCATGGAGAGCTTCGTACCGGCCATCGACGATCCCGGCTCTGATCGGCTGGTCGCGGAAATGGCGGCGCGCCTGTCGGGCCTTGATCGCGGCTTCTGGCCGGCGAGCCTCGGTGGCGACCGTTTCGCGGTCATCGTCGACCCCTGCCTCGATCACGCCACGCTGCAGGAGGCGGGTGAGACGGTCATGAGGGCGATGCATGCGGCGACGGGACCCTCGCGCTTTGGCCCGCTCGACCAGAGCGTCGCGATCGGCGGCGCGCTGTTCGGGCCCGACGGCATCGCGCCGGAGTTCCTGCGCCTCAATGCCGAACTGGCGCTGGCGGCGTCCCGGCGGAGCGGCCGGCGCGGCTATCTCGGCTACGAACCGGCCATAGGCGAAGCCGCGGAGCGGCGGCGGGCGCTGCTGCGCCAGGTGGCGACGGCGCTCGACGAGGAGCGCATCCTGCCCTTCTACCAGCCGCTGGTGCGGCTCGACAGCGGCCGCATCATCGGGCTCGAGGCGTTGCTCCGCATGCGCCGGCGCGACGGGGCGATCGTCACGGCGGGGGAGTTCCAGGCGGCCTTCGCCGACCCCAGTCTGGCGCGTGCCATGACCGACCGTCTCCTGGCGGAAGTCGCTCGCGACATGGCGGCCTGGCTCGATCTCGGCGTCGATTTCGGCCATGTCGGCATCAATCTCTCGATGGCCGACTTCGCGGAGGAGGGGCTGGTCGAACGCCTCGTCGGCGCCTTCGCTTCCGCTCGGGTTCCGACCAACCGCGTCGTGCTCGAGATCACCGAACTTGTGGCGATGGACGATCCGTCCCGCGACGTCGCGGGGATCGTCGGCCATCTGCGGCTGAGCGGCTTTCTCGTCGCCCTCGACGATTTCGGCACCGGCTTCGCCTCGCTGACCCACCTGATGGCGCTGAAGACCGACGTCATCAAGATCGACCGCTCCTTCGTCGACCGGCTGCTGACCGACCATGACAGCGCCGTGATCGTCGCTGCGATGATCGACATCGCGCGGCAGCTCGACCGGCGCATCGTCGCCGAGGGCATCGAGACGCGGGCCCAGGCGGAGCGGCTGGCGGAGATGGGCTGCCGGCTCGGCCAAGGCTATCTCTACGCCCGCGCGGCCGACGCGGCGACGACGCTCGCGCGCCTTTCGGAGAGCATCCTCACGCCGGCGGCGTGACGGTTTCGGCTGCCGGCTTCTTCTTCGTGATCGCCCAGGTGACCAGCGACATCAGCGAGACGCCGAGCACGATGCCGACCAACCGGCCGAACGGCGGGCCGATCGAGGATGGCGGGCCGGTATCGACCAGCGTCACCAGAAAAGCGATGGCCGACTGCGTCCCGACATAGGCATTGGGCGAAGCGGCGAGATGGATGCGCGAGAAGACGAAGAGGCCAATCGAGAGGCACATCAGCCACCAGAGGAAATCGGTAGCGTCGATGCCGATCACCAGCAGGCCGGCGATGCCGCCGATGATGCAGCCGAGCACGCGCTGCCAGCCGCGCCGGCGGGTGGCGCCGGCGTCGATATCGACCACGATCAGGCTTGAGATCACGACCTGCGTCAGCTGCGGCAGCTGGAACTGCGTCCAGGAGACCAGGATCGCGAGCGTTCCGACGCCGGCGGCGACGGCGAGGCGCATCGCGTCTTCCGGCCGGACCGTTGGCGGATGCGCCACGAGATGCGCGCCCTTGCGCTCGTCGCCGCCGAGCGCCCAGCGCGCGAGCGTCGCCACGACGACGCCGGTGACGATCTCGAAACAGCGGTTTTCCGCGAAGGAGCGCAGCTCCGTCGGCGTGACCATGCTGGAGACGATCACGATCAGGAAGGTGACCGCGCCATAGAACCAGGCATAGGCATAGGCGCTGCGCTGGCGGGCATAGATGCCGATGCCGGCGGCGAGCATGGATACGAGCGCCTGCGCGGCCGGCAGGCCCTCGAGAAGCTGGGCGCCATAATAGCCGAGGAAAACGCCCGCGAAGGTTCCGGCGATGCGCAGGATCCCCTTGGTGAAGAGCTCGTCCCGATCGGCATGGGCGATGACGATGGCGCTAAGGCCGGCCCAATAGGGGTTCTCGAATCCTGCGGCGAGCGCGACGAGGACGGCGCCGACGACGCCGACCATGGTGGCGAAGGCGCGGCGGGTCAGCGGATCGATGCCGCCGCCGGTCTCGCTCGCGGCCACGTTTCGCGCCTCAGAACCAGATCAGCGCGCGCGCATCGGCACCGAGCGGCAGCGCCTCGCCTTCGGGCAGATCGTCGAGCGTGATCTCGACCGGGAAGCGGCGCGGCAGCCGCACCCAGTCGGTCGAAGGGTCGACATAGGGGATGATGCGCTGCGCCTCGGGGGAGCGGGCGATCCCCGCCGCGATGCCGCTGACACGGCCGCCGACGATGTGCCAGGGCCGCGAGCCGATGGTGACCCAGACAGCCTGGCCGAGCTCGAGATGGGAGAGATGGCGCTCCGCGACATTGGCGACGATGCGCGGCCGCTCGGCGGTGACGATGGCCATCACCTCGTCGCCGGCCGCGAGCGAATCGCCGCGCCGGCGGGTGAACGGCGCTATGCGGCCGTCCACCGGCGCGGTGATATCGGTCTTCGAAAGCCTGTAGCGGGCCTTGCCGAGCGCGGCCTCGGCGGCGCTGAGATCGGCATTGGCGACGGTGACGCGCTGGTTGGCAACGCCGAGATCCGATTGCGCCACCAGGAGGTTGGCGCTCGCCGTCGCCGCGTCGCGGACCGCCTCGTCGAGGGTCGCATCGGTCGAGAAGCCTTCCCCGCTCAGGGCACGCGAGCGCGACAGGGCGGCGTTCGCGTTGCTCAGCACCGCCTCGGCTGAGGTGACGGTCGCCTTGGCGGCCGCGACCTGGTCGCTCGCCAGCGCAAGCCCGGCCTTGGCCTGCGCCAGCGCCGCCTCGGCCTCGGTCACGTCGAGCGCATAGGGCGTCGTCTCGATGGTGAAGAGCGGGTCGCCGGCCTTGACCGTCTGGTTGTTTTCGACGGCGATGCCGGCGATCGGCCCGTCGATCTCGGCCGAGAGCACGACGACATCGGTCGTGACATAGGCGTCGCCGGTATAGGCGAAGAACTGCACCGAGAGTTCGTAGAGGGCGAAGAACAGGATCACCACGCCGACGATGAGGCGGACGGGATGGTCGAGCAGCCGTCGCAGCATGCTGTCGTCTCTGCGGTTCGGGGGAGGACCGGTCGGTGCAATCTGCCGTGCCGGGTCGGACCTGTCCATGACCTCTGTTTCGCCGCGAGAAGCCGACGCATGTTGCTCCATACAAAGCGGTATTGTATGGAAATTCGGGCCATCGAAGCGGAGTGGAGCGGATTGGGCGACTGGGTTCCGAAGCTGCGCGGCCGGTCGGGGCCGGTCTATCGCGCGATCGTCGATGCGCTCGGCGACGACATCGCCGCCGGCCGTATCGCCGGCGGCGACCGGCTGCCGCCGCAGCGCCAGCTCGCGGCGGCGCTTGGCATCGATTTCACCACGGTGACGCGCGCCTATGCCGAGGCGCAGCGGCAGGGCCTCGTCGAGGCGCAGGTCGGGCGGGGAACCTTCGTGCGCCGCCGCGCCGCGCCGCTGCCGTCGGGCCGCATCGACCTCGCGATGAACCTGCCGCCGCGGCCGGCCGACCCGCGCCTCGCGCGGCGGCTGTGGCGCAGCATGGCGGAACTCGGCGACGAGCGCGGCATCGATCTCCTGATGCGCTACCAGGCGCCGGGCGGCACGGCGGAGGACCGCGCCGCCGGCGCCAGCTTCCTGGCCCCGCGGCTGCCGGGGCTCGATCCGGCCCGCGTGCTCGTCGCGCCGGGGGCGCAGGGTGCGCTCGCCGCGCTGCTGCCGCTCCTCGCCGCGCCGGGCGAGACCGTCCTCGCCGATGAACTCACCTATCCGGGCTTCCGGGCGCTGGCCGCGCGGTTGGGGCTCGTCCCGATGGGCGTGCCGGCGGACGAAGAGGGCATGGATCCGGCGGCGCTCGACACCCTCGCAGGCTCGACGGGCGCCAAAGTGCTCTATCTCAACCCGACGCTCGCCAACCCGACGACCGCGACGATCGGCGCGAAAAGGCGGGCGGCGCTGGTCGATGTCGCGCGGCGGCGGGGCCTCGCGATCGTCGAGGACGATGCCTATGGCGCGCTGCCCAATGCCGCGCCGCCGCCCTTCGCGGCACTGGCTCCCGAACGGACCTGGCATGTCGCCGGCCTCGCCAAATGCCTGTCGCCGGCGTTGCGCATCGCCTATTGCGTCGCGCCGGACGAGCGCGCGACCGAGCGGCTGGCCGGCGCCATCCGCGCGGTTGCCACCATGGCCTCGCCGCTCGCCGCGGCGCTCGTCACGCGCTGGATCGGCGATGGGACGGCCGCCGCCATGCTGGACGCGATCCGGTCCGAGACGGCGGCGCGGCACGCCCTCGCGGTCTCGATGCTGCCGCCCCATTTGCTGCGTGCCGACCCCGCCGCCTTCCATGGCTGGCTGACCCTGCCGCCGCGCTGGCGGCGCGCCGAATTCCTCGCGCGGCTCGACGGGGTCGCGATTGGCGCCGTGCCGAGCGACGCCTTCGCGCTTCGGGAGGCCCCCGAGGCTCTGCGCCTCGGCTTCGGCGTCGCGCCCGACCGCGAGCGCTTCACGGACGGTCTCGCCCGCATCGCCGCCTTGCTCGCCGAGGAACAGGCCGGCGAGCCGCTGGTTGTGTGAGGGAGCGGCTGCGGCGCATTGTCAGGCTTCCGCACGGCGGATTGTATGCATACATTATGCCCATCCGGCTCCCCCGGAGCGAAAGGGTTTCGTCAGTGTCCGACCAACAGGATTCAACGTCCGACCAACAGAATTCAACGAATCGCGACGTTTCCAGACGTTCCGAATGGCCGCCGATCAGTCCGATGCGCGCCGGCCTTCGTTGCCGCTGCCCGCGATGCGGAGAGGGTCGCCTGTTCGACGGCTTCCTGAAGCTCCGACCCTCCTGCGAGGTCTGCGGTCTCGATTATTCCTTCGCCGACCCGGCGGATGGTCCGGCCTTCTTCGTGATCTGCTTCGGCTGCATCCCGAGCGTGGTCATGGCGCTCTGGATCGAGACGGCGTTCTCGGCGCCCTATTGGGTGCACCTCTTCACCAGCCTGCCCTTCATGCTCCTGACCTGCATCCCGCCGCTCAGGCCGCTGAAAGGCTGGCTGATCGCCAGCCAGTATTACTATAAGGCCGAGGAAGGGCGCCTCGCCGAGCCGCCATCCGCGAAGGGCCCGGCCTGACCGTCAGTCGCGGGCCAGCAGCCGGTCCGACGCGAGCCAGAAGGGCGGCAGGCAGAGCGGCGTCGAGGAGAGCGGCAGGATCGACGGCTTCAGGGCGACGCCGATCTCGTCCGCCATGAAGGCACGCCGGGCATTGATGCGTAATGCCACCTCGGGATAGAGCGCGGCGAGTTCGGCGCGGAGCGAGGCGTCGGCGAAGGTGACGGCATCCTCGCAGTTGAGCGCCCAGCCATCCGGCATCGGAACGGGGATCACGTCGATCTGGAACGGCATGCCCGAGGCGAGCCGCTCGGTCGAACCGGGGCGGACGGGCGAATGCACCCACTCGTCATGGCCGACGAGGTGACCCGGATTGAGCGCAGAGCCGAGCCCGCCACGGGCGAGCGTCGTGGTGACCGCCTCGAAGAGATCGCCGCCGCTAACGCCGATATCGGCGGTCTCGTACCAGGATAGCAAGCCGGCGAAATAAGCCTTCGATACATCGAGGAAGGCATCGTCGCCGTCATTGGCGAGACCGGCGCGCGAGGAGAGGCCGCCCCAATAGCTGACCGCCGTCGTGACGCCGTCGCCGCGCCTAACGATCCGCGCCGTCGGACTGCGGAGGCCGACGACCGGCTCGCCGGCGCGGGCCGAGGCGAACATGACATGGGCGTTCAGCGCCTCGCCGGCATAGCCCATGCGCGCCGTCGCGGCATATTCGCTGTCGCCGTCGCGTAGGCCGGAGACGATCCGCCAGACTGCGGCGGAGGCGCGGGCGGCGCCCCATTCGCCGGCGGCGATCTGGTGCACGTCGACGACGGCGCGCAGCCCCGTCTCGGGATGCATCAGCACGGGCGTCACGTCGCTCACCGCCGCCGGATCGCCGGCGACGAGGCGGAGCGTGTCGACCACGAGGGCCGGCACCTGGAAGCTCGGCAGCGGGCCTTCCCATTCCTCGGCGCCGAGATATTTCCAGCCAGCGAGACCGATCGTGGCGCCGCGGCCGATGCCGCAGTCTCGGAGGACGGCCGCCAGATTGGGCCTGCGGCTGCGATCCTGGCCCATGAGGCTGAGCGTCTGGCAGAGCACGATCTCGATGCCCGGCAGGCCGGCGAGCGGGGCATATGACTGGCACTCGTTGCCGACGACGAGGATGCGCTTCCCGCCTGGGCCGAGCAGCAGCAGCGCTTCCTCGAAGCGCGGCTCGAAGCCGGTGAGGAAGGCGATATTGGCGTTGTGCTCACGGTCGGCATAGACGACGACCCAATCGGTCGCGGCGCGCTCCGCGAGCGCCCGCGCGCGGGCGTCATAGGTCGCGGACGGAATCGCGGGGCGGTCGAGCGGCACGCCGAAATCGGGGATCCGGACGGTCCGCAGCGAAATGCTCATGGTGTTTCCTCTGGCTTCTCATCTTTTCCGAGAAGCTGCCCGATCGGCGACAGGCTGTCGAGCGGCGTTCAGGCGGGGAGCGAAAGGCGAGGGGCGGCCGTCGACTCGCGGATGATGAGACGCGGGACGCATTCGATCCGCGCGGCGGCCGGATGCCGCTTGCGCGCGATCTCGTCGAGCAGGATGCCGATCGCCGCCTCGGCCATCTCGACCGCGGGCGTGGAGACCACCGTCATCTGCGGGCTCAGAATCTCCGGCCAGTCGAAATCGCCAATGCCGACCAGCGAGACGTCGCGCGGGCAGGCGCGCCGCGCCGCCACCAGGGCGCGGATGATGCCGATCAGCATGAAATTGGACAGGGCGAAGATGGCGGTCGGCGGTTCGGCTCCGGCGAGGAGCTGGAGGCCGACCTCGAACGCCTTCTGCTGCTTGAACTCGGCCATCGCAACGACCGCATCCGCGCCGAGGCCGTGCTCGGCAAGCGCCTCGAGCGCCGAGCCGAGGCGCTCGTCATTGGTGGAGACGCCCTCGCGGCCGGCGATGACCGCGATCCGCCGATGGCCGAGCGCGACGAGATGATCGATGGCGAGGCGGCTGGCGAGGCGGTCGTCCAGCTTGACGGTGTCATAGGGCGTGCCGTCGACCGCCGAGCCGAGCAGCACCGTCGGCACGGTGATCTCCTGCATCAGGCGGCGGCCATGCTCGGCATCGGAGCGCGTGGAGATGAGGATCAGGCCGGCGACCCGCTGCGCGCGCATCATCTTCAGGATGCGCATCTCGTGGTCGACATCCTCGTCGGTGTTGTAGACGAAGGTCATGTATCCGGCGCGCATGCAGACGGTCTCAATGAGCCGTGCGACCTGCGAGAAGAACGGGTTGGTGATGTCCGGCAGGATGAGCCCGATCAGGCGGGAATCGCCGCTTCTGAGCGCTTTCGCCGCGCCGTGCGGCAGATAGCCGATCGCCGCGATCGCGTCCTCGACGCGCTGGATCACATCCTCGCTAACCGGCGCCGAGCGGTTGATCACCGCCGAGACGGTCGAGATGGCAACCCCGGCGCGCTGCGCGACATCCTTGATGGTGGGCACGATTCCTCGCTTGCGTTCTCCGGATGTGAGTGTATTACTCGAAACGTTTCGTGCAAGCGCCATGACGCAGTCGATCCGCCGAGGAGGGCCGATCGAGGGCGATGGGATCACGCGACGCGAAACGTTTCGACAACGATGGACCAGCCATCGGACGCCGGCCCACGAGGCCGGTGCGAGCGGAGGAGAGGAACGTGCTCAGGAAACTTGCGAAATTTGCGCTGTCGGCCGCGCTCGGCCTTGCCGCCGTATCGGCGGCGAGCGCCCAGTCCGACGAGACGGCGACGCTGAAGCTGATGTCCTTTGGCGGCGAGGCCCAGACGACGGCGATCAAGAACGCCATCGCGCGCTTCAACAAGAACTATCCCAACGTCAAGGTCGAGCTGACGATGGATCCCATCTCGACCGGCTGGGGCGACTATGTCACCCGCGTCCTCAGCCAGTTCAACGCGCGCAACGCCGCCGACGTCTATGGCACGGCGATCGAGACCTTCCGCACCTTCGAGACGAAGAAGCTTTTCATTCCGCTCGACGACTACATCGCGCAGAATCCCGGCTATTCCGATTTCGCACCCAGCCTGTTCCAGCAGTCCTCATGGGAAGGGAAGACCTATTTCATCCCGATCGGCTGGAACAACATCATGATCAACTACAACCGCACCCTGTTCAAGGATGCGGGGCTGGACTATCCGAAGCCGGACTGGACCTGGGACCAGTTCCGCGAGACGGCCAAGAAGCTGACCAAGCGCGATTCGGCCGGCAATGCCGTGCAGTTCGGCTATGAGGTTCCGAACCAGTTCTTCTTCGTCCAGCCCTGGTTCTTCTCGAACGGCACGTCGATCCTGACCGACGACTGGAGCCATTCGAACATGCTCGATCCGAAGGTCGCGGAATCGCTGCAGTTCCTCAAAGACCTCATCCATGTCGACAAGGTCTCGCCGATCCCCGGCAAGGACACGATGGACAACCAGTTCAATGCCGGCCAGGTCGCCATGATCTCGCGCGGCCACTGGATCATCGAGAACGCCAAGCGCGCCAAGCTCGACATGGACGTGACCTTCCCGCCGCAGAAGGAGACCGGCATCACCGTGATCGGCTTCGGCGGCTATGCCGTGTCGCGCACCTCGGAGCATCCCGAACTCGCCAAGGCGCTGGTCACCGAGCTGACCTCTTTCGAGACGCAGAAGGAGGAAGGCGAGGGTGGCGGCGGCGTGCCGGGGCGCAAGTCGGCCGCCGAGACCGAGGCGTTCCTGGCTTTCCCGCCGAGCGCCGCGCTCTATTACCAGTCGCTGCCCAATACCAAGCCCGTTCCCTCGCCGGCCAATTTCCAGGAAGTCGAGAAGATCTTCATCCGCAACTACCAGGCCATGATGGCGGACGAGATCTCGATCGCCGACGGCGTGAAGAAGACGCATGAAGAGCTCGAAGCCTCCTTCAAGCGCCTCGCGGCCAAGGGCGGCTAGGAAGGCGGCTGAGGACTGAGCGGCCGCCGAAGCGGGCCGGCCGCGGGAATTCCCCCTCTCCCGCGACGCGGGAGAGGGCCGGGGTGAGGGGCTTCCTTCGCCTCTGCCATGGGGAGAGGTCGGACCGCAGGGCGGGTGAGGGGTTTCGCCCTCTGCGGATGGTCCGTAACCCCTCACCCGCCGGCTTCGCCGTCGACCTCTCCCTCAGGGAGAGGTGAAGGGAGGCCTTCGCGGCGGGGCCAAGGGCTGCCCGAGCGAGGGCGGCCGCCCCACGAAAGAGAACAACGACAGGATCAGCGTGATGACCACGATCGCCGCCAACCGGCCGTCGGAACTGAGGAGGGCGCAGGCGCGGGCCGGCTATCTCTTCATCCTGCCGAGCTTCGTGCTTTATCTGACCTTCGTGCTCGCACCGGTGATCGTCACCTTCCTGCTTTCCTTCACCTATTACGACGCGATTGACGGCGCGAGCTTTGTCGGGCTCGACAATTTCGTGCGCTTCCTGACCGACGAGCGCTCGCTGCAGATCTTCTGGAACACGCTGCGCTTCACCTTCTTCGCCGTCACCTTCAATGTCGGCGTCGGCCTCGCGCTCGCCATGGCGCTCAACCGCGCGATGCCGGCCTTCCTGCTCTATTTCTTCCGCCTCGCCTTCTTCCTGCCGGTGATCATCGCCGCCGCCTTCGTGTCGATTGTCTGGGGCTATTTCTACGGCGACGATCTCGGCGTCATCAATTACTACCTGATCCGCCTCGGCTTCGCCCCGGTGCGCTGGCTGACCTCGTCCTCGACCGCCATGATGTCGATCATCATCATGGATGTCTGGAAGAACACCGGCTTCTTCATGATCATCTTCATCGCCGCCCTGCAGGGCGTGCCGAAGAACATCATGGACGCGGCGGTGATGGACGGCGCCAACTGGTGGCGGCGCTTTTCCAGGATCATCCTGCCCTTCATCTCGCCGGTGATCTTCTTCAACATCGTCTATGCCTCGATCGGCGCCATGCAGGTCTACGAGTCGATCGTGATCCTGACGCAAGGCGGGCCGGGCGATTCCACCCGATCGATGTCGATCCTCATCGTCGAGGAAGCCTTCGGCTCCTTCGAGATCGGCTATGCCGCCTCGGTCTCGGTCGTGCTCACCCTCGTCATCCTCGTCATCACCTCGCTGCAGCTCGTCGCCTCGCGGCGCTGGGTCAGCTATTGAGGGGCGCCGCCATGTTCTCCAGGGGAATGCAGACACGCGCGACGGCCCGCTGGGTCGACTGGGGCATCATCGCGGTGATGGCGGTGATCGGCATCTTCATGCTGATGCCGTTCCTGTGGCTGTTCTCGATGTCGTTCCGCCCGGTGGCGGACGCCTACAAGATGCCGCCGAGCTTCATTCCGCCGACGCTGGACTTCACCAATTACCGCGCGGTGCTCGCCTCCGACGTTCCGTTCCTGCGCATCTACTGGAATTCGGTGCAGATCGCCGTGCTCGTCACGGTCGGGCAGCTCGTCACCTGCACGCTCGCCGCCTTTGCCTTCGCGCGCCTCTCCTTCCCAGGCCGCGACAGCCTCTTCTTCGTGATGCTGATCGGGCTGATGTTCCCGGCGCAGGTGACGATCATCCCGATCTATCTCGGCTATGCGCAGACGGGGCTCCTGAACCAGCCGCTCGGCCTCGCGCTCATGTATCTGACCTCGTCCTTCGGCGTCTTCCTGGTGCGGCAATTCATGCGCTCGCAGCCGAAGGCGCTGGAGGAGGCGGCGCTCATGGATGGCGCCGGATATTTCAAGATCTTCTGGCGCATCTCGCTGCCGCAACTCCGCCCCGCGCTCTCCGCGCTCGGCATCATCACCTTCACGCAGACCTGGAACTACTATTTCCAGGCACGCGTGCTGCTCGAGCCGCAGGATTCGATGACCCTGCCGGTGGCGATGGACATGCTGCGCGGCTTCATGGGGCAGGGGAACCTCTCCATGGTCATGGCCGCCATGAGCATGGCCGTGCTGCCCGTGATCCTCATCTTCCTCGTCGCGCAGAAGCTGGTGATCGAGGGCGTCACCATGAGCGGCATCAAGCACTGACGCGGCCCCGCGCCGCCAACCGACAAACATCTCAAGAGGGAATGCCTTTGATGCTGGACGATCTCGACCGGATCGACGACCGCTTCGTCTTCCGCGGCGCGCGCCGCCGCTATGCCGTGTTCCCGCTCGGCGGCATCGGGTCCGGCGGTTTCTCGCTGACCGGCGCCGGCCGCATGGTCGACTGGTCGATCCGCAACCGTCCCGAGCTGCACCAGTTTAACGGCTACAGCCATTTCGCCATCAAGGCGGAGCAGGACGGCAAGCTTTTGAAGGCGCTGGTGCTCAACGGCCCCTATGAGGGGACGCCGACCGGCTCGCCCTCGATCCGCAAATTCGACGGCTTCGGCTTCGGCGCCAACCGGGATTCGATGGCCGGCGTGCCGCATTTCTCGGACGTGACCTTTGTCGGGCGCTTCCCGGTCGCCGAATACGCCTTCCATGACGAGCGCTTCCCGGGCGCGGTGAAGATGCAGGCGCTGTCGCCCTTCATCCCGCACAATGACCGCGATTCCTCGCTGCCGGCGGCGATGTTCGCCTTCGAGGTCGAGAACACCACCGATGCGCCGATCACCTATGTGATCGCCGGCACGCTGGGCAATTTCGGCTGCGACAGCGGCATCCATCGCTTCGTGCAGGCGGACGGCACCTCGGCGCTGCATTTGACCTCCGCCGACGAGGACCGGCCGGCCGAGCAGCGCGGCGATCTCACGATCATGACCGATGCGGAGGATGTCGAGCATGTCGACTATCACTTCCGCGGCCAGTGGTTCGACAGCCTCTCGCTCTACTGGCGCGAATTCGCCCGCGCCGGCCGCATGCCGGAGCGCCACTACGACAAGCCGCGGCAGGTGAAGAACATGTTCGCGCAGCCCGAGCACGGCACGCTCGCGGCGCGCGTCACGATCCAGCCCGGCGAGAAGAAGACGGTGCGCTTCGTCATCGCCTGGAACTATCCGCTCGGCTCGATCTACTGGTATCGCCGCGACAAGCCGGACAGCGCCGATGCCGGCGGCTCGAAGCCGACCTGGAAGAATTACTATGCGACCGAGTGGGCGGATTCGCTCGCCTCGGCGGGCGACGCCTTCGCGCGGTGGGAGAGCCTCGAGCGCGAGACGATCTCCTTCCGCGACGCGATCTTCGGCGCGGCGATGCCTCCCGAGATCATCGACGCCGCGACCGGCACCATGGGCCTCCTGCGCACCGCGACGGTGATCCGCCTCGAAGGCGGCGAGCTCTGGGGCTGGGAGGGGCAGCATGAGCGCGAGGGCTCCTGCGAGGGCTCCTGCACCCATGTCTGGAACTACCAGCAGGCGCTCGCCTCGCTGTTCCCGGCGCTGGAGCGGAGCCTCCGCGACACCGAATGGCGCTACAACCAGCTGCCGAATGGCGGGCTGACCTTCCGCCAGCGCCTGCCGCTCGGCTCCGGCTTCGATATCATCGGGCCCTGCGCCGACGGCCATTTCGGCGCCATCATCAAGACCTTCCGCGAATGGCGGCAGTCGGGCGACGATCAATGGCTCGCCGGCCACTGGCCGAATATCCGCCGCGCGCTCGACTATGCCTGGTCGGCCGAGAACCCCGATCTCTGGGACCCGGAAAAGACCGGCATCCTCTGGGGCCGCCAGCACCACACCCTGGACATGGAGCTGTTCGGCCCGAATTCCTGGCTGTCCTCGATCTATGTCGCGGCGCTGAAGGCGGCGTCGGAAATGGCTCAGGCGATGGGCGAGGCCGACTTCGCGGCCGAGCTCGCCACCATGGCGCAGCGCGGCGGCGAATACATCGACGACAAGCTCTTCAACGGCCGCTGGTTCGCCCAGGCGCTCGATCTCTCCGACAAGGCGTTCATCGAGCCCTTCGACAAGGGCCGCGCCGCCGGCGTGCTCGCCGACAGCTTCATGGATGCCTACTGGTCGGAGGAATACAGCGAGATCAAGTACCAGATCGGCGAGGGCTGCCTCACCGACCAGATCCTCGGCCAGTGGCATGCCGACCTTTCCGGCATCGGCGACATCCTCGACGCCGGGAAGGTCGCGACGGCGCTGAAGACGATCTTCGCCGAGAGCTTCCGCCCCTCGCTCGTCGACCACTTCAACCCCTGCCGCGTCTATGCCTATGAGGGCGAGGGCGGCACGCTGCTCTGCTCCTATCCGGAGGGCGCGCATGAGCCGGCGGTTCCCGCGCCCTATGCCGAGGAGGTGTGGACCGGCCTCGAATACATGATCGCCTCGCACATGATCCTGCGCGGGCTGACCGAAGAGGGCCTCACCATCGTTCGCGCCGCCCGCGACCGCCACAATGGCGGCAATCGCAGCCCGTGGAACGACATCGAGTGCGGCAGCTATTATGCCCGCTCGCTGTCGAGCTATGCGCTGGTCAAGGCCTGGACGGGCCTCACCTTCGACCAGCGCGACGGCATCCTCGGCTTCGCGCCGAGGGGTGCCGTCGAGGGCTCGCATTTCTGGTCGGCCGGCAAGGGTTGGGGCGAACTCGCCGTTTCGGGCGGCGAGGCCCGGCTGACGGTCAAGGGCGGCTCGCTCGAGATCGGCCGCCTATCGCTGCCCTTCCTCGCCGGCACCGTGACGGTGGACGGCAAGGCGGCGGCGCGGGAGGGCGATGTCGTTATCCTGCCGCAACCAGTGCGCCTCGGCGCCGGCGAGACGCTGACGCTCAAGGCGGGCTGAGGAGAGGGGCATGGCAAGGCTGGAACTCAAGGCCGTCCGCAAGAGCTACCAGGCGGTCGAGGTCATCCACGGCATCGATCTCTCCGTGGAGGACCAGTCCTTCACCGTCTTTGTCGGGCCGTCCGGCTGCGGAAAGTCGACGCTGCTCCGCATGATCGCCGGCCTCGAGGAGGTGACGTCGGGCGAGGTCCATATCGGCGGCCGCCGCTGCGACCACCTGTTGCCCTCGGCGCGCGGCATGGCGATGGTGTTCCAGTCCTATGCGCTCTATCCGCATATGAGCGTCTACGAGAATCTCCGCTTCGGCCTCGTCAACCAGAAGACGCCGAAAGCGGAGATCGAGCGGCGCATCACCGAGGCGGCCGAGATCCTGCAGATCGGCCATCTGCTGCAGCGAAAGCCCTCGCAGCTTTCGGGCGGCCAGAGCCAGCGCGTCGCGATCGGCCGCGCCATCGTCAAGGAGCCGCAGGCCTTCCTGTTTGACGAGCCGCTCTCCAATCTCGACGCCGAACTGCGCGTGAAGATGCGCAGCGAGATCGTCGCGCTGCATAGGCGGCTGAAATCGACCATGATCGATGTGACGCATGACCAGGTCGAGGCGATGACCAGGGCCGACCGGATCGTCGTGCTGCGCGACGGCATCGTGGAGCAGGCGGGCGCGCCGATCGAGCTCTATGCGCGGCCGAGGAACCGCTTCGTCGCCGGCTTCCTCGGCGCGCCGCAGATGAATTTCCTCGCGGCGCGTATCGAGGCGGCGACGCCGGAGGGGCTGCGGCTCTCGGTCGACGAAGGGCGCGGCAGGATCCTCGCCGCGGTCGCCGGCAATGCCGGGATGGTCGGGCGGACGGTCACGGTCGGCATCCGGCCTGAACACCTCGTCCATCAGGATGACGGCCCGCTCCGCTGCCGCCTGTCGGCGCGCGAACTCCTCGGCGCCGAGACGATCCTCTTCTCCGAGCTGCAGAGCGGCGAGCGCATCACCGCCTCGCTGCGCGGCATCCACGACATCGCAGAGGGCGCCATCGTCGGCTATGCCGCGCCGCCCGGCTATGTCCACGTCTTCGGCGAAGACGGCCTTGCCCTGCCGCCGCTCCGCTCCTGGCGTGAGGACTACGGGGCGACGGGCGGCTGAAGCGGCGCTCAGCTCAATAAAAAATTGCAAAATTCCAATAATGCAACTATAACGATGGCTGTTTGCTGACGCGACACGCCGCTGCTCGTCTTCGTCGTTGTCGGGGCCGTCAATGGCCACAGCCGCCGGCGCCGTTGCGACAAGCCCGGATAATCAGGGCGCCGGCACCTTCCGGAACAGGTTCCTGGCCAAGCGGACACCGCGAGCCGGACCGCGGCACCATCGTGCCTGCGGCAGGCAAGGTCCAGTCTTGTGCCCATGGCGTTTCGGTAAGCAATCGATCTTGAGCTTCCGGGCGACGGGGGAGTTCGCCATGTCCTACAAGACCGATTTCGAGAACGCCGACGGCTGGTCGGCAGTCGATGTTAGCGTCCGCCTGAACAACGCCAATGGACGTAAATTCCTGTCCTTCCTGCGGCAGAACGGCGTCGATGTTGTCATTCGCTACTATGCGAGTTCGCCGCTCGCGAAGACGCTGACCGCCGAGGAGGCGCGCCTGCTCTCCGCCGAGGGGTTCGCGATATTGCCGGTCTTTCAGGATCGGGCGCGCAGGCTCGAGGATTTCTCGACCGAGAAGGGCCTCGCCAACGCCCACAGCGCAAAGGAGTTCGCCGCAAGGATCGGGCAGCCGGCGGGCGCCGGCAGCACGATCCTGTTCGCGGCAGACGCGGATTTTTCCGACGCCGCCATCGACGGGCCGATCAGCGACTACTTCCGCGCCATCCACCGCGAGATCGGCGACGCATTCCGGATCGGCGCCTATGGCAGCGGCGCCCTGCTGTCGAAACTCTTGGCAGAGGGGCTGATCGATGTTCCCTGGCTCTCGATGTCCCGCGCTTTCGGCGGCACCCAACCATTCTTCTACGCCAATCAGTGGGCCCTGCGGCAACTCCCACCCGAGCGCGAGCACGCGCCATCCGGCATCGGTTATGACGCCGATGTCATCCGCATCGATCGCCGGACACTCGGT
This sequence comes from Kaistia sp., assembly GCA_963966455.1. Lineage (GTDB taxonomy): Bacteria > Pseudomonadota > Alphaproteobacteria > Rhizobiales > Kaistiaceae > Kaistia > Kaistia cartagenensis. Next base: position 33,613 of record CAWZZK010000122.1, on the reverse strand, counting down.
GCCTTTCAGATTGCCGCGAACGGCGACGGGCACCTCGCCTTCGACGAAGGCCTCGCAGCGACGCTCGGCAGCCTGCGGGCGTTTCGAGAAGAGATCGCGCCCGAGGGCAACCGCTTACTCGTCAAGACCGAGGGATTGCGGCTGCGGCAAAGTCCGAACGGGATCGTCATCCGCGATCTGACGATCGCCGACGAGGTTGTCGCGCTGGCTCCTGCCTCTGCCGATGGCTGGCGCGAGGTTCAGGTGGGACGCGAGCAGGGTTTCGTCTTCGACAGCTATCTGCGTCCGCCCGGCCACCCCGCGATCGAGCGGCTGCTGCGCGTCGCCGTGGACGAATGGCTTCGTTTCGACAAGGGCGAGGGCAGCGAGAAGGCCGATCCCTATTGCGGATATGTGCGCCAGATGTGGGCGGCGCTGGGACAGCCGCATGACGGCCGCAGCAAGGATGCGAACGGCGACGACATCCCCTGGTCGGCTGCCTTCATCTCATTTGTCGTTCGCCAGGCCGGAGCCGCCTATGGCGCCTTCCAGTTCTCCAGCATGCATTCCGTGTTCGTGAACAATGCCATCAAGGCCCGCGTCACCGGGCGACTGGACAAGCCGTTCTGGGGATACCGGATCAACGAGCAGCGGCCAGAGCCCGGCGACATCATCCAGCGGAACCGTTCCGGCGGGACCGTCACGTTCTCGCATGCCGAGAACCATGCGTCCTACAAGAGCCATGCTGACTTCGTTCTCGAGGTGACGCCCGATGTGGTGCGTGTGCTCGGGGGAAACGTCGGCAATACGGTCGCCTACGGCACGAGCGGGCAGGAATACGAGCTGACTCCCGACGGCTTTATCGAGCCTGGCCAGGGGGTGATCGCCCTGCTCAAGAACCGCACGGGGGTTGCAGGAGCGTGATGCGTCATCCGCACATGGCGGGAGGTCCGCTCAGCCCGGAAAGGGCCGGGCGGACCAGTCGGCGATTTCTGTGGCCATGGCTTCGGCGTCGGCGGGGGCGGTCTTGGTGAATTCGGCGAATTCGGAGAGGCGGAGCTGAGCGGCGAGGAGATGCACGCGGCGGCGGTCGATGGCGCGGCCGGTGCGGGTCTGATAGGCGTCGATGATGCGGGCCATGAGGTCGGCCGAGATCCAGGCCGGATAGATGAAGTCCTGGTGCAGCGCCCCGAAGCCGGAATCGGCAAAGTCGTAGAGGCCGTTCAGCCGTCCGGCGGCGTGATCGTAGGCCATGTTCCAGCCATGGGTGTCGAACATGCCGAAGACCTCGCCGAGCGGATCGGGCGGCAGCGCCGCGACGGCGGCGAGCACCTCTTGCGCCCAATCGCGCGAAGCGGCGGAGAGGCTTCCAGCCGCCGCGCGGATGGCGTCATCCGGCAGCCACGGCTTGACGGGGCGGGCGCCGGAGAGCCGCATCGCCTCAGGATCGAGCGCGTGCATCTCGGCATAGAAAAGCGCGAGGTCGGATGCGAGCTGCGCGCGCGCCGCCTCGTCCAGCCGGTTATAGTCGGCGCTGAGCAGATAGGCGCCGGGGATCTTGTGGTGGCGCGAGAAGAGCGGGTTGCCGGCGACGAGCACGAGATCGGGCAGCGGCATCGTCAGCCGGCCGCGGATCGCGCCGAGCAGCGCGGCTTCGCGCAGCAGCGCCTGCTCCGCCTCCTGATGGCGGGGGAACTTGAAGACGAAGCGGCCGTCGACATCGAGCGCGACGCTGTCGAAGCCGGCGCCGAGGATATGGTGCGGCAGGCCTTCGAGGTCAGGGAAGACCTTGACCACGCGCGCCATCAGCAGATCGGCATTTGCCTCCGTCATCGTGCCCAGATGTCGGATTGCAGCAGATAGTCGCGGGTCGAGCGGTCGAGCGGATAGACCATGACGCCGCCGCGGCCGAACCATTTGTCGTGCAGTTCCATATAGCGGCCGCGATAATCGGCGAGACCGTCCTCGAGCCCGACAATGGTGTGGTTGACGAAGTCGCGCCACAGGCTGTCGTTCTGCGGCAGGATGCAGGCCATGGTTTCGTTGCCGAAGGGCGCGGCGCGCGGCAAGAGCACGACGCTGCGGCCCGGCTCGAACTTGCGCGACAGGCCGAGCAGCACGACGCCGATATTGGCGACGCCCTGCACCTCGCCCTTGCCGAGCGCCGCGAAGGCGGCGTCCATGGTCGGATAGCTCCTGATGCGGACGCCCGGCAGCGCCTCTTCGAGGATCGTGGCCGTCGTCGTGCCCTCGGCGACGCCGATCAGCATGTCCTTGGGATTGGGCGTCGTGCGCAGCGTGTCGCGGAAGGCGAGGATGCGCGTGCCGTCGCGGAAGATCGGTACCGAGAAATCCACCTGCTTCTCGCGGTCCCAGGTCGGCGTCGTGATCTCGCAGACGATGTCGAGCTTGCCTTCCGCCACCTGCTGGATGCGGTTGGCCGGCGTGATCACCGAAAGATCGAGCGTGACCGGCCGCCCGAGCGAGGCTTCGGCGTCGGCGCGGATCGCCTCGAGGAGATCGACCGAGAAGCCGACCGGCTTGCCGCTGCCATTGTCATAGGCGAAGGGGATCGCGTCGGCGCGGGTGCCGGCGCGCAGCACGCCGGTTTCCTTGAGCCGGTCCAGCGTTCCGGCCACGGCGAGGCCCGGCAGCAGGGCGGCGAGCACCAGCAGCGCCGACGAGAGTGCGCGGCCGAGGCGCGGCCGGGGAAACCGGAAAGAGAGAACCATCACGCCGCGATGCTCCCGATGGAGAAGGCCTTCTTCATCGGATAGCCTTTATCATCGGTTCGGACAATCGAGCGCGGGCAGGGAGGCGGGGGTGGCGAAGGCGAAGCGGCAGGCGGGCGGCCCGGCGTCGCACCTCTGCGCCCTCATCCTTCTGCTCATGGCCGTGATCGCGGCGGCCCTGGTCGCTGCCGTTCCGGCGCGGGCCGACCGGCTCGACGAGGTCCACGCCCGCGGCACGCTCGTCGTCGGCGTCAAGACGGACTACGAGCCCTTCGGCTTCCGCGATGCCTCCGGCGAGACGGTCGGCTTCGATGTCGATGTCGCCAAGGGTCTCGCCGATTCGCTCGGCGTCGGGCTGAGGCTGGTGCCGGTGACGAGCGCCAACCGGCTGCAGAAGCTCGCCGGCGGCGAGGTCGATGTGGTCGTCGCGACGCTCGGCGATACGATCGACCGCCGCCGCATCGTGCGCATGATCGAGCCGGGCTATTATGGCGGCGGCGCCAGCGTGATGGTGCCGCAGCAAAGCCCGATCCGGACCTGGACCGACCTCCGCAACCGCTCGCTCTGCGCCGTGCAGGGCGCGCTCTGGAACCGGCTGGTCGCGACGCGGCTCAACGGCACCATCGAGGCCTTCGGCAGCGTGCGCGACGCCGAGCTGGCGCTGCGCGACGGCGCCTGCGAGGGCTGGCTCTATGACGAGACGGCGCTGCAGCACCGCGTCGAGAGCGGCGAATGGCCGGGATACCGCCTGCTGCCGCCGGACTTCGTCTCGCCCTGGGCGATCGCGGTCGCGAGCGACGGCCGCCTTGCCACGCTCATCGAGGACCAGGTCGCGGACTGGCTGCGCGACGGGCATCTGAAGGCGCTCGAGGCGAAATGGAAGCTGCCGCCCTCGGCCTATCTCACCGAGGCCGGGGCGCTGTGGTCGGCGCGCGATCCCGCCGGCGATCTCGTCTGCCGGCGCGGGGCGGATGGCAGCTGGCCGCTCGCTTGCCGCGAACTGAACCTCATCGAGGCGCAGCAGGTGGTCGGCCTCGCCGGGCTGGCACTGGCACTGCGCGACCGCTTCGGCCTCGACGTCACGCCGTTCTACGATCCCTATCACCGCGCCGGCCTGCTGCAGGGGCTCCTGACGACGCTGGCGCTCGCCGCGGCGGTGCTCATCGGCAGCCTCGCCGTCGGGGCGGGCGGCGCCTTCGTGCTGGCGCGCCGCGTGCCGCTGCTGACGCCGCTCCTCTATGGCGTGCTGGCGGTGATGCGCATGACGCCGCCGCTGCTGCAGCTCTATCTCGTCTTTTTCGGCATCGGCGGCCTCGTCGCGCTGTACGGACTGACGCTCTCGGCCTTCTGGACCGCCGTCGCGGTGCTCTCCTTCTATTCCGGCGCCGCCAATGCCGCCGTGCTCGCCGAGGCGGGCGAGACGATCGCGCCCGGATCCGCGCACCGGCTGAAGCGCGTGCTGCGGCTCGCCCATCCCGCCGTCATGGGCTCCTGCATCAACATCGTGAAGGCGACGGCCATGGCGAGCGCCATCGCCGTGCCCGAACTCGTCCATGCCAGCACGGCGATCGCCGCCGACTATGGCAATGGCGCGGTGATGATGAACATCCTGCTCGCGGTCTATGTGCTGATCGTGCTGGCGGTGGCGCATCTCTTCACGGTCTTCGAGCGGCGGATGCTCTCCAGATGAGCGCTTCCGAGATCCTCGCGATGCTCATCGCCTGGACGCCCTATCTCGGCGCCGGCTTCCTCATCAATATCGGCATCTCGCTGCTCACCATGGCGATCGGCACGCCGCTCGGCATGCTGCTGGCGCGCGGCCGCCAGCGCGGATCGCGGCTCGCCGGCGCGGTGACGGCCGCGGCCCGCGTGCCGCCGACCTTCGTGCTCATCTATTATCTCGCCTATGTCGTGCCGCCGCAGGTGACGGTCGGCAGCCTCGAACTGCCGATCCCGGACTGGCTGAAGGCGTCGGTGGCGCTCGCGGTGGCGGTGACGGGCTTCGTGTCCGACAATGCGCTTTCGGCGCTCCGCCATCTCCAGCGCGGCGAGCGGATCGAGGCGCTCTACTTCATTCCCGCCTGGACGACCTATCTGCTCATCATCGTCATGGCGTCCTCGACCGCCTCGGTGATCGGCGTCCCCGAGATCGTCCACCGCGCCAATACCGTGATCGCGGCGATCGGCGATCCGGGGGTGATCCTCTGGATCTATCTCTATACGATGCTCTGGTTCCTGGCGCTCTGCTGGCCGTTGGCCCGGCTGATGGGCTATGCCAAGCTGAGGCTCAGCCGGCGGGCCGGCTCGGCCACCGGCGCCCGCGCCGATCTCGGCGAGACGACGCGCCTCGCCGAGGACGCGCTGATGGCGATGCCCGAAGGAGACGAACCCTTGAGCGGCGAACCGGTGCTGGACCTTTCCTTCGACCTGCCGGTCTCCAACGAGTCGATCGCCGTCATCCAGGCCGGTGTCGAGGAAGCGGGCGAGGGCGTGCTCGATGCCGCCGCCGTCTTCCGCCTCTCCCTCGCGGTCGAGGAACTGGTCACCAATGTCGTCAAATATGGCGGCGCGGCCGAGGGCAGGCTGCAGGTCGGCATCTATCGCCGGCCGGACGACGTGACGGTCGAGCTCGCCTATGGCGGCGAGGGCTTCGACCCGTTCCGCGACGCGCCGCATCCCGATCTCGGCGCCTCGATCGAGACGCGGCCGATCGGCGGCCTCGGCGTGCATCTCGTCTCGCAGATGATCGACCGCGCCTTCTATCGCCGCGAGGGCGAGCGGAACGTCCTCCGCCTCGTCATGATGCGCGCCGGCGCGGTCAAGGGCGGGATCGTCGCGTGACCCTCACCAGCCGCCTCGTCGTCATGGTGGCGAGCTGCATCGCCTTCGCGATCATCGTCGTCTCGGTGGTGTTCGGCCTGCTCGGCCGCAATGCGCTGATCTCGCAGGCCGAGGCGCAGGCGACGGTGGTGGCGCGCATCATCGCCGAGAGCGCCCGCCTCTCCGAGGTCGCGCTCGAGGAAGCGCAGGAGGTGGTGACGGATGTCCTCACCACGACCGCGCTGACGGCCGACCATGTCGAGCAGACCTCGCTGCCCGATTTGAGCGACCGCTTCGCCGAGATCGTCGCGCGCGGCAATCTCGACGCGATCTGGCTGATCGATTCCAACCTGCGGATCCTTTCCTCCTCGGTCGGCGACTATGACGCGGTGATCAGCGGCCAGACGCTGCCCGAGCATCTCTCGCGCGAGGCGCTGCAGAGCCTCGTCAACGGCCGCCGCTTCAGCGTCGATTTCGGCCCGGCCGTCGACGGCGTCCGCTATGTCGGCGTCCGCGCGGGGCGGGGCCATGCCGTCATCGTCGGCCAGCCGGTGGCGGTGCTCGACGCCGTGCGCGCCGCGAACAGCGTGCCGGTGCTGATGGAGGCGCTGCTCGACCGCAACGACATCATCTCGATCGAGGTGCGCGACGACCAGCAGAAGTCGCTCGGACAGGTCGGCGCGGACAAGACGCCGCCCGATCTCGCCAAGCTTTCCGCCGATGTCGTCGCGAGCGGCACGCCGGATTCGCAGCTGCATGGCCGCCATCTCTGGGTGGCGGCGCCGATCCGCGACACGGCCGGCATCGTGATCGGCTCGGTGACGATCGAGATGTCGGGCCAGCGGCTGGAGGAACTCCTCAACAACCTGCTCGTCTACGGCATCGGCGCGGCGGCGCTGGTCTTCGCGGTCGGCGCCAGCTTCGCGGCGGTCTCCGCGCGGCGGATCGCGCGGCCGGTCGTCGCCATGACCGAGGCGGCGCATGCGATGGAGGCGCGGAGCTTCGAGACCGGCAGCCTCGCGGCCGTGTCGCAGCGAACCGACGAGGTCGGCAGGCTCGCCCGCGTCTTCGAGGCCATGGCCGTCGAGGTGCAACGCCGCGAGGAGGACCTCGAGGCGCAGGTGAAGGCGCGCACGCTGGAACTCGAACACAAGAACGAGCTGCTCGAGGCCTCGGCCCGCCGCGTCGAGGCGGAATTGCAGGCGGCGAAGACGCTGCAGGCGGCGATGCTGCCGACCGCGCTGCCGCCGAACCCGGCCTATGCCGGCACCGCCGCCATGGTGCCGGCGCGCGAGATGGGCGGCGATTTCTACGATTTCTTCCCGCTCGACGAGAGAAGGCTCGGCATCGTCATCGCCGACGTCTCCGGCAAGGGCGTACCGGCCGCCTTCTTCATGGCGATCTCGCGCACCGTGCTGCAGGCGAGCGCGCAGGACGGCGGCTCGCCCGGTGCCTGCCTTGCCCGCGCCAATGCCGCGCTCTGCGCGCGCAACCCGATGGAGCTGTTCGTCACCACGTTCTACGGCATTCTCGACGTCGAGACCGGCGAGCTCGCCTATGCCAATGGTGGCCACAATCCGCCGCTGATGATCCGAAGGGCCGATGGCGAAGTGACCGAGCTGCCGCGCACCGGCGGCATGGCGCTCGGCGTGCTGCCCGACATGCACTATGCGGAAAAGGCCGCCATGCTGCGCGCCGGCGACACGCTCTTCCTCTATACGGACGGCATCTCGGAGGCGATGGACGGCGAGGGCCGCGAATTCGGCGAGGGCCGCATCGAGGAGACGCTGCGCTCGGCGGCGCTGCTCCCCGTCGACCGCGTGCTCACCGCGGTCACCGGCGCCGTCACCGCCTTCGTCGCCGGCGCCCCGCAATCCGACGACATCACCTGCCTCGTCGTGCGCTATTTCGGTCCGCCGGCTGACGCGATCGCTTCGTAAGCCGGCGTTCAGCCGCCTTCGCTGCGCTTCACGGCGTCGGCGCGGTTCGGGGCGACGTCGAGGATGTTGAGGAAGCCGCTGATCTCGAACACGTCCTTGATGTTGGGCTGGAAGCCGGTGAGCACCAGCCGCCGGCCGGCCTGCTTCATGCGCTTGGCGACCACCAGCACGATGCGGAGCCCGGCGCTGGAGATATAGTCGAGGCGCGAGAAGTCGATCACGACGCCGCCGCTTCCTTCCGCCAGCTTTCCAAGGAGCTGCTGTTCGACGGCCGACGCATTCGCGCTGTCGAGCCGGCCGAACAGATCGATGACATGGGCCGATCCGACGCTCTCGAACGTAACGTTCATCATCACTCCAATTTCATGAGGCTCGGCGGTAACGATACGCCGGGAGGCCCTGCCATCCGCAAAAAACCGTTTGCACCCGTTTCGCGAGCGGGCAATCTTGCGGGCGGCGCCGAGCCGGGACGAGGAACAGCATGCATCGATCGGATTGTCGCGGCAATGTCCGCTGCGTGGAGAGCGGGCGCGTTCGGCAATGATCACGCTGAAACTTCCCCCGTCGCGGCCCCGCCGGCGGCCGCATGAACTCTCCTTCTCGGCCGACGAGAAGCCGCCGCTCGCGACCTCGCTGACGCTCGGCTTCCAGCACGCCATCATGGCGCTCGGCCTCCTGGCCTATACGCTGGCGCTGGCGCGCGGCGCCTCGCTCAATGTCGACCAGACGCGCGACCTGCTCGCCGTCACCATCATCACCATGGCGATCGGCACGGGGCTGCAGTCCTGGGGCGGGCGATTCGGTGCTGGTTCTCTGATGATCCACATGCCGTCGGTGTTCATGGTGCCGCTCGCGACGCCGGTGATCGCCGTCACCGGGCCGGGTGGCATGGTGACGATGACGGTCATATCAGCGCTCGCGACGCTCGGCATCGCGCCGCTCCTGCCGCGCCTGCGCGGTCTCTTCCCGCCGATCGTCGCCGGCCTCGTCGTCCTCATCGGCGGCATGTCGCTGGTCGGCGAGGCGGTGGAGCATTCCTGGAGCCTCGGCCACGACTTCGTCATCGACATGCCGAGCCTCGTGATGTCGTCGATCACGCTGGCGCTGATCGTCGGCCTCTCGGTCTGGGGCAACAAGCGGCTGAAGCTGCTCGCGCTGCTCATCGGCGTCATCGGCGGCGTCGCGGCGGCCGCGATCATGGGCCGGCTCGAAGGCGGCGCCGTACTGCTCGCCGCGCCGCCGGTCTCGGTGCCGAGCCTCGTCGCGCCGGTCCTCGACGTGCCGCTCAGCCTGCTCGTCGGCCTCGCCTTCATCGCGATCCTGACCCAGATCGACACGGTCGGCACGCTCGTCCTGCTCGACCGCATGGACGATGCCGACTGGCGCCGCCCCGACATGAAGCAGGCGAGCCGCGGCGTCTTCGCCGCCGGCGTGACGGACTTCATCGGCGGCATCCTCGGCTCGATGCCGACCGCCACTTCCTCGGCCAATATCGGCCTTTGCCATGCGAGCGGCGTCACCAGCCGCGTCGTCGGCCTCGCCACCGCCGCGATCCTGATGCTGATCGCCTTCCTGCCGCAGGTGACGCTGGCGCTGACGCTGATCCCGACGCCCGTCATCGGCGCGATCGAGCTCTATGCCGCCGCCTTCCTGATGGCGGCCGGCATCGACCTCATCGCCTCGCGCGAACTCGACACGCGCGGCATCTTCATCGTCGGCCTGTCGCTGCTCGGCGGCGTCACCGTCCTCCTGATGCCCGGCCTCGCGGAGAAGGCGCATCCGGCGCTCCGCCATCTGGTCGGATCGGGCTTCATCGTCACCGGCGTCATCGCCATCGTGCTCAACCTCGTCTTCCGCCTCGGCATCCGCCGCGAGGCCAAGGTGGCGCTGACCGTGGACGGCCCGCCGGTCTCGATCCAGATCACCGACTTCGTCGAGGAGATGGGCGGCGCCTGGGCGGCCCGGCGCGATGTCGTGCGCCGCGCGGCGCTCGCCGCGGTCGAGGCCGCGGAAGCGATCGATTCGGCCGGCGCCGACCGCCGCGTGAAGGCGATCGGCGGCAGCTTCGACGAACTCAACCTCGATATCGTGCTGATCCATTCCGGCCCGCCGATGCCGGTCGGCGACGTCGCGGCGGCGGATCTCGCCAGCCTTCTCGACGGCGAGGACGATTCGGCGATCGACGCCGCCATGTCGAGCATCTCCGGAACGCTGCTCCGCCGGCTCGCCGACCGCCTGTCGAGTGGCCCCGGCCCCGATCCGGGCACGTCACTGCTGCGCCTGCATTTCGAACACTAGGCGCTCCCGCCGGCCAGCCGCACTTTCGAAAGGCTTCCCAACGCCATGTCCGAGCGGAAGCGTCCGAAGGCCGGGGACGGCGGCCTGCTGCCCGACAGCGCCTTGCCCGACATGGCGACAAGCTACGACGCCTATTTCGCGTCGGGCCTCTATCAGCGCCGCTATCCGCACCCGAACCGCCGCACGTTGCGCTTCCTCGAAAATCTGCTGCCGCAGGGCGGCAGGCTGATCGACTACGGCGCCGGCGAGGGGCGCTATTGCCTGACGCTGGCGCGGTCGCGGGCGGCCGAGGTCGTGGCCGTCGATATCAGCGCGGTGGCGCGCGCCCATCTCACCGAGCGGGTCGCGGCCGAGGGGCTGGCCGAGCAGATCGCGGTGGTCGACGCCGAAGGGGCCGCCTATGAGGCGCTGATGCCCGGCCGCGCGAGATTCGATGTCGCGCTGCTCGGCTTCGGCGTGCTCGGCCATGTCGCCGGGCGGGTTAACCGCGTCGCGCTGATGGACGAGCTCAGACGCAACCTGAAGCCGTCCGGCCATCTGGTGCTGGGCCTGCCGAACCGCCGGCGCCGCTTTCGGGCGGCGCAGGCCGACTCGGCCGCTCTTCCGGGGCTGGAGCCGGGCGACATCCGCTATCGCCGCGATGACGGCGGACGGGCGATCGCGCTGTTCTATCATCTCTACGAACGGGGCGAGATCGACACCGAGCTCGCCGCCGCCGGCTTCGCGCTCGAGCGGCTCACCATCGAAAGCGTGCTGCCGGAATATGCGGTGACGCATAACCCGCTCGCCGGCTGGCTCGACGACCGACTGTCTTCACTGCTGCCGGCCGACTGGGGCTATGGCTATCTGGTCGTCGCGCGTCCCGCGCGGTGACCTAGGGAGGGAGGATCCATCATGACGAAGCTGCCGGATTTCAGCCTCGAAGGACGTGCGGCGCTGGTGACGGGGGCGGGGCGGGGCATCGGCCGCGCTTCGGCATTGGCGCTCGCCGCGGCCGGCGCCGATGTCGCGCTCGGCCTCCGCGACGCCTCGTCCGATGGCGGGCTCGTCGCCGAGATCGAGGCGCTCGGCCGCCGTGCGCTGCCGCTGCAGCTCGATGTCCGCGATCTTGGAGAGGGCCGCGCGGCGATCGACGCGACCATCGAGGCGTTCGGCCGGCTCGATATCCTCGTCAACAATGCCGGCGGCGGCATTCCCATGGCGCCGATCGAGACGGTCGGCGAAGACGATTTCGACGCCGTGCTCGACATCAATGTCCGCTCGACCTTCTTCCTGTCGCAGCATGCCGGCAAGCACATGATCGCCCATGGCCGCGGCGCGATCGTCAATATCGGCTCGCAGGCCGGCGCCGTGGCGCTGCCGGGCGAGGGCGTCTACTGCCTTTCCAAGGCGGCGGTCGCGCATATGACCAAGTGCTTCGCCGTCGAATGGGGCCGCCACAATGTCCGCGTCAACTGCGTCGCGCCAACCTTCATCCATACCGACGGCACGAAGGCGATGCTCTCCGATCCCGATTTCCACGCCGACGTGATCGATCGGATCGCGGCGCTGCACAGGATCGGCGAGCCGCACGAGGTCTCCGGCGTCGTCGCCTTCCTCGCCTCGGACGCCGCCTCCATGATCACCGGCCAGACGCTGCTCGTCGACGGCGGCTGGACGGCGCGCTGACGCCGCATTGACCGGCGGCGAGCGGCCTGCCAAGAGGCAGCCTCCAGTTTCGAGGGACGCCCATGACCGAGCTCGACCGCCGCCGGGAGATCATCGACCATTGCCTCAGGATGAATGCGGCGGGGATCAACCAGGGCGTCTCGGGCAATATCTCGGTGCGCTTCGGCGAGCGCATGCTGATCACGCCGACCTCGATCCCCTATGACCGCCTCGTGCCGGAGGACATCGCCGCGATGTCGCTCGCCGGCAATGACGGGGCGTGGGAAGGGCCGAAGCCGCCGTCGAGCGAATGGCGCTTCCATCTCGACATCATGCGCTCGCGGCCCGAGGTCGGCGCGATCGTGCACACGCATCCGACCTATTGCACCAGCCTCGCCATCGCGCGGCGGTCGATCCCGGCCTGCCACTACATGATCGCGATCTTCGGCGGCCACGATGTCCGCTGCGCCGACTATGCGACCTATGGCACCGAACAGCTCTCGGCCAATGTGCTGAAGGCGCTGGAGGACCGCTCGGCCTGCCTGCTCGCCAATCACGGCGCCATCGCGACCGGCCATGACCTCGCCAATGCCTTCTGGCGCGCGGTGGAACTGGAGACGATCGCGCGGCAGTACTTCAACGCGCTTCTGATCGGCGGGCCGGTGCTGCTGACCGCCGAGGAGATGCGCGAGACCTTCGCCAAGGGCCTCGGCAGCAACTATGCCGGACAGCGCGCGCGCTGAGCGCGCAGCGCATCGAAGCGGGCGAGGACGGCCGGCAGCTCGTCCATATGCTCGAAGGTGATTTCCGGCCCCAGCGCCAGGATGACCGGACGGAGCTTGCCGGGCCCGACATGCGAGCCGCCGAGAAAGGCCGCGACGATCATGCCGGCCGCCTTGCCGGCCTCGATGCCGGCGGGGCTATCCTCGATGACGAGGCAGTCCGCCGCCGAAGCGCCCATTCGCTCGGCCGCGTGGAGAAAAAGGTCGGGCGCCGGCTTGCCGCGCGCCACCATGGCGGCGTTGAAGATGTTGGGCGCGAAACGGTCGGCGATGCGCTCCTTGGCGAGCGCGACGGCGAGGCGCTCGATGGCGCTCGACGAGGCGATGCAGGTCGGCCGGCCGAGACTTGCGAGCGCCGCGACGACGCCCGGCATCGGCTGCACGTCGCGGCGGATGCGCTCCAGGAGGAGTTCCTTGTAGGCGGCGACCTCGACATCGGAGAGGCGGATGCCGTAGTCGCGGTCGAGGAGCGCGGTCACCGTCGCCCAGCTGCGGCCGAGGAACTTGCGGTAGACATAGTCTTCCGCGACCGGCAATCCGATGCCCTGCAGGAACTCCGCCAGCGCCGCGATGGCCACGGGTTCGCTGTCGACCACGACGCCGTCGCAGTCGAAGATCACCAGTCCGGGGCCGAGGGACACGGCGCGCCGCTCGTCAGCGTGCGAGATAGCGCTCGAGCGTCGCCTTGGTGCCGTCCCGCCACAGCGCTGTCAGCCAGCCCGCGAAGGCTTCGCGGAAGACCGCGTTGCGGCCGACGGCGCCATAGATGTCCTCCATGGCCAGCCATGCGTCCGGATCGTCCTTGGCCGTGGCGGCGGTCGCCGTCATGCGCTCCCAGTTGGGATCGTTCGGCGCGATCGTGGCGCCGCTGTCGGTGGTGCCGAAGCAGTAGCGGCACCAGAGCGCCGATTCGAGCGCGAGACCGGCGATCGGAAGGCCCTGGTCGAGCCGGTCGGCGATGGTCGGAATGATGAATTTCGGCTGCCGGTTCGATCCGTCGAGGCAGAGGCGGCGCACGGTGTCGCCGATCTTCGGATTGGCGAAGCGGCGCTGGATGAGCGCGAAATAGGCGCTGGTGTCGGTATCGGGCACCGGCGGCACCACCGGCACGATCTCCTCGCGCTCTATCTTCTCCAGGAAGGCGGCGACCAGCGGATGCTCCATCGCCTCGTGCACGAAATGGATGTCCATCAGCCCGGCCGGATAGGCGATGACCGCATGGCCGCCGTTGAGGATGCGGATCTTCATCATCTCGAACGGCGTCACGTCGGGTACGAACTGGACGCCGACCTCTTCCAGCCTCGGCCGGCCGGCGGGGAAATTGTCCTCCAGCACCCATTGCCGGAAATCCTCGCAGAACACCGGCCAGGCATCCTCGATGCCGAAATCCTCGGCGAGCATCGTCCGCTCGCGGTCGCCGGTCGCTGGCGTGATGCGGTCGACCATGCCGTTCGGGAAGGCGACGTTCTGACGGATCCAGGTCGCGAAGGCGGGATCGGAGAGCGCGGCGACGCCGGTGACCGCGTTCCTCGCCGCGGCGCCGTTATGGGGAAGGTTGTCGCAGCTCATGACGGTGAAGGGCGCGATGCCGGCGTCACGGCGGCGGCGGAGGCCGGCGGCGATGAGGCCGAACACGGTCTTCGGGTCGTCGGGATTGGCGCCGTCGGCGGCGATCTGCGGATGGGCCGGGTCGAAGGCGCCGGTCGCGGCATTCACGAAATAGCCACCCTCGGTCACCGTCATCGAGACGATGCGGATCGCCGGATCGGCGAGGGTGTCGAGGATCGCGGCACGGTCCTCCGGCGGGATCGTCGCGATCATCGAGCCGGTGACGCGGGCGTCCGAGCGATGCGCCTCCTGCTCGACCAGCGTCGTGAGCAGGTCCTGGCCGGCGAGCACGGAGGCGATGCGCGTGTCATGCTCGGTGACGCCGGTGCCGATGATCGCGAAATCATGGTCGCGGCCGGTGGCGAAGAGATCGTCGAGATAGGCGGCCTGATGGGCGCGGTGAAAATTGCCGATGCCGAAATGCAGGATGCCGGCCGAGAGCGCCGACCGGTCATAGCCGGGCACGCGCGCCTTCGCAGCGATGGCGGGCAGTGCGTCGGTGCTGAGCTTGATCGCCATGGCGGGTGTCTTCCTGCGTTCGGGACTTGGTTCGGTGAGTCGCGGCGGATCATCCACAGCCGCGCCGGCATATTCAATCTGTGTTTCAGGCAGCGCGGATCGCGCGGCCGTCGCGGTCGAAGCGGTGCAGCCGCGCCGGGTCGGGACGCAGCACGACGCTGTCGCCGGTGCGAAGCCCCGCCTCGCCCTGCGTGCGCACCGTGACGAGGCCGACATCCTTCACGTCGACATAGAGGAAGGTGTCGCTGCCGAGATGCTCGGCGACGCTGATCGTGCCGCGCCAGCCTTCCCCCTCGCGTCCGACCAGGAGATGCTCCGGCCGGATGCCGATGGTCGCCGCGCCATGGCCCTCGGCGATGCGGCCGCCGACGAGGTTCATCTTGGGTGAGCCGATGAAGCCGGCGACGAAGAGATTGTCCGGCCGGTCATAGAGCTCCAGCGGCGAGCCGACCTGCTCGACGCGGCCGGCATTCAGCACCACGATCTTGTCGGCCATGGTCATGGCCTCGACCTGGTCATGGGTCACATAGATGGCGGTGGTGGCGAGCGCCTTCTGCAGCCGCGCGATCTCGATGCGCATGTTGACGCGCAGCGCCGCGTCGAGATTGGACAGCGGTTCGTCGAACAGGAAGCCCTTCGGCTCGCGCACGATCGCCCGGCCGATGGCGACGCGCTGGCGCTGGCCGCCCGACAGCTGGCGCGGCTTGCGGTCGAGATATTGCGTCAGGTTGAGCGTCGCCGCGGCGGCCTCGACCTTCTTCGCGATCTCGTCCTTCGGCAACCCGGCCATCTTGAGGCCGAAGCCGATATTGCCGCGCACGCTCATATGCGGATAGAGCGCATAGGACTGGAACACCATCGAGAGGCCGCGTTTCATCGGCGGCAGGTCGGTGACGTCCACGCCGTCGATGAGGATGCGCCCGCCCGTGACGTCCTCAAGCCCGGCGATGAGCCTCAGCAGCGTGGACTTGCCGCAGCCCGACGGTCCCACGAAGACGACGAAGGCGCCGTCCTCGACCGTCAGGTCGACATTGGAGATGACCTTGACGTCGCCGAAGTGCTTCTCGACGCCTTGAAGGACGATCTTGCCCATCTTGTTCTCCTCCCCCTCGGCTACTTGACGGCGCCGAATGTCATGCCGCGGACCAGTTGCTTCTGGCTGAACCAGCCGATCACCAGGATCGGCGCGATGGCGAGCGTCGAGGCCGCCGAAAGCTTGGCCCAGAACAGCCCCTCGGGGCTCGAATAGGAGGCGATGAAGGCCGTCAGCGGCGCCGCATTGGCGGCCGACAGGTTCAGCGTCCAGAACGCCTCGTTCCAGGCGAGGATGATGTTGAGGAGGAGCGTCGAGGCGATGCCGGGGATCGCCATGGGCAGGAGCACATAGACGATCTCCTTCCAGAGCACGGCGCCGTCCATGCGCGAGGCTTCGAGGATGTCGACCGGGATCTCGCGGAAATAGGTGTAGAGCATCCAGACCATGATCGGCAGGTTGATCAGCATCAGGATGCCGGTGAGGCCGGCGAGCGAATCGAGCAGGCCGAGATTCTTGAAGATGAGATAGATCGGCACCAGGACGCCCACCGCCGGCATCATCTTGGTCGAGAGCATCCACATCAGGATGTCCTTGGTGCGCTTGGTCGGCGCGAAGGCCATCGACCAGGCGGCCGGCACCGCGACGAGCAGGCCGATCAGCGTCGAGCCGACTGAGATCACCACCGAATTGAAGAAGTGGCGGAAATAGTCGGAGCGCGTCTGCACCTCGAAGAAGTTCTCCAGCGTCCAGTGCGGCGGCAGGAAGGCCGGCGGGAACAGGATGGCGTCACCCTCGGTCTTGAAGGCGGTGAGGATCGTCCACAGGATCGGGAAGAAGAGGATGAGCGCGACGATCCAGGCGAGGATCGTGAAGGTCCATTTCTTCTGCGGGCTGATGGCGCGGGCCATGGGTTTCTCTCCTCACGCTTCGAGGTTCTTGCCGACCAGGCGGACGAGGAAGATGGCGACGATATTGGCGAGGATGACCGCCACGACACCGCCGGCCGAAGCGCCGCCGACATCGTAGTCGAGCAGGGCCAGGTGATAGATGAGATAGGCGATGTTGGTCGTGGCGTAGCCCGGTCCGCCGCCTGTCGTGACGAGGATCTCGGCGAAGACGGAGAGCAGGAAGATCGTCTCGATCAGGATGACGACCGTGATGGCGCGGGCGAGATGCGGCAGCGTGATATAGACGAAGAGGCTGGCGAAGCCGGCGCCGTCCATGCCGGCCGCCTCCTTCTGCTCCTCGTCGAGCGACTGCAGCGCCGTCAGCAGGATCAGCGTCGCGAAGGGCAGCCACTGCCAGGCGACGATGAGGATGATCGAGAACAGCGGATAGGTCTCGAGCCAGGCGACCGGCTGCATCCCGAGGCTCGTCGCGATCCAGGCGAAGATGCCGTAGTTCGGGTTCATCAGCATGTTCTTCCAGACGAGCGCCGCGACGGTCGGCATGATGAAGAACGGCGAGATGACGAGGATGCGGACGATGCCCTGGCCGTAGATGAACTGGTCGAGCAGCAGGCCGAGCAGGATGCCGCCGATGACCGTGATCGCCAGCACCGACAAAGTGAGGATCAGCGTGTTGGCAAAGGCCTGGAAGAAGGCGGGATCGGTCAGGAAGTACTGGTAGTTGGTCCAGCCCGCGAAGCCGACATTGGTCGGGTTGAGCAGGCTGTAGTTCTGGAACGAATACCAGAGCGTCAGGACCAGCGGCACGATCATCCAGATGAAGAGGATCACCACCGCCGGCGTCAGCATGGCGCGCGCCAGCCGGCGCGTATTCACCGTCGCAGCCATTCCTGCCTCCCCTCGCTCCCGTTCCGGTCGTCGCATGCCCGCGCGCGGCTCTGACGCCTCGCGCTTCCCATTTTTGGGCGCGGGGCCGGCTCTTCGTCGTCGGGTCTTGAAAAGATGCCCGGGACCGAAGCCCCGGGCAGTTGGTCCTGGGAGGCTTACTTCATGTAGCCGGCCTTGGTCATGGTGCGCGTCGAGGCGTCCTGCGCCTGCTTCAGCGCGTCGTCGACGCTGGTCTGCCCGGCGAGCGCCGCCGAGAAGAACTTGCCGACCGTGTCGCCGAGACCCTGGAATTCAGGGATGGCGACGAACTGCACGCCGGTATAGGGCACCGGCTTGACGGTCGGATGCGTCGGATCGGCGGCGTTGATCGAGGCAAGCGTCATCTCGGCGAAGGGCGCGGCGCTCGTATAGTCCTTGTTGGCATAAAGCGAGGAGCGCGTGCCGGGCGGGACATTGGCCCAGCCTTCCTTGGAGGCGACGAGGTCGAGATAGCCGGGGCCGGTCGCCCAGGCGATGAACTTCTCGGCAGCCTCGGTCTTCTGCGAGCCGGCGGGGATGGCGAGCGACCAGGCCCACAGCCAGTTGCCGCGCTTGCCAAGGCCGGTATCGGGAGCGAGCGCGAAGCCGACCTTGTCGCTGACCGTCGAGGCCTTCGGATCGGTCACGAAGGAACCGGCGACCGTGGCGTCGATCCACATGCCGCACTTGCCCTGCTGGAAGAGCGTCAGGTTCTCGTTGAAGCCGTTCGAGGAGGCACCCGCCGGGCCCGCCGCCTTCATCAGGTCGACATAGAACTGAAGCGTGTTCTTCCATTCCGGCTGGTCGAACTGCGGCTTCCACTGCTCGTCGAACCAGCGCGCGCCGAACGAGTTCGACATGGCGGTCAGGAAGGCCATGTTCTCGCCCCAGCCGGCCTTGCCGCGGAGGCACACGCCGTTGATGCCGGCGGCGCGGTCGGTCATCTTCTCCGCGGCCTCGCGGATGAAGTCCCAGGTCGGCGCCTCGGGCATGGTCAGCCCGGCCTTCTCCATCAGGTCCTTGCGGTACATGACGTAGCTCGACTCGCCATAGAAGGGCGAGGCGTAGAGCTTGCCGTCGGCCGAGAGGCCGCCGCGGATGGCGGGGAGCAGGTCGTCGATCTTGTAGGCGTCGCCGAGATTGTCGAGCGCGACCAGCCAGCCATTCTTGGCCCAGATCGGAACCTCATAGGTGCCGATGGTCAGCACGTCGTACTGGCCGCCCTTGGTGGCGATGTCGGTCGTCACCTTCTGGCGAAGGACGTTCTCCTCGAGCGTCACCCACTGCAGCTTGATGTCCGGGTTGGCCTTGGTGAAGTCCTCGGTCAGGCCCTGCATGCGGACCATGTCGCCATTGTTCACGGTCGCGATCGTCAGCGTGGTCTCGGCAAGGGCCGGTCCAGCCGCGACGAGCGCGAGCAGCGAGGCGACGCCCGCGAGGTGTCGGTAATGTCTCATAGCATCCTCCCTGTTCCGGGCATTTGCCCGGCGGACGGGAAAATACTCACAAGCAGGCATGTGCGGTCAACGAAATTCGATTGTGCGACGCAGCAAGGGTGGTGCGCTCGGGAAGGCGCGGTTGATTGCGGATGGCCTTGGGAAGCTCGGCGACTGATCTAGGACCGGAGCATCATGCCCCGCGCTATCGATTGGCGAATCGGAAAAGTAATCATCAAGAGTCGTCTTCTACGAAGACGTCGAGCCCCCAGCCGATCCCGCACTCCGCGAGCACCCTCATCGCTGACGGCTCGAGCCATATTCCGCACTGTTCGTCATTGCGGTGGTAGAGGCCGCCATAAATCGTGATCTGCTTTGGCTTTACTTCCCGCCGCAGTTGGGCGAAGGCGATCTCTCGACCTCGAATCCGTTCGATCAGATACTCGACCGCATTCTCGTGCTCGGTCCCGCTCCGCAATGTTTCAATCGGCCCATCGAGGCGCCATCCATTCTTTTTGTACAGCCTGCCGTTTCCCGCTGCGTCGCCCATGCGAACGATGCGCGAGGGCTTGAGACCAAGGATCGCGGTGACCCGGTCCGGATCTGCATCGAAATCGTCAATCGTCAGCGTAATCATGTGCAGCCTGGTTTCCGCTCACCCTTCCAGCAGCATCGTCGCCATGGCTTCGTCGGTGATGAGGCCGTTGACGAGGCGGCCGGCGAGGGCGGCGGCGATGGCGCGGCGCTTCTTCACGCCGGCGGCGATGCCGATCACGAGGCTGCTCGCGCGATCGGGAATCGGCGCCGAGGCGACGCGGGCATTGCTGCCGATCTCGAGGATGCGGCCTTCGCCGTCGAAGGCCCAGCCGATGATCTCGCCGACCGCCCCGGATTTCTCCAGCACGACCTGCTCCTCGGCGCTGATGAAGCCGTCCTGCACCATCGCCGCGTCGCCCGCCATGTGGCCGATGCCGAGAAAGGTCACCTCGGCGCGCTCGGCGAGCGCGAGCGTCGGGCGGATCATCGGCTGCGCATGCAGCGTCTCGCGCTCGCCGCGCGAGGAGGCGACGACCGGGAAGGGCCGGGGGAAGGTCGCGCCGGAAATGCGACCCGCCAGCGAATAGATCACGCTGTGATGCGAGGTCGAGCCGTCGGGCAGGATCGAGCCGGTGAGCGAGACGACGCGATGCTGCGGGCAGTCGATATGCAGCATCTCCTCAACGGAGGCCTGCAGCGAGCGGCCGGTGCCGATCGCCATCACGAGCGGCGCCTCGCGGCGCAGCCAGCGCTCCATCTCCGTCGCCGCCGCGCGGGCGATGCCGCCGACGGCGCCGGGCGAGGCCGGGTCGGAGGGCACGATCTCGCAATAATTGAGGCGGTAGCGGTCGGTGAGCCGGGCGGCGAGTTCGAGGCAGGCGGCGATGGGATGGTCGATGCGGATCTTGACCAGGCCTTCGGCGACCGCGAGCGACACGAGCCGTTGCGCCGCCTGGCGCGAGACGCCGAGCTTCACCGCGATCTGGTCCTGGGTGTTGCCGCCGACATAATAGAGCCACGCGGCGCGGGACGCCTCGTCCAGCCTTTCGGAAGAAACCATCGACCTCAGGACCCCGACCGGTCGCCGTCACCGCCACGAACGGCCGGTCTCCGCCCGAAGCGCCGCAGGCTAAGCGGGCGCCCCGGCCGCTGTCCACGCCGAATGCGACGGCCGAGCTTTCGAGCGCGGTTCTTTCAGTACCAGCCGGGTCTGGCGCCGCTGCCGAGCATCTCGTCATAGACGTCGCGGCGGCGGTCGCGCATCACCTGGTTGAAGTCGTTCCAGTTCCGCTTGCGGCGGGCATCGGCGAGATTGACCGTCGCGACCAGCACCTCTTCCTTGTCGCGGCTCGCCGGGCCGGCGACCGGCCAGCCGGTATGGCCGACGACGAGGCTCTGGCCGATGAAGGGCTGGCCGCGCTCGGTGCCGACGCGGTCGGCGCAGACGACGAACACGGAATTGCAGTGCGCCGCGCCCATGGCGATGATGTTGGCCATCGCCTCGCGCTTCGGATCCTGACCGGGGATCGGCACCCAGTTGGTCGGCACGCAGACGATCTCGGCGCCCTGCAGCGCCGCGAGGCGGAAGCTCTCGGGGAACCAGCAATCGTAGCAGATATGGCATCCGATCCGCCCGAAGGGCAGGTCGAAGACCGGGAAGCCGAGATTGCCGGGCGCGAAATGCAGCGCCTCGTCGCCCCACAGGTGCACCTTGCGATAGCGGCCGATCAGCCCGTCCGGCCCGAGGATGACGGCGGAATTGTAGAGAAGTTCGCCCTCGCGCTCGGTGATGCCGGCGACGATGTGGAGATCGAGGCGGCGGGCCGTCTCGATCCAGAGCTGCGTCGAGCGCCCGTCCGAGATGCTCTCGGCGAGCGCCCGCGCCTCGGCCCGGCTCTCGAACACATAGCCCGTGTTGCAGAGCTCGGGCAGCACCACCAGCTTCGCGCCATGGCCCGCCGCCTCCTCGATGAGCGCGACCGAACGGGCGAGATTGGCATCGACCTCGCCGATCTTCGGCTCCATCTGGATCGCGGCCACCGTGAGCGGCGCTTCCTTGACGCGGGTGGCTGGCATCGGCGGATCCTCAGTCGCGGGCGGTCGCCCAGTCGATCATCTGGGAGAAGAGCTGGCCATAGTGCGGCCAGGCGACGAATTCCGGCGGCAGCCAGTGCGGCCCGACATCGGAGGTCCATACGACGCTGCGGCCCTTGCCGTGGCGGCGCGTGGCGATGAGCGGCAGCGCACCATATTCGGTCGAGACGGTGGCGAGCACCTCGGCATCGTCCTTCACCGCGACCTCGTTGAAGCCGAGCAGCGGGGGCCATTCGGCCGGTAGCCCGGCGAGGATCGGATGCGAGGACGCGCCGGTGACGACCGGCGTGAAGCCTTCCGGCACCTCGATGCGGTCGTCATAGGGATGGCAGGTGACCGGCAGCACCGCCTCGACGGCCGTGCCGCGATAGCGCGCGGCGCCGTTGATGCCCTGGAACGAGTAGTAGCCGCCGAACATCAGCAGCGCGCCGCCCTCGCTCACCCACCTCTCGAGCGCCTTCAGCCGGTTCGGCGTGCGCTTCGAGAGGAGCCACGTGTCGGGATGGAGCAGCAGCGTGTTGGCGCCGATATCGGAGAGGATGACCGCGTCATAGGCGGAGATCGCCTCGACGGTCTGCGGGAAATCGCGTTGCGCCTCATGCGAGGGCATGAAGGTAACGTCGTAGCCGAGGCCCTTCAGCGCCGCGATCAGCGGATCGGCGCCGGTGTGATAGGTGACCGACTGGAACTGGTCGAAGCCTTTGACATGCGTCGCCGAAGACACCCACGATTCGCCTGCCAGCAGGATCTTGCGCCGCGCCATCAGTCGTTCTCCCTCTCGTTTTTGCCGCGCCTAGAGTGGCGGCGGTCCCATCAATGTCAAGTCGCTTGAATGATCAGAAAGTAGGCGGCGTGTTGACCCAGAAGATGCTGGCCCGGACGCTGCCCGGATTGCGGTAGTGGTGCGGCAGATCGGAGTCGAACACGAAGCTGTCGCCCTCCTTCAGATGGAAGGCGCGCTGGCCGACGGTGAGTTCGACCTCGCCGCAGATGAGATAGCCCACTTCCTCCCCGACATGCCGGATCGGGCCCGCGCTCTCGCCGCCCGCCTCGATATGGTGAATGTTGCACTGGAGAAGGTGGCCGGGGGAATAGGGGATCACGCGTTCCAGCGTGACGCCGTCGCCCTGGCGCAGCGGATCGAGCGCGATCAGCGGCCGCGCACCGGCCCGGAAGATGATGCCTTCCTCGCCGTCGACCTCCTCGAACATCCAGCCGATATTGGTTTCCAGCACCTGCACCAGGCGATGCAACATCGGCAGCGAGGGCGAGGCCTTGCCGTTCTCGATCTTGGAGAGAAGGCTCTCCGAGCAACTGGCCGCTTCCGCCACGGCCTTCAGCGTCATGCCGCGAATCTGCCGCGCCAGCTTCAGCCGCATGCCGAGCCGCATCTCGGCCGTGATCACGACCTCGTCCGCGCGAAGCGCCTTCCTGCTCATGTCTGTCCTGTTCCGGTCGCGACGACCGCCGCAAGGGTGGGAATCGCCGCTTCACGCACCTTGATTGACAAGCGTTCAAGTCTCTTGAATGATGCCGGGAAAAGCAGAACCGGGCAAGCGCTGGACGCCGTCCGGAACGATAGCAGGGGTCAGGGGCCATGTCGCCCGCTTCAACCATCTTTCACGCCGCGGCGCGTGGGGACGGGACGCGATGAGCGCGTCCGTGCCCCGGATCGACGGCACGCGGCTGATCGAGCGGATCGCGGCTTTCGCGGCGCTCGGCGGCCTCGCCAATGGCGGCGTGAACCGGCCCGCCTTTTCGGAGGCCGACCGCGCCGCCCGCGCGCTCGTCGCGTCGATCGCGGCGGAGCGGGGCTTTCGCGTCTTCCAGGACGGCATCGCGAATCTCTTCCTCGCCCGTCCCGGGGCTCCCGACGTTCCGCCGCTCCTCATCGGCAGCCATCTCGACAGCCAGCCGACCGGCGGCCGCTATGACGGCGCGCTCGGCACGCTCGCGGCGCTCTCCGCGCTGGAAGCGCTCGCGGATGCGGGCATCGCGACCGGCGTCCCGGTCGAACTGGTCGTCTGGGCGAACGAGGAGGGCAGCCGTTTTTCGCCCGGCACCATGGGTTCCGAGGCTTTCGCACGCCGCGCTTTGCCGGACCTCGCCATTCGCGATGCCGACGGCGTGACGCTCGGCGCGGCGCTGTCCGCGACGAGGGACGCGCTGCCCGGCGCCGCGGAGCGCCCGCTCGGCTTTCCCATCGCCGGCTATCTGGAACTCCATATCGAGCAGGGCCCGATCCTCGAAGCGGCCGGCCTTTCGATCGGCACCGTCGAGGCAGTGCAGGGCGCGCTCTGGCTCGAGGTGACGGTGACGGGCGAGACGGCGCATGCCGGCACGACGCCGCTCGGCGCCCGGCACGATGCGGTGGCGGCGCTCGCCGAGGCGCTGGCGCGGCTCGGCGCGAGCGTGATGGCGGCCGATCCCGCGGCGCGTCTCACCATCGGCCGCCTCGCCTCCGAACCGGATTCGATCAATGCCGTGCCGCGGCTCGCGCGCTGCACGATCGACCTCCGCCATCCCGAAGCGGGTCGCCTCGCGGCGATGCGGGCCGAGGTCGAGGCGGCGGTCACGGCTGCTGCAGCCTCGCATGGCTGCACCAGCGACATCCGCTCTCTCTTCTTCGCGCCGCCGACGGCGTTCGATCCGGTGATGGCGGGCGCGATCGACGCTGCCGCCGCGCGGCTCGGCCTTCGGTCGATGCGCATGGTATCGGGCGCATTCCATGACGCGCTCCCGATCGCCGGGCTCGCCCCGGCGGCGATGATCTTCGTGCCCTGCCGCGGCGGGGTGAGCCACAACGAGCGGGAGTATGTCGAGCCGGCAGCGTGCATCGCCGGCGCCGACGTCCTGCTCGGGGCGGCGATCGAGGCTGCACAGAGGCTGGCCCGCGGCGCCAGCTCCGCGGATCGACTTCAACGCGACAAGAGGAACAGCGCATGAGCATGAAGCTGACGAGACGGAGCGTCGTGGCGGGCCTTGCCCTCGCCGCGGCCCTGACGGCGACGCTTTCGGTCCCCGCCCCGAGCGAGGCGGCCGAACTGAAGAAGGTGACCTTCGTCCAGGAATGGCCGACGCCGGACGGCTTCTGGATCCCGTGGATCCTCGGCTCCAAGAAGGGCTTCTATGCCGAGGAAGGCATGGAGATCGAGATCGTCGTGCCGCCGACCGTCGCCGACACGATGAAGTTCCTCGGCACCGGCCGCGCCGACGTCGCCTTCACCACCGTCATGGACGTGATCTTCGCGCGCGGCGAGCAGGCGCCGGTGGTGGCGATCGCCCGCTATGGCCGCGGCAACAACTGGGGCATCCTCAGCTCCGAGGGCGACAAGCTCACGGTCGCCGATCTGAAGGGCAAGCGCATCGGCATCTATAACGACGCCTGGACCAAGGCCCAGCTCGGCATGATGCTCGCCGACGCCAAGCTGACGCTCGACGATGTCGAGATGGTCGCCGCCGCCGACGACACCGTGCCGCTCCTGCTGCAGAAGCGCGTCGACGCCATCACCGGCATCACCAATGCCGAGGGCACCGGCATGGCGACCACCGGCGGCCAGAAGCCGGAATTCATCGCCGCCACCGACCATGGCGTGCCGAACACGCCGATCTTCATGCTGGCCGGCAACGAGGAGTGGCTGAAGGCCAATCCGGATCTCGCCAAGGCCTTCCTGCGCGCGACGGCCAAGAGCATGCGCTATGCCGCCGAGCATCCAGACGAAGGCGTCGCGGCGTTCCAGGAGCTCTATGCCAAGGCCTATGACGCGAAGTTCATCACGCAGCAGTGGAAGGATACCATCCCGCTGTTCGGCGCGCTCGGCGACGACCTGCTCGTCAATGACGAGAAGGACTGGACGGCGCTGCTCGGCGCGCTGACCAAGTTCGAGGTCGTCAAGGACGTCGGCCCGGCGACCAGCTATTTCACGAACGCCTATCTGGCGAAATAAGCCCTAACCTGAGGAAACGAGAATGTCCGGACAACGCACCATCAAGCGCATCACTCCGGCCTGGACCTACAAGCCGGGTCCGGACGTCTCCGACACGCCTCCGCCCGGCCTGGTCCGGGCGCAGGCCCTCGCCAGGCAGGCGGCGGCCGTCGGCCTCGCCGCACTCGATGTCGGCATGACCGAGGAGCATATCGACCTCGTCGTCAGCGAGTTCCTCGCCGAAAACGGCGTCGAGCATGTGTGGACGATCACCAATGTCGGGCTCGGGGAGAACACCAAGATCTGCTTCCCGACCAAGGGGCCGGGGCAGCAGAAGGCTGCGGAACGCGACGTGCTGATGCTCGACGTGCATCCGATCACGCCCGACGGCCACTGGGCCGACTGCACGCGTTGCCGCGTGCTCGGCGACTGGCCGGAGGCGCAGAAGGCGCTCGCCGATCTCGAGGCGATCCACGCCAAGACGCTCGGCTTCTGTAAGCCCGGCATGCCGGCGCAGGACCTCTTCGGCTTCTGCCACGATCTTCTGAAGGCGGACGGCTTCGTGCTGCTCGACCTTCTCGGTAACATCGGCCATTCGCTCACCGCTGGCGCCGCCTATCTCCACAATTTCATCGATGCCGGCAATGCGACGCCGATGTGGGGCGCCTGGGCGGTCGAGCCCTTTGCCGAGCGCGAGGGCATCGCGGTCAAGGTCGAGGATCTCGTCTGGTTCGGCCGCGAGAGCTGCGTCGTCCTGTGACCGACAAGCTGGCCCTCAAGGGCATCACGCAAAGGTTCGGCGAGACGCTCGCGCTCTCGCCGACCGACCTTGCCATCGCGCCAGGCGAATTCGTCTCCGTCGTCGGCCCGTCGGGCTGCGGCAAGAGCACGATGTTCAACATCATCGCCGGCGTGCTGAAGCCGAGCGGCGGGCGCGTGCTCATCGACGGGCGCGACGTGACGGGCCGGGCCGGCGAAGTCGGCTACATGCTGCAGAAGGACCTGCTGCTGCCCTGGCGCACGGTGCTCGACAACATCGTGCTCGGGGCGCTGCTGAAGGGGACGGCCGGCCGCAAGGAGCGCGAGGAGGGCGTCGCGCTGGCGCGGCGCTACGGCCTCGGCGACTTCATCAACCACTATCCCTCGGCGCTCTCGGGCGGCATGCGCCAGCGCGTGGCGCTGATGCGCACGCTCGCCATGCATCGCGACGTGCTGCTGCTGGACGAGCCCTTCGGCGCGCTCGATTCGCAGACCCGCTTCGCCATGCAGCAATGGCTGCTCTCGGTCTGGGAGAGCGAGCGGCGGACCATCGTCTTCGTGACACATGACATCGACGAGGCGGTGTTCCTCTCCGACCGCGTCGTCGTCATGTCGCCGCGGCCGGGCCGCATCCGCGAAATCCTCGACGTGCCGATCCCGCGGCCGCGTCCCGTCTCGACGCTGACGAGCCCCGTCTTCAGCGCCATCAAGCAGCGCGTCATCGACCTCATTTACGAGAAGACGCCGGAGATCGCCGGAGGTGGCCATGACTGAGCGCGGCGCGCTGATGCTGAAGATCGCCTATCCGGCCATCGCGCTCCTCGTGGTGGTCGCCGGCTGGCATTTCGCGGTCTCCTATTTCGCCATTCCCCGCTATGTGATGCCCTCGCCCGCCGACGTGGCCGCGCATATCGCCGACGACTGGCCGGCGCTGCTGCGCGGCTTCTGGGTGACCTTCGTCGAGTTCCTGCTCGGCTTCCTCGCCGGCGCCGTCGCGGGTTTCGTCTTCGCGGTGCTGATGGATGCGTTCCGCCCGGTGCGCGGCATCCTCTACCCGATCCTCATCACCAGCCAGGCGATCCCGATCGTCGCCATCTCGGCGGCGCTGACGATCTGGCTCGGCTTCGGCCTCGCGCCGAAGCTCGTCATCGTCGCGCTGGTCGTGTTCTTCCCGGTGGTGGTGAACGTCCTCGACGGCCTCGCCTCGGTCGACCGCGACATCCTCAACCTCGTCCATGCCATGGGCGCGTCGCGGGCGAGCGTCTTCCGCCATGTGAAGCTGCCGGCGACCTATACGCCGCTGTTCTCGGCCCTGAAGCTCTCGGCGACCTTCAGCGTCACCGGCGCCGTGATCGCGGAATGGACCGCCTCGACCTCGGGCGGCATCGGCGCCTATCTCCTGCAGGCCAATTCGCGGCTGAACACGTCAGGCACCTTCGCCGCCATAGTGTTCCTGGCGCTGCTCGGCCTCGTCAGCTTCCTCATCGTCATCGCGGCGGAATATCTGCTGACGCCCTGGCGGCAGGGCTCCAAGGCCCGTCGCTGGTCGCCGAGCTACTGGAAGGATTGAGCGGAGCGCTGGATGGTCGCGGCTCGGACAGATAGACAGTCCGCCTCGATCAATGCGCACGACCTCTCCACCTGTCATTGCCGGGCTTGACCCGGCAATCCAGCCTCGGTTGGGCGAATTCGCGATTGGAGGCGGGCAGCGCAGGAAGAAAGCCTGGGTTGCCGGGTCAAGCCCGGCAACGACACCCGAGAGCATTCACAGCATCGCCAAAGCCTGACTAGCGATCAGGCTCGGCGCCCGGCCGGCCCTTGTCCGTTCAGTCGACCTGGTCGTAGAAGGCATCGGTGTTGGGCAGCGCCGGCTCGCCGACCTCGCGGCCGAGATAGGCCTTGAAGGTCGCCTGGAAGAACTCCGACGGCTTCATCTCCGCGGCGAGCTGCTGGATGCGCGCCTGCAGCTTCGCCACGATCTCGGGATTGGCGGCGGCGAGATTGGTCGTCTCGCCGGGGTCCTTCGCAATGTCGAAGAGCTCGATCTTCGCGGGAAGCGGCGTGTTCCAGACGAGCTTCCAGTCGCCCTCGCGGACGCCGCCGCGGAACATCTCGACATTGTAGACGACTTCCTTGCGCGGCGACGGGGCGCCGGTGCTGATCGTCTGCCACTGGTCGATGCCGTCGAGCGGCTTCGTCCCCTCGGTCGAGGCGCCGGCCTGCCTGGCGAGCGTCGGCAGCATGTCGACGACATGGATCGGCCCCTCGACATCGCCGGCCTTGATATGGCCAGGCCAGTTGGCGAGCGCGACGACGCGCGTGCCGCCTTCGTAGAGCGAACCCTTGCCGTCACGGAACGGCGCGTTCGAGGCCGGCGGCTCGCCCTTGGCGCCTGTGCCCTGGCCGGCGAACAGCGCGTTGCGCACGCCGCCATTGTCGCTCTGGAAGACGATGATGGTGTTGTCGCGCAGGCCCTTCTTGTCGAGCGCGGCCAGCACGTCGCCGATCTGCGTGTCCATCGCCGAGATCATCGCCGCATAGGCGCGGCGGTTCGGATCGGCGATGTCCTTGTATTTCTCGACATCGGCCTCGGGCGCCTGCAGCGGCGTGTGCGGGGCGTTGAAGGCGAGATAGAGGAAGAACGGCTTGTCGGGGCTGCGGCCATCGATGTAGCGCACTGCTTCTTCGCCGATCAGCGTCGTGGAATAGCCCTTCTCGTCGAGCGGCTTGCCGTCGCGATACCAGTCGAGCACGCCGTCGACCGTGTGCTTGTAGTAGTCGATCTCGCCGATCAGCGGGCCATACTGGTAGTCGAAGCCGCGCGCGTTCGGCAGCATCGCCTCGCTGGCATGGCCGAGATGCCACTTGCCGATGATCGCGGTCTCGTAGCCGGCGGTCTTGAGCAATTGCGGCAGCAGCTTCTCGTCGAGCGGGATGCCATAGGTCTGCTCGGGCAGGATGACGAAGCTCTGCAAGCCGTAGCGCAGCGGATAGCGGCCGGTCATCAGCGCGGCGCGGGTCGGCGTGCACATCGGCTGCGCGTAGAACTGCTCGAGCCGGGCGCCGCCGGCGGCCAGCTCGTCGATGCTCGGCGTGCGGATCTCCGAGCCATGGAAGCCGACATCGGCATAGCCGAGATCGTCGGCGACGATATAGACGATGTTGGGCGCCCGCTCGGCGGCAAGCCCGGCCGTCGCCGATGCGGCGAGCGCGAGCGCCGCGACGGCGATCCTGCGCAAGAGATGTGACACGTCGATTCCCCGATCACTGGACCCGCGCGAGGGCGCGAGCCTTCCCCGAAATGCCGGCGATCATCCCACGTCTGACGCAGCCGGCACGGTTCATGGTCTAGCCCGAGCTTCGGGCGCAATCGTGACGATCCGGCATCCCCTCTCGTGAAATTTCGCCGGCACGGGGCGATTGCGCGCCACGCGCGCTGGCGGCTGGCGGCTGTCCTGGTGTATTGCGGACGGGGCGCCGCCTATGCTCGCCATGGGCCGGCCATTCTCACCACGCTTGCAGGGAGACGGGGATGACGGCGGACGAATTGCCCGCGCGCGAGAGGATGGAGTTCGACGTCGTGATCGTCGGCGCCGGCCCGGCCGGACTCGCCGCCGCGATCCGGCTCAAGCAGCGCGCGCCGGACCTCTCCGTCGTCATCGTCGAGAAAGGCTCCGAGGTCGGCGCCCATATCCTCTCCGGCGCCGTCATCGACCCGGTCGCGCTCGACCGCCTGCTGCCGGAATGGCGCAGCGAGGAGACGCCGATCAAGACGCCGGTGACCGAGGACCGCTTCCTCTATCTGGGCCCGGCCGGCAGCGTGCGGCTGCCCGCCTTCGTCATGCCGCCGCTGATGTCCAATCACGGCAACTATGTCGTCTCGCTCGGCAATGTCTGCCGCTGGCTGGCCGGCAAGGCCGAGGCGCTGGGCGTCGAGATCTATCCGGGCTTCGCCGCCGCCGAGCTTCTTTTCGACGAGAACGGCGCCGTCATCGGCGTTGCGACGGGCGACATGGGCGTCGGCCGCGACGGCGAGCCGGGTCCGAACTATCAGCGCGGCATGGAACTCGTCGGCCGCTACACGCTGATCGGCGAGGGCGCGCGCGGCTCATTGGCGAAGCAGCTCATCGCCCGCTTCGGCCTCTCGGACGGGCGCGAGCCGCAGAAATTCGGCCTCGGCATCAAGGAATTGTGGCAGGTCGACCCGGCGCGTCATCGCCCCGGCCTCGTCCAGCACTCCTTCGGCTGGCCGCTCGACAATGCGACCGGCGGCGGCTCCTTCCTCTATCATCTCGAGGACAACCAGGTCGTGGTCGGCCTCGTCGTCCATCTGAACTACCAGAACCCCTATCTCTCGCCCTTCCGCGAGTTCCAGCGCTTCAAGACCCATCCGGCGATCGCGCCGCTCTTCGAGGGCGGACGGCGGATCTCGTATGGCGCGCGGGCGATCACCGAGGGCGGCTGGCAGTCGGTGCCGAACCTTGCCTTCCCGGGCGGGGCGCTGATCGGCTGCTCGGCCGGCTTCGTCAACCTGCCGCGCATCAAGGGCAGCCACAATGCGATGCTCTCGGGCATGCTGGCCGCCGAGCATGTCGCCGCGGCGGTCGCTTCCGGCCGCGCCCATGACACGCTGGAGGACTACGAGGCCGCCTGGCGCGGCTCGGAGATCGGCGCCGACCTATCGAAGGTGAAGAACGTCAAGCCGCTCTGGTCGCGGCTCGGCACCTTCGGCGGCATTCTCGCCGGCGGCGCCGACATGTGGGCGTCGACGCTCTTCGGCGGCTCCCCGCTCGGGACGCTGAAGCATGGCAAGCCCGACTTCGCGGCGACGAAGCCTGCGGCCAAGGCCCGCGTGATCGACTATCCGAAGCCGGACGGCGTCGTCAGCTTCGATCTCCCCTCCTCGGTGTTCCTGTCGAACACCAATCACGAGGAAGACCAGCCGGTGCATCTGAAACTCGCCGATCCGCTCCTGCAGAAGACTTCGGAGCACGACGTCTTCGCCGGCCTCTCGCAACGCTATTGCCCGGCCGGCGTGTATGAGTGGATCGAGGGCACCGACGGGCCGCGCTACCAGATCAACGCGCAGAATTGCGTCCACTGCAAGACCTGCGACATCAAGGATCCGAACCAGAACATCACCTGGACGGTCCCCGAGGGCGGTGGCGGCCCGAACTATCCGAACATGTGAGACGACCGGCCCTGACGGCCGGCCGCCGTCGGGGTCCGTGATCAGTTCTGCGGCGTGCCCGAGGTGAGGCGGGCGACCATCAGCGCGCCGAGGATGATCGCGCCATAGATGGCCTGGATCCAGAATGACGGCACCTGCGCCAGCGTCAGGAGGTTCTGGACGACGCCGAGCAGGAGGACGCCGGTGAGCGCGCCGAACATCGTGCCCTTGCCGCCATCGAGCGAGATGCCGCCGATCACCGCCGCGGCGAAGACGGTGAAGATCATGCCGTTGCCCTGGTTGGCGCTGATGGCGCCGACATAGCCGGTGATGACGAGCCCGCCGATCGCGGCGAGCACGCCGGCCAGCACATAGACGCCCCAGGTGATGCGCTCGACGCGGATGCCGGCGGCGCGCGCCGCTTCAGGATTGCCGCCGATGGCGTAGAGCGCGCGGCCGAGCCGGTGATATTTGAGCACGATGCCGGCGATGAGGAAGGCGAGGGCGGCGAGCCACACCGCGAGCGGGATGCCGAGGAAGGTGACGATCATCAGGGCATAGAAGGCGTCCGGCAGGTCGAACAGCGTCCGCCCCTTGGAGGCGCCGACCAGCATGCCGCGCAGGATGATCAGCATCGCCAGCGTGACGATGAAGGCGTTGAGCTGCAGGCGGACGATCAGGAAGCCGTTGACGAAGCCGACCAGCGCGCCGATCGCCAGCACCAGGAGAATGCCGACGAAGGTCGGCAGTTCGAGGCCGAAGCCGTTGCTCGCCACCGGCAGCACGACGAGCGCGCCGATCGCCGGGGCGAAGCCGGCGGTCGATTCGAGCGAGAGGTCGAACTTGCCGGTGATGATGATGAGCGATTCCGCCAGCACGACGAGCGCCAGCGCCGCCGAGGAGGTCAGGATCGTCGTGATGTTGGCCTGGGTCAGGAAAGCGGGGCTGACAAGGGCGCCGGCGATGACCAGCACCACCAGCGCCGGCAGCAGCGCGAGATCGCGGATGCGGCCGGCCAGCGCCCGCGATGACGGGGACCGCGCCGCGCCGAGGGCGGCGGACGAAGCGGCGGAGGGCGTCGTGCTCATAGGGCCTCAATTCCTTCTATCGAGGCGACGAGCGCATTGTCGCTCCAGCCCGCCTTGTGTTCCGCAACGATCGAACCGTGGCGCATCACCAGCACCCGGTCGCAGGTTCGGAGGTCCTCGACCTCGCTGGAGACGACGAGGATCGCCTTGCCGGCGGCGCGCATGCGCTCGACGACGCCGAGCAGCGCTTCCTTCGACTTGACGTCGACGCCGGCGGTCGGATCCATCAGCACGAGAACGGCCGGGTCGTTGGCGAGCGCGCGGCCCATGACCACCTTCTGCTGGTTGCCGCCCGAAAGACCCGAGACGAGTTGTTCCGGCCCCTGCGTGACGACGCCGAGCGCGCGGATCGTCGCCTCGGCGCGGTTTCGCCGTTTGGCCGGCGGGATGAAGCCGAGCGGGCCGAGCAGGCGGTTGATGGTCATGGTGGTGTTGTCGGCGATCGGCATCGAGAGCACGAGGCCCTCCTTGTGCCGGCTCTTCGGCACGCAGCCGACGCCGAGCGCAAGCGCGGTCGGCACGTCGCCTGAGGGCAGCGTTCGGCTGCCGATGCGGATCGCGCCGCTCTGGTAATGACCGAGCCCGGCGATGGCCTCCGCGACGCCGACGCGGCCGCTGGAGGTCGAGCCGGAGAGGCCGACCACCTCGCCGCTGCGGACGGTGAGGCTCACATCGCTGAAATCCTCGCCGGAGATCCGATCGACGGCGAGCGCCACCGGCGCGGTGGGGTCGGGCACGCGGCCGGCGGCATCGGCGATGTCGAGATGGACGTTCTCGCCGGTCATCGCCTCGATGAGGCGGCTCTTCGGCAGGTCGGCGACGGGTGCGGTGACGATGTGGCGGGCGTCGCGCAGCACCGTCACGGTCTGGCAGATCTCGTACACCTCCTGCAGGTGATGCGAGATGAAGAGGAAGGTGACGCCGGCCGCCTGCAATTCGCGGATGCGCACGAAGAGGCGCTTGATCTCCTCGCCGTCGAGCTGCGCCGTCGGCTCGTCTAGGATGATGAAGCGGGCGCCATAGGAGAGGGCGCGCGCGATCTCGACAAGCTGCCGCGCCTCGACGCGGAGATCGCCGGCGCGCATGTCCTCCGGCACGGAAACGCTCCAGCGGTCGAGCAGCGCGCGCGCCTCGCGGCGCAGCGTCGGCCAGGAGATGAAGCCGCGATTGAGCGGCTGGCGGTTGATGAAGAGATTCTCCGCGACCGTCAGGTCCGGGATAATCGTCGAATGCTGGTAGACGCAGGCGACGCGCTGCCGCCAGCCTTCGCGATCGGAAAGCGGCGGCGCCGGCTCGCCGGAGAAGCGGACCTCGCCGGTATCGGAGGCGCGCAGCCCCGTGAGGATGCCGACCAGCGTCGACTTGCCGGCACCGTTGCGGCCGACAAGCGCATGGGATTCGCCGGCATGGACGCGGATGCCGGCATCG
>CAWZZK010000121.1:0-6840 GCA_963966455.1 Kaistia sp. | reverse complement strand
CCTATGTCGCGCGCGCCACGGACTGATCGACCGATCGGCCGGAAGGTTCCGGAAAGACCCCGCGCCGATCCGGCGCGGGGGCTGTTCATTTGGACCTGCGGCCCGCGGTAACCACACGGGATGATGCGCCCGGCCGCCCCCTGCCCGGACGCGTCAAAATGTTGTACTGACGTTAAGCTAGCCTTGAGGATAACGAATTGTTCAGGCGTCGCGCGCATGAACTGGCGGCGACGCATTGCAGCGCCGGCTTGGGGACGGGAAACGCAGCAAATGGGGAGTGATTGCGCGTGACCTGGCGAGCGGCCATCGAGCTGTCGGTCGTGCTGATCCTGACGGGCTGCGTCTATCTGCTCCTCTCGGCGTTCCGCCTCGTCCCGGGCGGCGCCGGTTTCCTCGATTCGCGCGGCGAGGTCGTCGCCGCCACAGCCGTCTTCGCCGGCGCCTCGATCGCGCTCGTCGTGCTTCGCCGCTTCAGCCAGCTGGCTTCTCGTCTCGACGAGGCGCTCAATCGCGAGAAGCAGCTCGGCCTCCTCTCGCAGATCGATCCGCTGACGCGCATCCTCAACCGCGCCGCCTTCATCGCCGAGCTGGAACGCGCCATCGAGCGGCGCCGCGCCGGCGGAACGCCCTTCGCGCTGCTCACCATCGATCTGGACCGCTTCCGCAACGTCAATCACCTGCACGGCCACGGCGTCGGCGACATGCTGCTCGTGGAGGTCGCGCGGCGGCTCGGCACGTTCCAGACCGTGGGCACCACCATCGCGCGGCTCGGCGGCGACGAGTTCGGCCTTCTGATCGAGAACGAGACCGTCGTCGACCTGTCGCGCCGCGTCGCCCGGCGGCTGATCGACAGCATCGCGGCGCCCGTCTGGGTGCCGCAGGGCGTGCTCTCGATCGGCGCCACGATCGGCATCGCGACCTCGGAACTCGCCGAATCCAATGCCGAAGACCTCCTGCGCGCGGCGAATATCGCGCTCGGCGAGGCCAAGCAGGGAGGCCGCGGCACGTTCTATTATTTCGAGGCGAGCATGGGCGAGGCGCTGCGCCGGCGCTCGACGCTCGAGACCGATCTCCGCCGCGCCATCTCGTCCGGCGAGATCGTGCCCTTCTACCAGCCGCTGGTGGCGCTGGAGGACGGTCGGCTCACCGGCTTCGAGGTGCTCGCCCGCTGGGACCATCCGCGCTACGGCCTCATCCAGCCGGCGGCGTTCATCCCGATGGCGGAGGAGCTCGGCCGGGTCGGCGATCTCTTCTACCGCATCCTCGCCAGCGCCTGCGCCGACGCCAAGACCTGGCCTGCCGAACTCGGGCTTTCGGTGAATGTCTCGCCGACGCAGTTCGCCGAGCCGCAATTCGCCTCGCGCATCCTCGCAATCATCGGCAGCGCCGGTCTTGCGCCGAACAGGCTGGAACTCGAGATCACCGAGAACGCCCTGGTAGACGAGGTGGCGTCGGCCAAGCTGATGCTGACCGCGCTGCGGGATGCCGGCGTCGCGGTGGCGCTCGACGATTTCGGCACGGGCTATTCGAGCCTTCGCCACCTGAACGACCTGCCGATCGACCGGCTCAAGATCGACCGCCTGTTCCTCGAGGGCGCGCGGCAGAACATCGAGAACTGGAAGATCGTGCGCGCGATCGTGCAGCTCGCGCATTCGCTCGACATGGAGACGACGGCGGAAGGGATCGAGATCGCCGATGTCGCCGAGATCCTGCGCGATGTCGGCTGCGATATCGGACAGGGCTATCTGTTCGGGAAGCCGCTGTCCTCGGCGGCCACGGCCGCCTGGCTCAACGATATCCGCCTCGGCCATATCCGCCTCGGCCATGGAGGGCCGGCGCCGCGGCTCGCCAACTGACCGCCGCGGCAGCCGCTATTTCGGCTCCCAGCTCGTCACGATCTCGCCGGAGACGGGGTCCTTCGCGTCCTTGAGCGCGATGCCCATCTCGTCGAGTTCGACGCGAATGCGATCCGCTTCCTTGAAGTTCTTCACGCGCCGGGCCTCCAGCCGGGCGGCGATGAGCTGGCCGATCTCCTCGAAATCGAGACCGAGCGCCTCCGCCTCGCGCAGCTTCAGCGTCTCGTCGAAGGCGGCCGAGGCCTCGTTGCTGAGCCGCTCGAACTCGTCGGGATCGATGACGGTGCGGCTCGCCGCGAGGATGGTCGCATCGAGTTCCTCGCGGAGGAGGGCGTTGCCTTCCGTGCAGTCGTCGACCAGACGGCCGAAGCCGAGCAGCACCAGGGAGCCGGCGAGGCTGTCCGCCGCCTCGCGGCGGCGCGCCGGAGAGGCCGCCGAGCGGGCTTCCGATGCCAGCCGCCAGATCTCGGCGAGCGCCAGGGGTGTGTTGAGATCGTCCTCCAGCGCCGCGACGACGGCATCGGCCGGCTCCCCCTCGACGGCGGCGCGCAGCGCGCGGCGGAGATTGTCGATCTCGACCGTCGACTCCGCGAGACCCTTCTCGGTCCAGTCGATCGGCTGGCGATAGTGTGCCTTGAGCATGGTCAGCCGCGCGATCTCGCCCGGAAAGCGCTGGTCGACCAGCTTCTCCATGACCTCGCGGATGGTGACGAAGTTGCCGAGGCTCTTCGACATCTTCTCGCCTTCGACCTGCAGGAAGCCGTTATGCATCCAGATATTGGCCATCCGCTCGCTGCCGAAGGCGCAGCAGGTTTGCGCGATCTCGTTCTCGTGGTGCGGGAAGACGAGGTCGATGCCGCCGCCATGGATGTCGAAGACGTTCTTCGTCGGGTCGTCGCAGGCGAGGCCGCCGCCATAAGGCTCAAGCAGGCGGGCCATCGACATCGCCGAGCACTCGATATGCCAGCCCGGCCGCCCGCGCCCTTCGATGCCGGCCGGAGACGGCCAGCCGGGCTCCTCCTCGCTCGACGGCTTCCACAGCACGAAATCGGTCACGTCCCGCTTGTAGGGCGCGACATCGACGCGGGCGCCGGCGATCATCTCGTCGAGCGAGCGGCGGGCGAGCGCGCCGTAACGCGGGACGCCTGGCAACCGGTCCATGGCTGCCGGCGAGAAGAGCACATGGCCTTCCGCGACATAGGCGACGCCCTTTTCGACGAGGCGCTCGATCAGCGCCTTCATGGCGTCGATATGCTCGGTAGCGCGCGGCTGCTCGGTCGGCTCGAGGCAGCCGAGCGCGGCGACATCGGCCTGGAACTGCGCGTTGGTCTTCTCGGTGACGATGCGGATGGCATCGTTGAGCGGCAGGCCGGGATATTCGGCGGCGGCGCGCGCGTTGATCTTGTCGTCGACGTCCGTGATGTTGCGGACATAGACGACATGGCGTGCGCCATAGCGATGGCGCAGCAGGCGGAACAGGAGATCGAACACGATCACCGGCCGCGCATTGCCGATATGGGCGAAGTCGTAGACCGTCGGGCCGCAGACATACATCCGCACATGCCGCGGATCGATCGGCACCAGGGTCTCGCGTTCCTTGGTGAGCGTGTTGTGGAGGCGGAGCGTCATCGGATGCCCGGTCTTCTCGCTGCTGCGTTCAGGTTCTTCCGCGCGGCGAGGCGCGGATCAGGCGTCGGCCCGGTCAGGCCGCCGGCAAGCCGCAGCAACAGAGGCAATCGAGACGCTTCAGGACCCACATG
Organism: Kaistia sp.; assembly: GCA_963966455.1. Taxonomy (GTDB): domain Bacteria; phylum Pseudomonadota; class Alphaproteobacteria; order Rhizobiales; family Kaistiaceae; genus Kaistia; species Kaistia cartagenensis. The sequence goes on along the minus strand of CAWZZK010000121.1, from coordinate 3,224 downwards.
CGAAGGGTGATGCAGCATTCCGAAAGGGGCGTCAAGACGGCGCGGCGCCTGTGGGCGGCGGGCTTGATCATTACAATTTTAATCAAATGACAATGAATCCAAACGATATCTGAACGGGCATTTCAGGGCCGGTTCAGCCGCGGTCTGCCAGGGTCCAGCGCATCGACACGGCCCCAGATGGAGTTGCGTATCATGGCTACCCGTTCCTTCTTCGCGATCACGCTGTTCGCCACCCTCATTGGCATCGGCATGGCCGAACTGGTCCGGCCGTCGCTGCATGACGAAATCCGCGATCCGCGCGGCTCCATGATCGGCCTCTGCGTCAATGCCGGCATCGGCTGCGGCGTGATCGGCCGGCAGGCCGCGTTCTAGCCGCGAAGCCCAAGCGAAGGCTCGCCGACCGGCTGCCGCTGTTGTAGAGGTGGGCCGAGCCGCGACGCGGCGCCCACCGGACGAGACAACGCAGGCACATCATGACAGACAGGGGATCGGCAGGCGCCGCCCTCGACGAGGCTGCCCTCTACTTCCACCGCTACCCGCAGCCCGGCAAGCTGGAGATCCGCGCCACCAAGCCGCTCGGCAACCAGCGCGACCTCGCCCTCGCCTATTCGCCCGGCGTCGCGGCGCCCTGCCTCGCCATCGCGGCCGATCCGTCCAAGGCCTTCGACTACACCGCCCGCGGCAATCTCGTCGCCGTCATCTCCAACGGCACGGCCGTACTCGGCCTCGGCGCCATCGGCGCGCTCGCCGGCAAGCCGGTCATGGAGGGCAAGGCGGTCCTCTTCAAGAAATTCGCCGGCATCGACGTCTTCGACATCGAGGTCGAGCAGCGCGACGTCGACGCCTTCGTCGAGGTGGTCGCGGCGCTGGAGCCGACCTTCGGCGGCATCAATCTCGAGGACATCAAGGCGCCCGAGTGCTTCGAGATCGAGAAGAAGCTCCGCGCGCGGATGAACATCCCCGTCTTCCACGACGACCAGCACGGCACCGCCATCATCGTCGGCGCTGCGATCCTGAACGGGCTCGCGCTCAAGAAGAAGCCGATCGGCGAGGCGAAGATCGTCGCCTCGGGCGCCGGCGCCGCCGCGATCGCCTGCCTCGACATGCTGGTCTCGCTCGGCGCCAAGCGCGAGAACATCTTCGTCTCCGACATCGAGGGCGTCGTCTATGAGGGCCGCACGGCGCTCATGGACCCCTGGAAGGCGGCCTATGCCCAGAAGACCGACAAGCGCACGCTGGCCGAGGTCATCGACGACGCCGACATCTTCCTCGGCCTCTCGGCCGGTGGCATCCTGAAGCCCGAACTGCTCGCCAAGATGGCGCCGCAGCCGCTGATCATGGCGCTCGCCAATCCGACGCCGGAGATCATGCCCGATCTCGCGCGCGCCGCGCGGCCTGACGCCATGATCTGCACCGGCCGTTCGGACTTCCCGAACCAGGTCAACAACGTCCTCTGCTTCCCCTATATCTTCCGCGGCGCGCTCGATGTCGGCGCGACGACGATCAACGAGGCGATGAAGCACGCCGCCGTGCGCGCGATCGCCGAACTCGCGCATGAGGAAGCCTCAGACATCGTGGCGCAGGCCTATGGCGGCGTCGAGCTCGTGTTCGGGCCGGACTATCTGATCCCCTCGCCTTTCGACCAGCGGCTCATCCTGCGCATCGCTCCGGCCGTTGCCCGCGCGGCGATGGAAAGCGGCGTCGCGACGCGGCCGATCGCCGATTTCGACGCCTATATGGACCGGCTGACCCGGTTCGTCTTCAAGTCCGGCCTCGTGATGAAGCCGATGGTCCAGGCGGCGAAGAAGGACCTCAAGCGGGTCATCTATGCCGATGGCGAGGACGAGCGGGTGCTCCGCGCCGCGCAGGTGATGCTCGAGGATGGTCTCGCGCAGCCGATCCTGATCGGCCGCCCCTCGGTGATCGACAGCCGCGTCAACCGCTTCGGCCTCAAGATCAAGCCCGGCGAGGACTGCGAGGTCATCAATCCCGAGGACGATCCGCGCTATCGCGACTATGTCGATCTCTATCTGGAGAAGACCGGGCGCAAGGGCGTGACGCCCGAGGCGGCGCGCACGCTGGTGCGCACCAACACCACCGTCATCGCCGCGCTGGCGGTGGCGCGCGGCGAGGCCGATGCGCTGCTCTGCGGCCTCGAAGGCCAGTTCCGCAACCATTTCGGCGTCATCCGCGACGTGATCGGGCTGCGGCCCGGCAATCACCGCTTCTCTTCGATGAGCCTCCTCATCTCGTCGGAATCGACCACCTTCCTCACCGACACCTATGTGAATGTCGACCCGACCGCCGAGGAGATCGCCGAGCTGACGCAGCTCGCCGCGGCGCAGGTGCGCCGCTTCGGCATAACGCCGAAGGTGGCCCTGCTCTCGCATTCCAATTTCGGCTCGCACGACACCGAATCGAGCAGGAAGATGCGACGCGCCGTCGAGCTTCTATGGGAGTGCGCGCCCGAGCTCGAAGTCGACGGCGAGATGCATGGCGACGCCGCGCTCTCCGAACTCCTGCGCGAGAAGGCGATGCCGGGCGGCAAGCTCTCGGGCGAGGCGAACCTCCTCGTCTTCCCCAATCTCGACGCCGCCAACATCACGCTCAATGTCGTGAAGGTCATGACCGACGCGCTGCATGTCGGGCCGCTGCTGCTCGGCCCGGCCAAGCCGGCGCATATCCTGACGCCGTCGGTGACCTCGCGCGGCGTCGCCAACATGACGACGCTCGCTGCCGTGGAGGCGCAAAACGCATCATGACCGTGGTCACCGACCGCGACGCCGCGCTCTACCTGACGGACATCCATAACTTCTTCGAGGCGCCGAGCCTCGATCCGTTCCGGGGCGACAGCATCGACGAGTCGGGCATCGACCAGCTCATGGACACGATGAAGGCGCGGCCCCGGGCCGCGCCGCCGCTGGAACGGATCGTGCTCCATCTCCCGGCCGGCCAGATCACGCCGGACCTGCCGCAGCGCCTGAAGGCGGCGATCGCCACCTATTGCGACGTCCAGAAGCGGCTGTCGCGCCAGAAGGTGCGCGAGACGCGGATCGAGGGGCAGCGGGCGCTGCGCATCGGCTTCGTCGCCTGGGCGGTCTGCCTGCTGCTCTCCACGCTCTCCGAGCAGATCTTCTCGCATTACACGCTGCAGGGCCGCCTGTTCGGCGAAGGCTTCCTGATCGCAGGCTGGGTCAGCCTGTGGCGCCCGGCGGAGCTGCTGC
>CAWZZK010000120.1:0-12420 GCA_963966455.1 Kaistia sp. | reverse complement strand
GCCTTCGGCGTGCCGGGACTCGATGTCGTCATCGCCTCCGCCCCGGAAGCGCTCGCCGCGATCGAAGGCGCCGATGCCGTCTTTGTCGGCGGCGGCCTGTCGCGGCCCGGTGTGCTCGCGGCGGCGCTCGCTCTCGTGCGGCCCGGCGGCCGGCTGGTCGCCAATGCCGTGACGCTGGAGACGGAGCGGGTGCTGCTCGGCGCTTACGAGGAGCATGGCGGCCGACTCATCCGCATCGCCATCGACCGAGCCGCGCCGCTCGCCGGCATGACGGGCTGGGAGCCCGCCCGGCCGGTGCTGCAATGGAGCTGCGAGAAGCCATGATCGTCGCCGGAATCGGCTGCCGGCGCGGGGCCGGCCGTGCGGATGTGCTCGCCGCGATCGGCGAGGCGCTCGCCGCCGCCTCGCTCACGCCAGAGGCGATCGATCTCGTCGCGACGGCCGCCGAAAAGGGAGGCGAGGCCGGCATCGCGGCCGCCGCCGCCGAACTCGGCCGGCCGCTGGTGCTGGTGCCGGCGGAGCAGTTGCAGGCGGCGGGCGAACGCGCCGTCACGCGCTCGGAACGGGTGGTGGCACTGTTCGCGGTGCCCTCGCTCGCCGAGGCGGCGGCGCTTGCCGCGGCCGGAGAAGGTTCCCGCCTCATCGCACCGCGCCGCGTCGCTGGCGGCGCCACCTGCGCGCTCGCCACCAATGAGGCGGAGCGCCCATCATGACGGTGCATTTCATCGGTGCCGGTCCCGGTGCCGCCGACCTCATCACCATCCGCGGCCGCGACCTCATCGCCCGCTGCCCGGTCTGCCTCTATGCCGGCTCGCTCGTCCCCGAGGAACTGCTCGGCTTCTGCCCGGACCATGCGCGCATCGTGAACACGGCGCCGCTCGATCTCGATGCGATCGAGGCGGAATTCCTCGCCGCCCACAGCGCCGGCCTCGACGTCGCGCGGCTGCATTCGGGCGATCTCTCGATCTATTCGGCCGTGGCCGAGCAGCTGCGGCGGCTGGAGCGGCACGGCATCCCCTATACGCTGACGCCCGGCGTGCCGGCCTTCGCGGCGGCCGCGGCGGCGCTCGGCCGCGAGCTGACGATGCCCGGCGTCGCGCAGAGCGTCGTCCTGACGAGAACGTCGGGCCGTGCCTCGGCCATGCCGGAGCGGGAGACGCTCGCCGCCTTCGCCGCCACGGGGACAACGCTCGTCCTCCATCTCGCGATCCAGGCGCTGCCGCGGCTCGTCGAGGAGCTCATCCCCTTCTATGGCTCCGACGGTCCAGTCGCCGTCGTCTTCCGCGCCAGCTGGCCGGACGAGCGCATCATTCGGGCGACGCTTGCGACCATCGCGGCCGAGATCGAGGCGAGCGGCATCGATCGCACCGCCACCATCCTCGTCGGCCCCGCCCTCGCCGCGGAAGGGTTCCGCGACAGCGCGCTCTACAGCCCCGATTATGTCCGCCGCTATCGCGGCGGCGGCACCTGACCGCTCAGACGCGCTTGCCGTCGACGAGCCTCGGCAGGCTTTGGTCGCGCAGGACCTGCGGCAGCAGCGCCTCTGGCAGGTTCTGGTAGGAGACCGGCCGCAGGAAGCGGCGGATCGACAGCGTGCCGACCGAGGTGAAGCGGCTGTCGGCGGTCGCCGGGAACGGGCCGCCATGCACCATCGCATGGCCGACCTCGACGCCGGTCGGCCAGCCATTGCCGAGGATGCGCCCCACGCGCCGCTCCAGCACCGGCAGCAGCAGCCGCGCGGTCGGAACATCGTCCTCGTCGAGCTGCAGCGTCGCCGTGAGCTGGCCCTCCATGCGCTCCGCGGCCTCGATCATGGCCTCGACATCGGCGCAGCGCACCACCAGCGAGGACGCACCGAAGACCTCATGGCCGAGCCGCTCGTCGGCCTCGAAGGCGGCGGCGTCGGTGAGGAAGACCGCGGGCGGCGAACTGTTCTGATCGTCACCGGTCTGGCCGCGGCCGAGCGTCTGCACGGAAGCGTTGGTCGCGAGCGCCTCGACGCCCTTGTCGAAGGCGGTGTGGATGCCGGGCGTCAGCATGGCCTCGGCATGCTTCCGCGCCAGCGCCGCCTCGACATGGGCGAGGAACGCCTCGAGATCGGGGCCGTCCAGCGCATAGACGAGGCCGGGATTGGTACAGTACTGGCCGGCATCGAGCGACAGCGAGTCGACGAAACCCCTGGCGATCTCCTCCGTCCGCGACGCCAGCGCGCCGGGCAGGATGAACACCGGATTGATGCTGCTCATCTCGGCATGGACGGGGATAGGCTCGGGCCGTGCCGCCGCGATCGCCATCAGTGCCAACCCGCCGCCGCGCGAGCCGGTGAAGCCGACCGAGCGCACCGCCGGATGGCGGACGAGCGCCGCGCCGGTCTCGGTGCCGCCGAGGAGCAGCGCGAAGACGCCGGCCGGGAGCCCGCATGTCCGCGCCGCCGTCTGCACGGCCCGGCCGACGAGTTCGCCGGTGCCGGGATGCGCCGGATGACCCTTGACGAGCACCGGGCAGCCAGCCGCGAAGGCGGCGGCGGTATCGCCGCCGGCGACCGAGAAGGCGAAGGGGAAGTTGCTTGCGCCGAACACCGCCACCGGACCGACGCCGATCTGGCGCAGGCGGATGTCGAGGCGCGGGAAGGGCTTCCGGTCCGGGATCGCCGGGTCGATCCGGAGGTCGAGCCATTCGCCGTCGCGCACGACCTTGGCGAAGAGGCGCAGCTGGAACGTCGTGCGCGCGCGCTCGAGGCCGAGCCGTCGCGGGGAAAGGCCCGTCTCGGCGGCGGCGCGCTCAGTCAATGCGTCACCGAGCGCCTCGATCTCGTCCGCGATCGCTTCCAGGAAGCGGGCACGAAGGTCGAGCGGCGTCTCGCGGAACGCGTCGAACGCCTCCCATGCGAGGCGCGCCGCGCGGTCCACCTCCGCCTCGCCGGCGAAGGCGAAGGCCGGCTCCAGGCCGGCGCCGGTCTTTGGGTCGGTGGCGCGGAAGCTCCGCTCGCCCGCGCCCGCGAGCGCCTCGCCCCCGATGAGGATGTCGCCGGTGATCGTGGTCATCTTGCTGCTTCCTGCTTGCTGAGCCCCTCAGATCGAGGCGCCGCCGGCAGAGTGCAAGACGCCACCGGCTGCGGCGCGGCGTCGCTCAATAGGGCGTCTCGCCGGCATCGGCATTGACGGCCTGGCCGCGCACCAGCATGGCCGCGTCGGTCAGGAGGAAGGAGACGACGCGCGCTACCTCCACCGGGTCGAGATGGCGGTGCAGCTGTTGCGACAGCATCTTGTCAAAGATCGCGGGCGCCGCCTCGCCGGTGAAGCCCGAATAGGCTTCGGACACTTCGCGCAGCATCGGCGTCGCGACGCCGCCCGGGCAGACGCAGTTGACGTTGATGTCGTGCGGCGCCAGCGCCTCGGACAACATGCGCGTCATCGAGATCAGCGCCGCCTTGGAGGCGCTGTAGGCGAGCGATTCCTTGTGGCCCTTCTTGCCGGCCTCGGACGCGATCGAGACGATGGCGCCCCGGATGCCGCGGTCGATCATGTGCAGCGCGACGAGTCGCGACGCCTCATAGGCGCCGAAGAGATTGATTTCGAACTGGCGCTGCCAGTCGGCGCGCGGGATGGCGAGCGGATCGGAATGGCGCACGATGGCGGCGCAGTTGACGAGCCCGTCGACCGCGCCAAGCGTTTCGATCGCCGCGGCGATGCCGTCGGCGACGGAGGTTTCGGAACCGACATCCATGGCGAGCGCGAAGCAACCCTTCGCCGCGCCGCCGAGCGACGCCGCCGTCGCCTCCGCCGCGCCGCGATCGAGATCGGCGACGACGACGCGCGCGCCCTCGGCCACCAGCTGGCCGACGATCGCGGCGCCGATGCCGCCGCTGCCGCCGGTGACGACGATTCCCTTGCCCTCATGCACGGGGAAGATTCGCGGCGCGCGCACCGGCAAGGCGCCGCTCGCGGCCGTGATCATGTATTTCGACATCATGCGCTCCGTCATGCATTCCCTTGGATCGGGGTGGCGCGGAGGATAGGCCGGGGGATAGCGGGGTCAATCGCGGTTGTGGCCTGGCGGCGGACTGGCTAGAGTTTTGCCGGTCAAACCTCAGGGAGTACCGGGATGGGCGTTCGGGGCATGGTTCTCGGCAGCGTGGCTGCCGTCGTCGCGGCAACCGCCGCCTTCACGGCGCCGGCGAAGGCCGCCGATCCGAAGCTGGTCGTGGTCGGCTCGACCAACCCTATCGGCGTGAACGACTTCCTGAAGCTCGCCAAGGCCGGCCCGGACAAGGCCGCCGCGGCGCTCGGCGGCACGGCCAAGGCCTATGAGAGCACGGACCCGACCACGATCCGTCAGAATCTCGAGGCGGCAGCCAAGGAGGCGGGCATCGTCGTCGCGGTCGGCTTCGAGTTCAACGACGTGCTGCCCGAGGTGGCAAAGGCCAATCCGGAGACGAAGTTCCTGCTCGTCGACAGCTGCCCGCAGGCACTCCAGCCCAACATCTTCTGCTCGGTGTTCCGCGAATATGAGGCGACCTTCCTCGCCGGCGCCGAAGCGGGTCTCACGACCAAGACCGGCAAGGTCGGCGCCATCGGCGCGCTCGATATCCCCTTCCTGCACCGCTACACCGATCCGTTCCTGGCCGGCGCCAAGCACGTCAAGCCGGACGTGGTGACCGCCGAGACGCTCTGGATCGGCGGCAACAACCCGTTCTCCGATCCAGCCCGCGGCCAGCAGCGCGCCAGCGTGCTCGTCTCCGACGATGTCGACCGCGTGATGGCGGCCGGCGCCGGCTCCAATGGCGGCATCTTCAAGGGCCTCGCCGATCTCGACGGCGCGGCAGCCTTCGGCGTCGACGTCAACCAGTGCAAGCAGGCGCCGGGCGCGGTGGTCGACAATGTCGAGAAGCGCACCGATGTCGTGATCGAGAAGGGCGTCGCCGGCATCGCCGCCGGAACGCAGCCGCAGGTCGCGGCGCTCGGCCTTGCCGAGGGCGGCATGACGCTGACCGGTCTCGAGGACGGCGTCGCCGATTCCGGCTGCCTGATCGCCGACTATCCGGACGTCATCGCCAAGGTGAAGGCGCTGCGCGACGAGATCGTCGCGGGGACCCTCAAGATCGACGATCCGATGCAGCTCTCGAAGTAAGGCGCGCGCCTTGCCCGGCTCCGACGCTCCCGTGGGAGCCGTGCTGGAGGCGAGAGGGATCGTCAAGCGCTTCGGCCCCCTCCTCGCCAACGACCATATCGACCTCGCCGTGAACCGCGGCGAGGTGCATGCCGTGATGGGCGAGAACGGCGCCGGCAAGTCGACGCTGATGTCGATCCTCTACGGCATGCAGCAGCCCGACGCGGGCGAGATCCTCCTCGCCGGCCGCAGCATGCACTATCGCTCCGCCCTCGACGCGATCGCCGAGGGCATGGGCATGGTCCACCAGGCCTTCAAGCTGTTCAATTCGCTCGCCGTCTGGGAAAACGTCGTCTACGGCATGGAGCCGCGCAAAGGCGGCCTCATCGATCGCCGCGCCGCCATCGATCGCGTCGCCGAACTGGCTGCCCGCTATCAGCTCGCCGTCGACCCCTCCGCGACGGTCGGCAAGCTCTCGGTCGGCGTCCGCCAGCGTGTCGAGATCCTGAAGGCGCTCTATCGCGACGCCCGCATCCTCATCCTCGACGAGCCGACCGCCGTCCTGACGCCGCAGGAGCGCGACGGTCTCTTCGACGTCATCCGTCATCTCGCCGCCGACGGACGCACGATCCTCTTCGTCACGCACAAGCTGCACGAGGTGATGACGGTGACCGACCGCGTCACCGTGCAGCGCGACGGCCGCGTCGTCGAGAAGATGGTCACCGCCGAGACCTCGCCGCGCGAGATCATCCGCGCCATGACCGGCCGCGCCGTCAACCTCACCGTCGACAAGACGCCCGCCGCGCCGGGCGCGCCGGTGCTCGTCGCCGACGCGCTCACGGTGCTCTCGGAGCATGGACGGCCGGTGGTCGACCGCGCGACGCTCGCCATCCGATCGGGCGAGATCGTCGGTATCGCCGGCGTTGCCGGCAATGGCCAGACCGAGCTGATCGAGGCACTGACCGGGCTCCGCAAGCCCGATGGCGGCCGCGTTGCCATCGCCGGCATCGACGTGACCGGCGCCGACGTCGATGCCCATCGCGTCGCCGGCCTCGCCTATATCCCAGAGGACCGCGCCGTGACGGGAACGGCGCGCGCGGCGAGCGCCGCCGACAATCTCGCCATGGGCTTCCATCGCCATCCGCCGCTTGCCCGCCGCCGCCTGCTCGACCGCGGCGTCATGGCCGAGCGGGCGCGCGCCATGATCGCCCGGTTCGGCATCCGCATCGCCTCCGAGAAGACGGCCGTCGGCACGCTTTCGGGCGGCAATCTGCAGAAGGTCGTCGTCGCGCGGGATTTGTCGCATCGCGCGGCGCTGCTCAGCGCCGAGCAGCCGACGCGCGGCGTCGATGTCGGCGCCATCGAGTTCATCCATGCCGAGCTCGTCGCCGAGCGCGACCGCGGCGCCGCCGTGCTCCTGGTTTCGGCCGAGCTCACCGAGATCCTGGCGCTCGCCGACCGTATCCTCGTGATGTACGAAGGCCGCATCCTCGCCGAGGTCCCGGCCGCCGAAGCGACCGAGGAGCGCCTTGGCCTCCTGATGGCCGGCCGCCTGCAGGAGGCGGCATGACCGAGACCGCGCGCGCGCCGTCCCGGCTGCCGAGGCTGCCGGCTGTGCCAATGGCAATTCTCGTCGGCGTCCTGCTCGGCGGGCTGCTCGTGCTCGTTTCGGGCGGCAATCCTCTGACGGCTTACTGGGCAATCGTCACCGGCTCGCTTTCCTGGTCGAGCCTCCCGAACACGCTCAACTGGGCGGTGCCGCTCGTCGGCATGACGCTGGTCGCGGCGATCCCGCTGCGCGGCGGCATGATCAATCTCGGCGGCGACGGCCAGATGGTCGTGGGCGGGCTCGTGGCGGCGCTGGTTCCGCTCTATCTGCCCGGCCCCGGCTGGCTGCTGATCCTCTGCGCGATCCTCGCCGCCATGATGGCGGCCGGCCTCTATGCGACGCTCGCGGCCTGGGGCGAGACGCGGCACGGCATCCCGATGCTGATCTCCAGCCTGCTGCTCTCCTATCCGGCGATCGGCTTCGCCTCCTATGTCGTCGGCTTTCCGCTGCGCGACACCACCACCGGCCTCGCGCAGACACCGATGATCCCGGAGGCGGCGCGGCTGCCGGTCCTTTCCGGCCCGCTCAATGCCGGCATCCTGATCATGGCGGCGGTCGCAATTCTCGTCGTCCTCTATGACCGCTTCACCGTCGGTGGCTACGAGCTTCGGATGCGCGGCCTCAATGCCCGCTTCGCCGGCTATGGCGGCGTGCCGCTGGCGCGGCAGATGACGGCGGTGATGTTCGCGAGCGGCGCCATTGCCGGCCTGGTCGGCGCGCTGATCGTGCTTGGATCGCAGTTCCGCTATCAGGACGGCGCGCTGCTCTCGCCGGGCTATACCTGGTCGGGCCTGATGGCGGCGCTGCTCGCCGGCGGCGAACCGCTCGCTGCCATACTCGCCGGCGCCTTCTTCGCGGCGCTGCAGACCGGCGGTTTCGCCATGCAGCGCGAGACGGCGATCCCGCGCGTGCTGACCATGGTCATGCAGGCGATCATCATCCTCTTCCTCGCCATCCGCCACGGCATCGGCCGGCAGGGAGGCGCGCGCTGATGCTCGACCTCATCACGCCCTTCCTCGTCAATTCGGCCGTCCAGGCGATCACCCCGATCCTTCTCGCCGCGCTCGCCGGCACGCTTTGCGGCAGGGTCGGCGTCTTCAACATGGCGCTCGAAGGGCAGATGCTTGTCGGCGCCTTCGCGGCCGTCGTCGGCTCCTATGCGACGGGCAGCGCGCTCGGCGGCATTCTGTTCGCCATGCTGGCGACCATGCTGTTCTCCACCATCCTCGCCTATGGCGTCACCATCTTCCGCGGCGACGCGGTCGTCATCTGCGTCGGCATGAACCTCCTGGCCTCGGGGCTCACGGCCTATCTGCTGCGCCAGATGTTCGGCGTCAGCGGCACCTTTTCCGATCCGGCCATCGTCGGATTGGACAAGATCCGCATCGCCGCGATCAATGCCTGGCCGGTGATCGGCTGGATCTTCTCGCGCCAGACCGCGATCACCTGGGCGTCCTGGATCCTGACCGCGGTCGTCACGGTCATGATGTTCCGCACGCCGCTCGGCCTCCGCCTGCGCGGGGTCGGAGAGGATCCGGAGGCGGCGACCAGCATGGGCGTCGACGTGGCGCGCTACCGCATCGTGACCGTGCTCGCCGCCGGCGCGATCGTCGGCCTCGCCGGGGCGCAGCTGTCGCTCGGCACCGTCAGCATCTTCTCCGAGGACATGAGCGCCGGCCGTGGCTGGATCGCCGTCGTCGCAGTCATGCTCGGCCGCAACCATCCGCTCTGGGCCGCGCTCGCCTGCGTGCTGTTCGGCTTCGCCGACGCCTTCTCCATCCGCCTGCAGGGACAGGGCCTGCCCAACCAGGTCACCGATGTCGTCCCCTATCTGGTGACGCTCGCGGCGCTCGTCCTCACCCATGGCCGCCGCCGCAGGCGGCAGGACCCCACCATCACCGCATCACCCTGAGAAGTCTCCCATGACCGAACGCTGCCGCATCATCCTCGACGTCGATACGGGCATCGACGATGCCATGGCGATCTTCTATGCCGTCCGCCGGCCCGGCATCCGCCTCGAAGCGCTGACCACGACATTCGGCAATACCGACACGTCGATCGCGACCGAGAACACGCTGAAGATCCTGGAGCTGCTCGGCCGCCCCGAGATCCCGGTCGCCCGCGGCGTCGGCCGTTCGCTGATTAACCCCTACAAGCGCATGGCCGACCATGTGCACGGCTCGAACGGCCTCGGCGATGTCGAGCTGCCGGCGCCGTCCTTCAAGGCGGTCGACGAGCATGCGATCGACCTGATGATCCGCGTCGTGAAGGAGAACCCGGGCGAGATCACACTGGTGCCAGTCGGCCCGATCACCAATGTCGCGCTGGCGCTGACCAAGGCGCCCGAAATCGCCAAGCTCGCGCGCGGCATCGTGATCATGGGATCGACGATCTTCCATCCCGGCATCCATGGCCCGATCCCGCCGATGGTCGACGCCAATTTCGCCAATGATCCCGAGGCGGCGCATATCGTGCTGCAGTCCGGCGCCAATGTGACGCTTGTCGGCATGGACGTGACCATGACGACGCTGCTCTCCACCGACATGATGGCCGAGATCAGCGCCGAGGGCGATCACGCGGCGCAGACGCTGATGAAGATCACCGAGTTCTACGTCGCGTCCTACAAGACCATGTATCCGGGCATCACCGGCTGCGGCCTGCATGACCCGCTCGCGGTCGCCATCGCCGAGGATCCGACCCTCGCGACGATGGAGCGGATGTATGTCGACATCGAGCTGCACGGCGAGCTGACGCGCGGCCAGACCATCGCCGACCGCCGCCGCACGGCTTATGACAAGCGCAACGCCGATGTCTGCATGGCGATCGACCGTCCGCGCTTCGAGGCGGACTTCATGGCGCTGATGAAACAGAAGGCGGCGTGATCACCGCGCCGACTTCTTCGCTCCCTACAGCGCCATCCGGCCGATGACGTATCGGGAGCCGTCGAGCGACAGATGGCCGTAATCGGTTTGCATGGGGCTGCCGTTCACCATCAGCACGCACTCGCCCTTCTCGGGCGGGCACTCGATGTCGAGCGCCGAGACATATTCGGCGCCCGACGCCTTAACCTGGGCGGCCAGCGCACGTTCGATCTGCCATTGGTCATCGAGACGGAACTCAGCGACCGACGATGCATCTCCGCGCAGCATCGCGCGCGCCAAGAGTTCCGGATATTCTCCGTCGTACTCGACTGTGGGGCCGATCACCACGATCCGCTTCACCTTCGGCTTGATCGCCTCGATCGTCGCCACGAGCGGTGCGATGTCGTTCGTCTTCCAGCGCGCGATGATGATCACCGTGTCGACCTTGCCGGTTCCGATCGCGTCAAAGCCGTAGTCCATGACATCGACGCAGCGCTGCTGACCGCGGGCGGGCTGCACCGGCTTGCAGCCTGACGCAGTCGCCTGCATGACGTTACTGCCAGCAAAGCGTTCCGACAGCGCACGCCAATATTGCGCCCCATGGCTGTCGCCGAGAACCAGAATGTTGGGCGTCGTGTCGCTGAACTGGAGGCACGCCTCCTTGTCGTAGCCGGCATCCTGCGTCGCGAAGCACGTGCCGCGGCGAAACTGGTAGAGCGACTCGGGGTTGTCGACATAGTCCGCGAAGGAACTGACATGGCGGACGTCGTTGGGGATCGAGCGCCAGTTGTCGGCGTTCCACGTCACGGTGAGCCCGGCGCCGACCATAATGAACAGGCCGGCGACACCGCCGGCCACGATCCGGCGCGCATCGATGGTCTGAAACCCTCGCATGAAGGGCACCTCGACGAACTGCCTCGAGGCAATGGCGGCGAAGAACGAAAGTGCTACCAGAACCACCGTCGCCGTCGGCGTGACATGAAGCCCGTAGTGCAGACGGTAGAAGGCAATGATCGGCCAATGCCAGAGATAAAGCGAATACGAAATCTTGCCGATTCCGGTGAAGATTCGCGCCGAGAGCAGCCTGCCAATGAAGGTGGATTCGCCATAGGCGATGATGAGCGTTGTGCCAAAGCACGGCAACATCGCCAACGGTACCGGGAACATCCGTCCTGGCGCCGCCACTGCATATCCCACCACGATCAGCGCCGCGCCCGCGATAGCGGCGATTGTCTTGCCGCGTTCGGCGAGTTTTGGAACGAAGCCGAGGGCAACGAGCGCCCCTAGTCCGAGTTCCCAGATGCGGCTCGGCAGCAAGTAGAAAGCGGCCGCTTCGTCGCGACGCTGCAGGAAGACCGCGACCAGAACCGACAGAATACAGAGTCCAAGCACTACGAGCCGCACCGACGGGCGCGGCAAACGACGAATCGCAAGCAGGATCAACGGGAAGAAGACGTAGAACTGCTCCTCGACACCGAGAGACCACGTGTGCAGCAATGGCTTCAGATCGGCAGAGCCCGCGAAATAGTCGGCATCGTGGTAAAAGAAGATATTGGAAACGAAACCGGCCGCGGCGGCCGCGCTTTCGCCAACGCCCCTGACCTCTGTCGGCAGCATCGTCACGGCGCCAACGACGAGAACGGCGACCAGCATTACGAACAGCGCAGGAAAGATGCGCAGGATGCGTCGACGATAGAACTCGACAATGGAGAAGCGCTGCAGCTCCATGTCCCGCGTGATGATCGACGTGATCAAAAAGCCAGATATTATAAAGAATACGTCAACGCCGACAAAACCGCCGGAGATTGATTTGATCCCAGCATGGAACAAAACGATCGGGACAATGGCGACGGCGCGCAAGCCATCGATATCAGAACGATAACGCACGAGGGTTCCAGACCAGATAGAATGCCAGCGACCGAAAATACCCTATATCGCGCTGCAACAAAGTTCCATGGCAGGCTTGCCACATAGGGCCACGGCCAGTCCGCCGGACAATTGCCGCTCTGACGATTCCACAGCATTCGGCATCATAAGAGCGTCATCCGAATCGACAAGGACGAGAGGATCATGGCAACGCGCAGCCTGAGGCGAGCGATCGATGCAGTTCATCCATAATTTCGAGTTCGCGCAGTTCCTCGATTCGGTCGCGAGCCTCGTCGCGGCCTTCGTGCTCGGGGCGCTGATCGGGGCCGAGCGGCAGTATCGCCAGCGCACCGCCGGCCTCCGGACCACCGTTCTCGTCGCGGTGGGGGCCGCCGCCTTCGTCGACCTCGCCCAGCGCATCGCCGGCTCGGTCGAGGCGGTGCGCGTGATCTCCTATGTCGTGTCCGGCATCGGCTTTCTCGGCGCCGGCGTCATCATGAAGGAAGGCATGAATGTGCGCGGCCTCAACACGGCCGCGACGCTCTGGTGTTCCGCCGCCGTCGGTGCCTGCGCGGGTACCGACATGCTGGCCGAGGCGGCGCTGCTCACGGTCTTCGTCATCGCCGGCAACACACTGCTCAGGCCGCTCGTCAACGCCATCAACCGCATCCCGATCAGCCATGAGCAGGCGGAGGCGACCTATGAGGTCCACCTGATCACGGGCGAACCCTCGCTCGGCGAAACGCGCGACGCGCTCGTGGAGCGGCTGGCGGCAGCAAAATATCCGGTCGGCGATGTCGAAGTGATCGAGCGCGAGGACGACGTCGTCGAACTGGTCGCCACGCTGGTCAGCACATCGGTGGTCGGCAAGGAACTCGACGCCGTGACGCGCGCGCTCGCCATGCTGCCCGGCGTCCGCCATGCGAGCTGGGAGGCGAGCACGACGGATTGAGGCGGCCGCGCAGCCGCCGCCGC
>CAWZZK010000119.1:0-9382 GCA_963966455.1 Kaistia sp. | reverse complement strand
GACCACCGCCTTTGTCGCGACGAGAAACGGGTTCGTCGCTTGCAACGGCTCGATGCCGGCCACCAGCGACGGCAGGGCCATGCTCGCCGTCGCCCAGGCGGCGAGGAAGATCGCCATTAAGACGCTGACCTGCTTGCCGGGCTCCGACGTCTCGGACAGGTTCCAGCCGCGCCAGAGCGCCGCGATGACGCTGCCGCAGAAGGCGAGGATGATGACGGCGACGCCGGGGGCGGCGCCGGCACCGCCGAGCAGCGCCCGTGTGCCCGCCGCGATGGCAAAGGCGAGAAGCCCGGCCGGCAGACCGAAGAACGGCGCCGCGAGGACCACCGGTACGACGCGAACGTCGAGCAGGAAACCGCTTTCGCGCGAGATGGGCCAGATCATGCAGACGGCAGAGAACAGGCCGAAGGCGAGACCGTAGCCGAGGCGCTGCAGCGGCGGGTCCCTGAGGTCGAGCCGCGCGCTGACATAGGCCAAAACGATGATCAGGACGGCGAAGATCGCCGCGCTGCGTAGCAGTCCGTCGAAGACGAAATGAAACTGGCTGTCGGCCAACCGCTCCTCCCGAGCGCGAAACGGGAACTCTCAGGCAAGCAGCTTCGCCGCGGGCGATGTTTGATCTCACGCAAGCATTCGCCCATCGATCGAACATTTGCCGCGAATTCGCAAGGGAAATATCGAACAATTGCAATGTGTGGTTGATCAAGATCAATCGGGCGCTGTCATGCCGACAGGGCCACGGATCGGAGAAAGGCCGGCCGCGTTACAGAGGAAGGCGGACACATCACGCCGCCGCCCGCATCACAAGGGAGGCCACCATGCGGATCGTCCTTCTCCTCGCCGCGCTCGCATTCGCCATGCCGACGCTCACCGCCTGCACGACCGCGAACCCGAACTCGCGCATCTACCAGACGATGAACAACCAGCCGAATGTCTGCGGCAAAGGCTTCAAGCGCGACATCGACGCCTGCTGACGGCGCGGCGAGGGTCGCTGGCACTCTGTTTCGAAGGGCGAGCACACCGGTCGGCAAACCGGTGCGCTCTGCTATCGTCTCGTCACTCGGAGGTCTTGCCGATCGTATCGGCCATCTGGGCGCCGCGCGCGCCGAGCGGCATGGGCGCGCCCGTCGTCGAGTCGACCGCCGTCTGATGCTCCATTTCGGCATTCAACTCGGCGCCGAGCAGCACGACCGACGCCGACAGCCAGATCCATGTCATGAAGGCGATGATGGCGCCGAGAGGACCGTAGGAGCTCTCATAGCTTCCAAAGCCGGCGACATACCAGGAGAAGAGGCTCGACACGAGCACCCAGAGCACGGCGGCGAGCGTGCTTCCCCATGTCACCCAGCGCCATTTCGGCTGCTCGCGCGAGGGGCCGAAGCGATAGAGGAAGGCGAGGGCGAGCCACACCGCCACGATCATGACCGGCCAGCGCAGCAGCGAGATCCAGAATTCGGCGCGCTCGTTGACATTGAACAGGCTGAAGATCACGGGAACGGCGATCACGACGCCGACTGCCACGATGCCGGCGACCAGCGCCAGCAGGGTGAAGCCGAGCGACTGGAGGTTGAGCGCGATGAAGCTGCGCCGCTCGGTCTCGTCATAGGCGACATTGAGGCCGTCGAAGGCGGCCTTCATCCCGGAATTCGCGCTCCAGATCGCGACCAGGACACTGAGGGCGAAGCGGAGGCCGAGGGCGCCGCTGGATGCCGTTACCGCGAGCTCGATCTGCGCGGCGATGAGATCATAGGCGCCGGCGGGAAGAATGAAGGCGAGCTGCGAAAGATGCTGCCCGATGGTCGAGGTATCGGCGAAGAGGCCGTAGAGGGCGACGAGCGCGCTGAGGCCCGGAAAAAGCGCCAGGAGCGTGAAGAAGGCCATGCTGCCGGCGACCGAGAACACGCGATCCTCGGCGGTCTGTTCATAGACCCGCCACAGGATGTCACGCCATCCGCGCGCCGGAATCTCGCCGGGCGTCTCGGCAAGCCTGCCGCGCCCCGGCTCCCGCGCATCGATCTCGGCCTCGACGGGCCGCCCCCGATCCGGCAGCGGCCCGGATGCGACGTGTGTCATAGCCATTGCCCCCAGCTTAACCACTGGTCAATGGCGCATGGCTGGAGACGGTTCCGCTTGGCGGGGCGAAAGGCGCGAGACGAACATCGACGCCAAGATGCTCTCAGGCGATGTTCTGTTGTCGCGAGCATCAGGAGGTCGCAAGGGCGCTTAAGCGGTCACGGCGACTGACACCAATCAACCCGCCCGCGTTCGACTATATGCTCAGGGCGGCGCCTTAGGCGGAGGCGGGGCTATGAGGTCTTGCTCAACAGCGCGCTGACGATGCTCTCTTGAAGCCTTTCAGACGACTCGGATTCTTGGGCGGCATACCTGGATCTCATGTGGGACCAAATCGCATCCGGAGTCTTTCCAGTTGCAAACTCGATAACGCGACGGAGTTGGTCTAGACTCTTGGCGAGTACCGCCTCATGAAGCGCATCGAGAGTAATAGATGTTGGTGAATTCAGCGAAACGCTAATCCGTATGTACTGATTTCCGTTAATTGAGTCGCCGTTTTCTACAATTGAAAATCGTACGTCGGCGTACAGTATATCATCTTTTCCAATGTAACTAATATTGTTTATTTCAAACATATCGATTTCGTAGGACATGATATCCCTTCAAGTTCTCCAGATGGACCTAGGAAGGCGCGAAAACAGTGAGCGCAAGCATTTGCAGGCCAAGCCGCACGCGCGCAGTACGCCATCGCTAATTCAGATGCTGCTGGGCGGACATGCAGAATAGTTTGGCATACACGATGACAAACCGCCTAGCTTGTCCGTGACTCAGCGGGAAGGACTAGGCGCTTCCCAATAGCTACTTCTTCTTGGGAGGCTTTCCAGTGGGCACCCGTTCCTTCTCTGTCGTTGCGGGGTGACGGTCGGCCTCTTTCTTCGTCGTGATTTGTCCGGTCTTCGAGTCCCGGTAGATGGTCTTCTTTGGCGTCTTGGTCATATTCTCACTCCGCGAAGCAAATTGCATCAAGCAACCGGCGCGCACGCAAGCGAGCTGCTTAGCGCGGCACAGTATTTCCAAAATAACAAATCCTGCCGGCTTCGGCCTGTGTCAACCATTGCCTTAGGTTGACGGTCATGACCCGGTGAGCATCGGCGACCATCGAGTCTATGCCTTGCCCGTTTACAAGGCCTCACGCGCACGCCGATCTCAACCGGATCGCCACCCTCTGGATTGTCGAAATCGAATGTGACGTCGGCGCCACCCGCACCGGAGACGGCAAGCAAACCTACAAAGCTCAGGTCGCTGTGCGTGAGGCCATCTTGCGGACGCAAGTGATCGTCGATGACAGCCACGGCATAAGCCCCCTTCGCTGTACCCTAGAATGACTCCGCAACCATATCGCGCGCAAGCAATTCTGTTGCACTCTTCTGCGGGGGGCTTCTCCGCAAGATCCGCCACACATAGTCCATTGACATTGGACGTCGCACTCTTGCGGTTCAGGAGCCGGCTCTCCAGAGGCCGGCGTTCGTGCGTAGAGCGCCGCTTTTGCATCGATCTCAACTACAAAAGTGGACAGAAATGTGGATACGAGAATGACCGTTGTCAGCCAAACTATCCAAAAGGTCGGCATTTGATGGTGCCTGGGGGCGGAATCGAACCACCGACACGCGGATTTTCAATCCGCTGCTCTACCAACTGAGCTACCCAGGCCCACGCGCGAAGCGCCTTGGCGCCGCGGGAACAGCCGCCTTATAGGGGAGGCCGCGGGGGCTGTCCAGAGGGCGAAAAGCGGCCTGTGGATTGCGCCGCGTCAGCTTTCGTAGCGGCCGCCCTGGTCCGCCGGCAAATCATCGTCGGAGGCGTAGGCGCTCTCTTCCGTCTCGACGGCCGGGATCGCATAGGAATTGCTCAGCCAGCGGTGCAGGTCGACATCCTTGCAGCGCTTCGAGCAGAAGGGATAGGCGTCGCGCTGCGAATCACGCCCGCAGATCGGGCAGGGCCGCTTGGCGCGAAGCGGCAGGATTTCGGCGCCGCGCGCCGGCTTGTCTTGGTCGGTCATGGGCTTTTCTCGCGGGGACGTCGCGCCTCAGGCCGGATCGATCCAGCCCTTGCGCGTCGGGAATCCCTCTCCTTCGAGCATGGTCATGGTTTCGAAGAGCGGCAGGCCCACGACGGCTGTATAGGAGCCGACCAGCTTCACCACGAAGCTGCCGGCGAGGCCCTGGATGGCATAGCCGCCCGCCTTGCCGCGCCACTCTCCGGATTTCAGATAGGCATCCGCCTCGGCCCGCGAAAGACGCTTGAAGCGGACCTTGGTCTCGACGAGCCGCACCCGGATCGTGCCCTTCGGCGTCGCGAGCGCGATCGCCGTGTAGACATGGTGCGAACGGCCGGAGAGGAGCAGCAGGCAATCCGCCGCCTCGTCCTCGAACTCGGCCTTGGGCAGGATGCGGCGGCCGACGGCGACGACGGTGTCGGCGGCGAGGAGATAGGCGCCGGCCATGGCCGGATCCTTCGCCGCCACCGCCAGCGCCGCCTCGGCCTTGGCGCGCGCGAGGCGCTTCGCCAGGCTGCGCGGCAGCTCGTTCTTCAGCGGCGTCTCGTCGAGCGAGGCCGGCAGCAGCCCGTCCGGCTCGATGCCGGCCTGTGCCAGGAGCTGCAAGCGGCGCGGGCTCGCCGAGGCGAGGAGCAGCTTCGGCGTCGGGGCTTTCGTCTTCGAACCGTTCGGCGTCTCTGTCATGGTCGTTCCGGATAGCGTCCCGACTGTCTCTAGAGAAATCGGCGCCGCTTGCGAAGCGCTCAGTTGCCGGTCGGCGTCCAGCCGAAGCGCTGCTTGATGCGCTCGGCCAGTTGGTCGCGGACGGCGCGATAGGCCTCGAGGATCTGGTCGCGGCTGCCGCTCGCGAGCGTCGGATCGGGGGTGGGCCAATATTCGACGCTGACCGCCATGCTGCGCGTCAGCTCCAGCGCGCGGTGATGCGCCTCCGGCGACAGCGTGATCACGACGTCGAAATTCGTATCTTCGAGATCCTCGATCGTCTGCGGCCGGTGGCGCGCGAGATCGATGCCCTGCTCGTCCATCACCGCGGTGGTGAAGGGGTCGGCCTCGCCCTTGCGCACGCCGGCCGAGGCGACATAGAGCCCGCGCGGAAAGAGCCGCCGCATCAGCGCGGCGCCCATCGGCGAGCGGACGCTGTTCATGCCGCACATGAAGAGCACGGAACGGGGCGGGCGCGCCGCCGCGCCGGGGTCCTGGCTCGGCGGCGGTGCGGCGTCCAAGCCTCAGCCTTTCCAGTGCAGCGCGCAGACGAGCGTGAAGAGGCGGCGCGCGGTCTCGAAATCGACCATGATCTTGCCGGCGAGCCGCTCCATCAGAAGCTTCGAGCCCTCGTCGTGGACGCCGCGCCGGCCCATGTCGATCGTCTCGATCTGGCTCGGCGTCGCCGTGCGGATGGCGGCGTAATAGCTGTCGCAGATGGTGAAATAATCGCGGACGATGCGCCTAAGCGGCGTCAGCGACAGGAGATGCAGCACCAGCGGCCGGTCCTCACCGTCGCGGATATCGAAGACGAGGCGGTTGTCGCGCACGGCGAGATGCAGGCGATATTCGCCCGCCGCATGACCGGGCAGGACGAAGCGGTTGTCCTCGACGAGATCATAGATCGCGATGCGCCGCTCATGCTCGACATCGGCCGTCGAGCGGGCGATCGAGCCCGGATCGAGCTCGACCGCGACGAGCCGTCCCGCCTCGCCTCCGCTGTCCTCCGCCATCGCCGCTCCCTCGGACGCGCCTCGTTCCCGCGCGCCTCCCGCCGATCCTGCTACAGATTGAGCCGGATCGCCACAGAGCGGGCATGCGCGCCGAGGCCCTCGGCCTCGGCGAGCGTGATCGCAGCCGGCCCGAGCGCGCGGAGCTGCTCCGGCCCGGTGCGCAGGATCGAGGTCCGCTTCATGAAATCGAGCACCGAGAGCCCGGACGAGAAGCGGGCCGAGCGCGCCGTCGGCAGCACATGGTTGGAGCCGCCGACATAATCGCCGATCACTTCCGGCGTCGAGCGGCCGATGAAGATGGCGCCGGCATTGCGCACCCCGGCGAGCAGCGGCTCGGGATCGGCGACGGCGATCTCGAGATGCTCCGGCGCGATGCGATTGGCGAGCGGCAGCGCCGCGAGGAGGTCGTCGACGACGATCACCGCGCCATAATCGCGCCAGCTCGCCGCGGCCGTCTCGCCGCGCGGCAGAGTCTTCAATTGCCGTTCCACGGCCGCCTCGACGGCGTCGGCGAGCGCGGCGTCGTCGGTCATGAGCATCGCCTGCGCGGCCGTGTCATGCTCGGCCTGCGCCAGGAGATCGGCCGCCAGCCAGTCGGGATCGTTCTCGCCATCGGCGAGGATCAGCACCTCGGAGGGCCCGGCCATCATGTCGATGCCGACCGTGCCGAAGACCTGGCGCTTCGCCGCGGCGACGAAGGCATTGCCGGGGCCGACGATCTTGTAGACGGGGTTGATGGTGGCCGTGCCATAGGCGAGCGCGCCGATCGCCTGCGCCCCGCCGATCCGGTAGAGCTCGTCGACGCCGGCGAGCTTCGCCGCGACGAGGACCAGCGGATTGACGATGCCGTCCGGGGTCGGCACCACCATGACGACGCGGTCGACGCCGGCGACCTTGGCGGGCACGGCATTCATGAGAACGGAGCTGGGATAGGAGGCGGTGCCGCCCGGCACATAGAGCCCGACCGCCTCGATCGCCGTCCAGCGCGAGCCGAGCTCGACGCCGAGCGCATCGGTGTAGCGGTCGTCCTTGGGCTTCTGGCGCTCGTGATGGGCGCGGATGCGATCGCGGGCGAGCGTCAGCGCGGCGCGGGTCTTCTCCTCGACCGCGAGCTCGGCGGCGGCGAATTCGGCCTCGCCGATCGCGAGCGTCTCGGCGGTCAGCGGCAGGCGGTCGAAGCGGGCGGTATAATCGATGACAGCCTGGTCGCCGCGGGCGCGCACATCGGCGAGGATGGCGCGCACCGTGCTGTCGACATCCTCGGACACCTCGCGCTTGGCGGCGAGAAGCGCGGCGAAGCGCGCTTCGAAATCGGCGTCGGACTGGTGAAGGCGAATGGCCAAGGCACTGCTCCTGCTGGCACGGCACGAGGCCGCGACGCGGAGTGTCTAGCGCCTCTGCCTCCGCCGGGAAAGGTCAAGGAGGAGGCAGTTGGAGGACGGCCGCCTCAGGCCTTCATGGTCTCGGGCAGGGCGTCGACATCGTGCTTCGGGCAGCAGGCGGTGGCCCAGGCGGGGCCGAAATCGCTGATCGCCGCCTCGATGCACTCGACCTCGAGCGCGATGGCGCCGCCGCCGGCGAAAATCAGCGTCACCGTGCCGCCCGGCGCCTCGGCCGGATCGAAGGCAATCGCCAGGAGATCGAGCACGGCATCGGGATTGGAGCGGTCGATGCCCGAGGAGCGGACGCCGCGCACATTGTCGAAATGGAAGCCGGCGCGCCGCCGCTCCCAGCTCTTCTTCAGCGTGCCTTCGGCCGGCTTTTCCCAGACGAAGCGGTTGATCACCGCCGCGAAGCGCCGCTCGCGCGGCAGGAAGGTCATGTCGCCGACCTTCAGCACCGCATCCTGCACATGAGCCGAGACGACCGCGAGATCATCCTCGTCGAAGGCAACGAGCTTCAGCCGATCCATCGTGACGCACCCCATCATATGACTGCAAGTCAAACCCGGTCATCCGGGCCTTCATAACCTGGAGCCAAGGTGGGATGCGCCGTGCAATTGCGCAAGAAGTGGGCGCGAAGACTCAGCCGCTGATGCGTTCGATGGTCGCGCCGCAGCGCGAAAGCTTGTCTTCCAGCCGCTCGAAGCCGCGGTCGAGATGATAGACGCGGTTGACCATCGTCTCGCCCTCGGCGGCGAGGCCCGCGATCACCAGCGAGACCGAGGCGCGCAGATCCGTCGCCATCACCGGCGCGCCCTTCAGCACCGGCACGCCGACGATGGTCGCGTTCTGGCCGTCGAGATGGATCTCGGCGCCGAAGCGGGCGAGCTCCTGCACATGCATGAAGCGGTTCTCGAAGATCGTCTCGCGGATATGCGAGGTGCCGTGCGCACGGCAGACCAGCGCCATCAGCTGCGCCTGCAGATCGGTCGGGAAGCCGGGGAAGGGCTCGGTGACGACATCGACCGGCTGCAGATCCGCGCCGTTGCGATAGACGCGGACGCCGGAATTGGTGACCGTGATCTCGGCGCCGACCTCGGAGAGGATCTCGAGCGGCCGCTCCAGCGTATCGCCGCGCGCGCCTTCGAGCAGCACGTCGCCGCCGGTCATCGCGACGGCCATGGCATAGGTGCCGGCCTCGATGCGGTCCGGCATCACGGAGTGGCGCGCGCCGTGCAGGCGGCTGACGCCCTCGATGCGGATCGTCGAGGTGCCCGCGCCGCTGATCTTCGCGCCCATCTTGATGAGGCATTCGGCGAGATCGACGATCTCCGGCTCGCGCGCGGCGTTCTCGATCACCGTCTCGCCGTCGGCGAGCGTCGCCGCCATCATGGTGACGTGGGTGGCGCCGACCGTGACCTTCGGGAACACGACGCGGCCGCCCTTCAGCCCCTCGGGGGCGCGGGCGATGACATAGCCGGCATCGATCTCGATCGAGGCGCCGAGCGCGGTGAGCGCCTCCAGGAAGAGATCGACCGGGCGCGTGCCGATGGCGCAGCCGCCGGGCAGCGAGACCTTGGCGAAGCCCTCGCGGGCGAGGAGCGGCCCGATCACCCAGAACGAGGCGCGCATCCGGGAGACGAGATCATAGGGCGCCGTCGTGTCGACGATGGTGCGCGCCGTGAAATGCGCCGTCTCGGAGGAGAGCTCCGGATCGCCGATCCGCTTGCCCGAGATCGTCATGTCGACGCCGTGATTGCCGAGAATGCGCTTCAAAAGCGCGACATCGGCGAGGCGCGGCAGATTGGCGAGCGTCAGCGTCTCGTCGGTCAGGAGGCTCGCGATCATCAGCGGCAGGGCGGCGTTCTTGGCGCCGGAGATCGGGATCGTGCCGTTGAGGCGCGCGCCGCCGACGATGCGAATCTTGTCCATGGATCGGGACCCTGTTTCTCGAATCAGCGCGCGACGTCTAGCCGCCGAACGTTCAGAAGGCGCGGTTTACCTGACGATTGCGGCCGACTCAAGGATCGCCGGGGCGCGGGCAGGGGGGCAGGCCGGCGTGGCGGGCGGGCGCGTTCGGGTGAGGTTGAGGGCCGCGGCGCGAGCGCGGTCGTCGGCGCGTCAGGTCGTCCCGTCGTCCTCGCTCGCGGCAAGGTCAGCGCCGGGGAGCGCCGCGCGGGCAGCGGCCTTGCGCTTGATGAGATTGGCCTTCAGCG
>CAWZZK010000118.1:0-4197 GCA_963966455.1 Kaistia sp. | reverse complement strand
CCGTCAGGCCGCGAGGCCGCGTCGCGCCATGCAGCGCGCATCGTCGCCCAGCACGCGCCGTGCCGAAGGCGGGTTGGCCGCGAGCTTGGCCGCAGGCCGCACCGGACGCCGCACCAGTTCGCCGCCGCAATTGGGGCAGATTCCGCTGTACACCGAAGCCGCGCAGTCCGGGCAGAAGGTGCATTCGAAGCTGCAGATCATAGCGTCCGCCGCCGGCGGCAGGTCGCGGTCGCAGCATTCGCAATTGGGTCTGAGCTCAAGCATCGCCGCTACCGGATCGGCTGGTGGACGGTGACGAGCTTGGTGCCGTCGGGGAAGGTCGCCTCGACCTGCACGTCATGGATCATGTCGGCGATGCCGTCCATGACCTGCGCGCGCGTGATGACATGGGCGCCCGCTTCCATGAGGTCGGCGACGCTGCGCCCGTCGCGCGCGCCCTCGACGACATAGTCGGTGATGAGCGCGATCGCTTCGGGGTGGTTCAGCTTGACGCCGCGCTCAAGCCGCTTGCGGGCGACGATCGCGGCCATGGCGATGAACAGCTTGTCCTTCTCGCGCGGTGTCAGATTCATCGGTCCATAGCCTCCAGCATCCCTTTTCCGGTCAGCACGACCAGACGCGCGGCATCGGCCGCCCGCGCAAGGCCAAGATCACGCTTTCGAGATCGCGCCGCAAGACCTGACCCGAGGGGGCGAGGAAGCGCAGGCTGAGCAGTCCGCGAAGCGCGCTGACCCCGACCTCGCCAACGCATGTCTCGAGCCTCTCGCGCATGGCGCCGAGCCGCTCCTCGGCATCGGGCGCGACCAGGACGAGGCTTGCAATCGCCACCTGGCCGCCGGCGGTCGCGCCGCGCGCCATCAGCGATGCGACATCGCCGTCGAGGGCGATGCCGTCGGCATAGACGAGGCGGCCGGCGCGGCAGACGCGCCAGCGATCGGCGAGCGTCAGCGTCGTCGCGCGCTCGCCCATTGCGGTGCGCCCGAACACATAGGCTTCGAGCAGCAGCGCCGTCGCGTCTTCGGCGAGATCGACGTCGAGCGAGCGGCTGATGGCGGAGCGGTCGAAGAGGATCGTCTCCTGCGGCAGCCAGTCGACATGGCCGCCCGCGCCGACGCTGACGCGGTTCGCCACGCGGGCCGGCACCGCGCCGGGCACGGCGCGATAGATGCGCTCGGCCGCCTGCGTCGTCACCGTGGCGTCGACGCCGTCGCCGATCGCCGCCTCGTAGGTCAGAATGTCGCCGCTGGTGATGCCGCCGGCGGTGTTGAGAAGCACGGCATCGGGCGGCACGCCCGGCTCGGGGCGCGGCAGGCGGATCTTGCAGCAGCCCTGCTGCACGAATTCCGTCAGACGGACATGTGGGCCATCCTGGCGAAAGCCGATCCGCGCCCGGCCCTCGGCGCGCTGCATGCGAACCGGTGCCGCGGCGGGCTCTGGGCGATGCGCCGTCGCAAAGGTCTCGCCGTCCATGGTCGTGATCGCGCCTCCGCCTCGCGCGGCGATCTGCCGTGGCAGCCGCGAAAGGAATGAATTTCCATGAGGATTTCACGCCGGCCGGGGCCGCGCAAGCGCTACGGATGGGCGGCAGTGGCGTCCTTTTTTGCCAATCGCCGCCTTTCTGGTCTATGAAGGGCGGGAACGTGGCCGCCCCAGGGCCTGAAGACCCTTGGCCGATTGCCCCTCGCGCTTGCTCTGCCTGCTTGCCCGAACAACCAGGATTCCGCCCGTGACGCGTTGTCTCGCCCGCCTCTTCGCCGCCTTCCTCTTCACGCTTGCGGGGGCGCTGGCGGCCCGGGCGGTCGAAACGCCCTATCTGGTGCTCGATCTTGGCAGCGGCCGCGTGCTCGCCGATCGCAACGCCAACCAGCTCTGGTATCCCGCTTCGGTCACCAAGCTGATGAACGCCTATGTGACCTTCAAGGCGATCCGCTCCGGCGAGGTGTCGCTTTCGACGCGGGTGGTGGTTTCCAAGAACGCGCTGGCCGAGCCGCCGAGCAAGATGGGCTTCAAGGTCGGCACCGCGATCGACCTCGACAACGCCATCAAGATGATGCTCGTCCATTCCTCGAACGATATCGCCGTGGCGGTCGCGGAAACGGTCGGCGGCAGCGAGGCGGCCTTCATCGCGCGCATGAACGCCGAGGCGGCGCGGCTCGGCATGGGCTCGACGCATTTCGTCAATCCGAACGGCCTGCCCGGCCCCGGGCAATACACGACCGCGCGCGATCTCGCGGTGCTCGGCCAGGCGCTCTGGAAGGAGTTTCCGGAGTGGCGGCCGATCTATCGCATCACCGCGATCAAATCCGGCAAGCGGGTGCTGAAATCGGCCAACAATCTCCTGGAGCGCTATCCCGGAACGATGGGCATGAAGACGGGCTTCATCTGCTCGTCGGGCTTCAATGTCGTGGCGCTGGCGCAGCGGGGCGACCGCGTACTGCTCGCCGTGGTGCTCGGCATGCCGAGCGCGCTGGAGCGGGCCGAGCTCGCGGCGCGGCTCTTCAATGACGGCTTCGCGGGCAAGGCGCGGCCGGGCCCGACGCTGGCCGGACTGCAGGGCAATTCGCCGGCGCCCTATGTCATCGACATGAAGCCCGAGATCTGCATGAAGAAGGATCGCGGCGAGCACGAGACCGACGACGAGGAGCAGGTCAGCGCGCTCGTTCCGAAGTTCAAGCTGATGGACCCGATCGTGGTGACGACGCTCGGCGTCGTGAAGCCGGACGGCTCGATCAAGGCGGCGCCCGCCGTCGCCGAGGCCCCGGCCGCGACAAAGACCAGGAAGCCCGCCGCCAAGGCGGCCGCCGACAAGGCGGAGCCGGCCAAGAAGCCCACCAAGACCGCCAAGAAGACCAAGAAGCCCGCCGATCCGGTTCCCGGCGCCGACGATCCGGCCGCGACGGTGATGCCGGCGAGCGGCACGAAAGCAGCCAAGTCGCCGGCGAAGCTCGAAGTCGGCGTGCCGTTCGATTCGACCGAGATCGCGCCGCTGCCCGAAGCGGGCGGGCTGCATTGAGCGCCGCGGCGGCGGGGCCGAAGGCGAGGCGACCGCAGATCCCGCTCACCGTCCTGACCGGATTTCTCGGCGCGGGCAAGACGACGCTCCTGAACGCCCTCCTCACCGATCCGGCGCTGGCCGGCACGGCGGTGATCATCAACGAGTTCGGCGCGGTCGGGCTCGACCATCTCCTCGTCGGCGCGTCCGAGGACGGCATCGTCGAGCTCTCCTCGGGCTGCCTCTGCTGCACCATCCGCGGCCAGCTCGCGACGACGCTCGAAAATCTCCTGCGCGCCCTCGACAACCACCGCATCGCCCGGCTCGACCGGGTCGTCGTCGAGACCACCGGTCTCGCCGATCCGACGCCGGTGCTGCAGAGCATCCTGCTGCATCCCTATCTTTCGCTCCGCTATAGGCTCGACGGCGTCGTCACGGTCGTCGATGCCGTCAACGGGCCGAAGACGCTCGCCGCCCATTGGGAAGCGGCGCGGCAGGTGGCGGTCGCCGACCGGATCGTGCTGACCAAGACCGATCTCGCCGCGCCGGCGGGGGCTGCCGAGGCACGGGCCGCGATCCGCGCCCTCTCACCCGCCGCGCCGATTCTCGACGCCGCCTCAGGCGAGGCCGTGGCGGCGCGTCTCTTCGACAGCCAGCCCTTCTCGACGGAAGGCAAGATCGCCGATGTCGAGGCCTGGCTGTCGGCGGAGGCCGATGGAGACCACCACGATCATCATCATGATCACGATGGCCACGGCGGCCACCACCACGATCACCATCACCACGACATCAGCCGGCATGACGCGCGCATCCGCAGCTTCACGGCGATCCGCGAGCGGCCGATCGGCCGCGCGGCGCTGGAACATTTCCTCGACCGGCTGGCCCGCGATCACGGCCCGGCGCTGTTGCGCGTGAAGGGGCTCGTGCGAATCGCCGGCGACGAGGAGCGGCCCCTGGTCGTGCAGGCCGCGCAGACGATCTTCCATCCGCCGGCCCGGCTCGGCGCCTGGCCCAGCGAGGATCGCCGGTCGCGGCTCGTCCTCATCGTCCATGACATGAGCGATGCCGCGGAGCGGGCCATCACCGAGGCTTTCGCCGGGTTGCCGGCGATCGATCGCGCTGATGCCGAGACGCTCGCAGACAATCCGCTTGCGATCTCCGGCTTCAGCGGCCGCTTCGCCTGAAAAGGCTGGTCAGAATGACCA
>CAWZZK010000117.1:0-20018 GCA_963966455.1 Kaistia sp. | reverse complement strand
GGAGTGCGGATCTGCAGCCGATAGGTGCCCGCCTGCAGCGTCTCGGTCAGAGTCGGTTCGTTGCCGAGGCTGGAATCGAATGCGTCGATCTGGTTGCCGGCTGCGTCGAAAAGCAGAATCTGCCAGTAGGCGCCGTCGGTCAGCGTCACATTCGACAGTTTCAAGCTGACCTTCGAAAGGCTCGACAGCGTGAAGCTGTAGAAGTCACTCGCACCCGCCGCGTTCGGAAGACTATAGACCGCATCCGAGACGCGGACAGGCGCCGAGCCCAGTGTTCCGAGCGCCATCGGGGCTGCCAGCGTCTTGCCGGCCGCGTCCGGCAGCGCTGACGCCGTCGCACGCAATCGGTAGCCGAGGTTGTAGCCGATGCTGCTGATGCCGAGGTAGTAGGTACCGGCTCCGAGAGCGATCGACGAGGAATAGCCGTCGTCATATCCAGCGACGACCCGCTCACCGCCCGTATCGAAGATCTCCCAAAGAAAGCCGGCATCGGGACCGATCCCGGAAAAGCCCAGATCGACAGTCGAGACCTTGCTCAACGTGAATTTATAGAAATCGGCTGGGTCGCTTCCGCCGATCCAGTCCGCTTTGATCGCGGCGGTCGTACCGAGCGCGCCGAGCGAGGCGGCGGCCGAGATCGAATTGCCGGCGCCGTCAGTTCCCGAGGAGCCGACGACGGTGGCGCCGGTCGAATAGGTCAGCGTATAGGGACTGGCGCTGTTGATGTCAGTCGAGGCGGCGTCGACCAGCATGAAATAGGTGCCGGCGGCGAGCTGGACGGAGGCACTCGCCGCGCCCCACTGGTCGTCGGTGATCTGGTTGCCGAGGGCGTCGATGATCCGGAAATGCGTGCCGTTCGTCGCGACGAGATTGACGTTGAACTTGTCGGCCGCGGCCATGGTGAACTTGTAGACATCGGACTGGCCGCTCACCCAGTCGGTCAGTTGGGCCGATGTCGCCGAAGGGGTCAGCACCGTCGCCGTAGCCAAAGTGTGGCCCGCGGTGCCGTCGAGCGGCGTGGCGCTGAGCGACAGGGCGAAGCTCGTGTCTTCGGCGTTGGAATTGGCGATCGTGACGAAATAGCTGCCGGCGGCGAGTGGCGAGGCCATCTGGCCGCCGCGCAAGGCATCGAGATAGCCGCTATTGACGACATTATTGTCGGCGTCGCGGATCTCGACCAGGGTCGTCCGCGCGTCGAGATCGCGGCCGACGAAATTGAGATTGACCAGCGAGGTTTCGTCGAGCGTGAAAGCATAGGTGTGGCGAGGATCGGCATTGCCGACCCAGCCATTTACTGTGACGGCGGCGGTCCCGAGCGTCCCCAGAACCTCGGGGTTCACGAGATCGCTGCCCACAGGCCTCGGCGCCAGAGACGACGCGGCAGCGGTGCCGCTGATCGCCAGAGCATAGGGCTCGCGGCCTGACACTTCCTCGACGCTGACATAGTAGTCGCCGGCGGCGAGATTGAGCTTGAGCGCCGGCGCGCCATAGGCGTTGTAGCGATGCTCCTCGACGACGCTGCCGTCGGCAGCGAAAATCTTCACGCGGAGATCGGAGCCGACCTGCGTGGAAAGAGCGAGCGTCACCGTCGAGCGGCTGCCGAGCTGGAAGCGGTAGAAATCGGGATCGCCGCTGTTGGAGATGTCGGAGGCTGCGACCGCCGTGGTGCCGATCACGCCGAGATTGCGGGCGGTGACGAAATCGTCGCCGACGCCGTCCGCCAGCGACGCCGCTATTCTGGCCGAGATGCCGTAGCCGATCGAGCCGGTCGCTGTGGCCGGGCGGACGATCACATAGTAATTGCCGGCGCCAAGATCAAAGTTGTCTTCGTCGATATTGCCGTCGGCGAGATTGGAATGACCGGTACCGAGGTGCTGGCCGGCGGCATCATAGAGGTCATAGGTGACTTCGTAAGTCGATCCGTCGGTGACCAGCGACGACGAAGCGAGCGAGATCGTGACGACCCCGCGCGCGCCAACCGTGAAGGCATAGACATCGCGCGGGTCGGTCGTCGCGCCGTTCTTGCCGACCCATTCGCCGACGGTCACGGGGCTCGCCGCCAATGTTCCGAGATCCCTGGCCGCAGTCAGGTCATTGGCGCCGTCCACCGCCGGGTTGCTGCCGACCAGCGGCTTGCCGGTCCAATAGGTGACCGTATAGGGCGTGCGGTTGCCGCTGTTGTCCTGGACATGGACGTAATAGGTGCCCGCCGCGAGATCGACCGCAATCTGGCTCCAGTTCTGATTGGCATCGACCGGCCCATAGACCTGATCGACCTCGTTGCCGGCGCCGTCCGTGATGGTGATGGCAAAGCTGCCGCCACCGGGAGAGACATAGTCGGCGAGCCGGCCGAGGAAGTTCACCGTCTGCGTCGAGGCGAGTGTGAACTTGTACCAGTCGTCGCCTGCGACCACGCCGCCGACGACATCGGCGAGGCTCTGCTGCGACGCCGTGATGCCGCCGGGCAGCGCCACGGCCGTCGCAATAGTCTTGCCGCCAGCGCCATTCGGCGCCGCGACGGCGGAGGCGGTGAGCGTATAGGCGCCATCGCCGGACGGACCGCCGGCGACGTCGTCGAAGCGGACATAATAGGTGCCGGCACCGAGATCGAGGACGATGGCGGATTCGTCGCCCGTATTCGAATACTGATCCGAGCTGATGATCGCCGTGCCGCCGGACGTGTACACCGTGAAGGTGGGCAAGGTCTGCGCGGCCACGCCCGAAAGCTTCAGCGTGACGATCGACGCGCCGGCGAGCTTGAAGGAGTAGTAATCGGTCGGCGCGACCTCGCCGAGCCAATCGGTCTTCGACACCGGCGTCGCGGCGAGCGTACCGAGCGATGTCGCGGTGCCAAGCGTGCGGCCGACGGGGCCGTCTGGACCTGCGACCGCAGAGGCGGTGAGCGTGTAATTCTTGTCGCTGTCGTCGCTGTGGACATGAATATAATAGGTGCCTGCGCCAAGGACGCCGGCATAGTCGCCTTCATGGCGCAGCGACGTTCCTGCCAGATAGGCGCCGTTGTTGTAGCAGTAATTGCCATCCCAATAACGGGTGGCGACGACGGTGCCAGCAGCATTCAGAACTTCGAAATAGGCATAACCCCGGCCATTGGGCACCGACAGGTTGAGCGAGACGAGGCTGTTGCCGTTCAGTGTGAAGGAATAATAGTCGTCCGGCGCGATGGTGCCGACGAAATCGCTCTTCGATACCGGGGTGGCGGTCAGCGCGCCGAGTGCCGTCGCGGTCGCCCGCGTCTTGCCGGCTGCGTTGGCGATCACGTTGGCCTGAACCTGCAGATTGTAGCCGGACGCGCCCGAATTCGCCGACAGCTCGACATAATAGGTGCCGGTCGCGAGGGTCTGGACAATCGAGTCCTCGGCATAGGTGTAGCGGATCTGGTTGCCACTGCCATCATAGAGCGCAAAGAACGCACTTGTTCCGGTGGTGAAGCCGGTCGCGGCGATGGCGACCCGAGACGGCCCGGACAGGACGAACTTGTAGAAGTCCGACGTGTCGCCTGAAATGTTGACGTAGTCGGCCAGCGCGACCTTGCCGTTTGTGATCGTGCCGAGCGATTTGGCCGCGCTGAAATCGCTGCCGGCCTGGTCTGTCGCCGAACTGCCGACCGTCGGCGCGCCGGTCCAGGCCGTCAGTGTATAGGCGGACGAATTGCCGGCCGAGGGATCGATGGTGACGTAATAGGTGCCGGCGCCGAGTTGCTGGCGGACCATTCCGTCGTCGACGTCTTGAGCGACCTGGTTGACGATCACATTGCCGGCCGCGTCGGTCAGCCGCAGATAGGCTTCGGTTCCGTAACCGAGGCCACCGAGCCGCAGGTTGACGAGGGTCGAGGCCGAGAGCGTGAAGGTGTAGACGTCCGGGCCGAAGGCGTCGTCCACCCGGTCGGTCACCGTCTTGACCGTCGTCGACAGCGTGCCGAGGCTGGTTGCGCCGATCGGACCATGAGCGGCGGGACCGTCGAGGCTGGCGGGCGAGGCAAGCTTCAGCGTGTAGGCGGTGTCATCGCCGTAGGGGGAGTCGATCGCGATATAGTAGGTTCCCGCCGAGAGACCGCCGGTGAAACGCGTATCGGAGATGCTGTCGTCATAGACGTTTGCGAGCGTCTTGCCGTCGGCCTCGAACAGGCGGAACCGCGTCGTCGTTCCGCCCGCAAGGCCCAAGAGGCTGAGTTCGACCGCCTGCGCCGCCGTCAGGGTGAGCTTGTACCAGTCGTCGAGGTCGGACCTTCCGACGAAATCCGAGACGCTGAAGCCGCCGGATACGAGATCCAGAGCGCTCGCCTTCGCGAGAGAATCCCCGCCGAGATCAGCCAGGCTGAATTGCACCGTCATCATCGCCCCCGCAGCCGATGCGCGCCAAGATCGCGCCTCTCGGGCGCAACTGACGCGAGCAGAGCATATCGGAACGGGGCTGTCACCAGTCAAATACAGCGGACTTCCGACAATGGGACGTCATACTCAAAATGCCAGTTTTATGCGCATTCTGCCGGTTTTCGCCGTCGAAACACGCGCAGGGATGAGGCAGGATGCTCTCTATCATACCGTGTGCCGCTGACGGCCTGCTGGCACGTATCGCAGACGCGGGTTCAGCTCGTTGAATAGACGCGGCGATCTCGGGGCGCCGGCTGAGAGACGGCCTCAGCGGCAACGCAGCAGCGTCATCTGCACTGCACAATCGGCGACTATTTTCGCCCCGTTGGGTCCGCGCGATCGCGCGGTGGACGGAGCATGACGGTGCGGCGCGATTATCACCGCTGGTATTCGCCGCGGCTCGGCCGCGACATGGAACTGCTGATCTTCGGCCATGCCGGGCAGCGGGTGCTGGTCTTCCCGACGCGCGACGGCCGCTTCCACGAATATGAGGATATCGGCCTCGTCGGCTGCCTCGCCGAGCGGATCGAGGCCGGAGAGTTGCAGCTCTATTGCCTCGACGGCTTCGCGGGCGAGAGCTTCTACTGTTTCTGGCGCGATCCGCCGAACAGGGTCCGCCGGCATCTCGCCTATGAGGATTACGTCCTGTCGGAGGTGCTGCCCTTCGCGGACAGCCTCAATGGCGATCCGCGCACGGTGGCGCATGGCTGCAGCCTCGGCGCCTTCAGCGCCGCCAGCATCGCCTTTCGCAAGCCGGCGCGGTTCAGCCGCCTCGTCGCCTTTTCAGGCCGCTACGATCTCACGCTGAAGGTCGAGTCCTTCGGCGATCTTCTCGATGGCCATTACGACGACGACGTCTATTTCTGCATGCCGTCGCATTTCCTGCCGCAACTCCATTGCCCTGAGCAACTGGCGGTGCTGCGGCGGCTCGACATCGTGCTGACCATCGGCGCCGAGGATCCTTTCCTCGACAACAACCGTGCGCTCAGCCACGTCCTCGGCGGCAAGGGTGTCGGCCATCAGTTGCATGTGTGGGACCGGCGGGCGCATAGCGCCCGCTCCTGGCGGCAGATGGCGCCGCTCTATCTCTGAGCCTCCCCAAAAAGGCGGCGGGCCGGGCGCCTCCCCCCGCGCCCGGCCCGGCCTCCGGACCACCATCGATGCGGCCGTCCCCCGGCGCGGATAGCGGTTCGGATCGGAATCTCCCTCAGGGGGTGATGGCGACCTTCAGGACGCCGTCGCGCTGATGCGAGAAGAGGTCATAGGCCGCCTCGATGTCGTCGAGCTTGAAGCGATGCGTGACGAGCGCCGTCAGGTCGATGCGGCCCGAGCCGACGACATTCATCAGCCGCCGCATGCGTTCCTTGCCGCCGGGGCACAGCGACGTGACGATCTTGTTGTCGCCGAGGCCGGCCGAGAAGGCCGCGAGCGGGATCTTGAGATCGGTCGAATAGACGCCGAGGCTCGACAGCGTTCCGCCGGGACGCAGCACCTTGAGGGCCGACTCGAAGGTCGACTGCGTGCCGAGCGCCTCGATCGCGACATCGACGCCGCGCCCGTCGGTGAGCGCCATGATCTGCTCGACCGGATCGCCGGCCTTGAAGTCGACGACGTCGTCGCAGCCGAGCTTCTTGGCGACTTCGAGCCGCGCGGGCACAGTGTCGACGCCGATGATGCGCGTCGCGCCCATCAGCTTGGCGCCGGCGACAGCGCAGAGGCCGATCGGGCCGAGGGCGAACACGGCGACGGTGTCACCGATCCGGATGCCGCCGCTCTCGGCGCCGGAGAAGCCCGTCGACATGATGTCGGGGCACATCAGCACCTGCTCGTCGGTCAGATGGTCGGGAACCGGCGACAGATTGGCGACCGCGTCGGGAACGAGGACATATTCGGCCTGCGTTCCGTCGATCGTGTTGCCGAAGCGCCAGCCGCCCATGGCCTTGAAGCCATGCTTGGTGCCGGCGCCGTCCTGCGAGGAGCAGCCGCAGAGGCAGGCATAGGATGTGCCGCTCGGCGTGATGGCGCCGGCGATGACGCGCTGGCCCTCGCGATAGCCCGTGACCGCCGAGCCGAGCTTCTCGATGATGCCGACGGGCTCATGGCCGATCGTCAGGCCCCGCGCGACGGGATACTCGCCCTTCAGGATATGGACGTCGGTGCCGCAGATCGTCGTCGTCGTGATGCGGACCAGCGCATCCAGCGGCCCGATCTCGGGGACCGGCTTCTCGTCGAGCACGATTCGTCCGGGCTCCACGAAAATGGCGGCTTTCATCCTGGCCATGGCACGTCTCCTCTTGCGGGGCGCCGGGAGGGGTCGGGGCGGCGCCGTTCCATCGAGCAATCCGAGCATGCCCTGCATGCGTGCTCCCGGCGTTGACCTCGATCAAGGGACGGTGCGGGATCGAAATGGCGTGCCGGGCCTTGTCGTCGGGAAGGCTGCGGGCTACGCCGAAGCCGCAGCCGAAAAAACCGCTGCCAGGAAGCCGCCGAGCGGAAAGCCGACCCGATGAAGCCCTTCGCCTCGCTCTACAGCCACGACTTCGTCCGCATCGCAGCCGTCGTGCCGCGCGCCCGCGTCGCCGATACTAAGTTCGCCGCCGAGGAGACGCTGCGCCTCGCCGCGATCGGCGAGGCCTCGGGCACGGCGTTGATGCTCTTTCCCGAACTCGGCATTTCTTCCTATTCGATCGACGATCTCGTGATGCAGGACGCGCTGCTCGACGCCGTCGAGAACGCACTCGGCAGCATCGCGCGCGCTTCCGGGGCGCTGCATCCGATGCTGGTGGTCGGCGCGCCGCTCCGTCACAAGGGCCGGCTCTACAACAGCGCCGTTGTCATTCACCGCGGCCAAATCCTCGGCGCCGTGCCGAAGACCTATCTGCCGAACTATCGAGAATTCTACGAGCGGCGCACCTTCACCTCCGGCGCCGGCCTCGTCGCGGAATCCATCGAGATCGACGGCCGTCCCGTGCCGTTCGGCACCGATCTCCTGTTCCGCTCGACGGGCAGCGTGCGCTTCACCATGCATGCCGAGATCTGCGAGGATTTCTGGGTGCCGCTGCCGCCCTCGACCCATGCCGCGCTGGCGGGCGCCGAGATCCTCCTCAATCTCTCCGCCTCGAACATCACCATCGGCAAGGCCGATACGCGGCGCCTGCTCTGTGCCAGCCATTCGGCGCGCACCGCCTCGGCCTATGCCTATTCGGCGGCCGGTCCGGGAGAATCGACCACCGACCTCGCCTGGGACGGCCAGGCGGCGGTGTTCGAGAACGGCGTCATGCTCGCCGAAACCGAGCGCTTTCCGACTGACGCGACGCTTGCGACCGCCGATGTCGATCTCGGGCGCCTCAGGCAGGAGCGGCTCCGCCTCAACACCTATGGCGATTGCGTCGCGCTCAATCGCGGCGCGGCCCCCGCCTTCCGCACGGTCACCTCCATCATGGACGCGCCGGAGCGGCCGGTTGCGCTCGACCGCATCGTCGAGCGCTTCCCCTTCGTGCCGGCCGATCCGGCGCGGCTCCGCGAGGACTGCTACGAGGCCTACAACATCCAGATCCAGGGCCTCTCGAAGCGGCTCGCCGCCACGGGGCTGAAACACTGCGTGATCGGCGTTTCGGGTGGCCTCGATTCGACACAGGCGCTGATCGTCGCGGTCCGCGCGATGGATCGGCTGGGGCTGCCACGCGAGAACGTGCTCGCCTATACCCTGCCCGGCTTCGCCACCTCCGATCACACAAAATCGAATGCCTGGGCGCTGATGCGCGCGCTCGGCGTCAGTGCCGAGGAGATCGACATCCGGCCCGCGGCGCGGCAGATGCTGGCCGATCTCGGCCATCCCTTCGCGGACGGCGAGCCGGTCTATGACGTCACCTTCGAGAATGTTCAGGCCGGCCTCCGGACCGACTACCTCTTCCGCCTCGCCAACCAGCACCGCGCGCTGGTCGTTGGTACGGGCGATCTGTCGGAGCTGGCGCTCGGCTGGTGCACCTTCGGCGTCGGCGATCACATGTCGCACTACAACGTCAACGCCTCGGTCTCGAAGACGCTGATCCAGCATCTGATCCGCTTCGTCGCCGCCTCGGGAGACGTCACCACCGAGACCGCTGCGATCCTCTATGCGATCCTCGCGACGGAGATTTCGCCGGAGCTGGTCCCGGTTGCGGACGGCAAGCCGATCCAGTCGACGCAGGCGATCGTCGGCCCCTACGCGCTGCAGGATTTCACGCTCTATTACCTGACCCGCTTCGGCTTCCGCCCCTCCAAGATCGCCTATCTGGCGCTTCGCGCCTGGGGCGACGCAGCTTCCGGACCCTGGCCGCAGGACATGCCCGAGGCCGACAAGCGCGCCTATTCGCTGGCCGAGATCCGGCACTGGATGCAGGTCTTCATCCGCCGCTTCTTCGCCAACCAGTTCAAGCGCTCGACGCTGCCGAACGGGCCGAAAATGTCGTCGGGCGGCTCGCTGTCGCCACGCGGCGACTGGCGCATGCCCTCCGACGCCGAAGCGAAGGTCTGGCTCGACGAACTTCTGGAGAATGTGCCGGAGGCCTGAGCCTCACCCGAGTTCCGCGCGCTTCGCTTCGATGCGGTCGACGATGCGGGCGGCGATCGGCAGGGCCGAGGTCGCGGCCGGTGACGGCGCGTTGCAGACATGCAGCATGCGCGCGCTTTCGAGCATCAGGAAGTCGTCGACCATGCGGCCGTCGGCCTCCACGGCCTGGGCGCGCACGCCGGCCGGATAGGGCTTCAGGTCGGCGAGTTCGAGCGGCGGGTAGTATTTGCGGCACTGGTCGAGATAGCCGCGCCGCCAAACCGAGTTCAGGAACTCCGTCGCGCCCGTGCGCCAGTTGCGCTGCGCCATGCGCCAGAACCCCGGGAAGCTCGCCATGGCGCCGAGATCGGTGAAATCGGCGGACCACTTCGCCTCCCGCTCGCGCGAGAGGCCGAGCACGGCGTTCGGCCCGACGGTTACCGATCCGTCGATCATCAGCGTCAGATGGATGCCGAGAAAGGGCAGCGCCGGATCCGGCACCGGATAGATGAGATGGCGGATGCGCCCCTCATGCTTCTTGTCGAGGACGAAATACTCGCCCCGAAACGGCACGATGCGGTGGGTGATCGGCAAGCCGGCGAGCCGCGCCAGGCGATCGGACTGGAGCCCTGCGCAGGCGACAAGCATGCGGGCGTAGATCGTCGTGCGGTCGGTATCGACTTCGATACCGGAGGGCGTCTCGCGGATCGCGGTGACCGGCGATGATAGACGGATCTCGCCGCCGCCGGCCTTGAAGCGCTCGCCGAAGGCGGCCGCGACGCGCTTGTAGTCGACGATCGCCGATGCGGGCACATGCAGCGCGCCGAGCCCCTCGATCTCCGGTTCGGCTTCCGCGAGGGCCGCGCGGTCGAGCCGCGTCAGCTCGATACCGTTGCGCCGCGCCCGCTCCTCCAGCGCGCCCATGCGCTCCAGCTCGGCAGGGCTCGTCGCGACGATGAGCTTGCCGCAGGTGCGGAACGGAATCTCGTTGTCGCGGCAGAAGGCCTTGGTCGCCGCGGCGCCGGCGCGGCAGAGCTCGGCCTTGAGGCTGCCGGGCGCGTAGTAGACGCCGGCATGGATGACACCGCTGTTGTGGCCGGTCTGATGGGCGGCGAGACGGCTTTCCTTCTCGAGCAGAACCACCGACGCGCCAGGGCGGCGCTCGAGAAGCTGCATCGCCGTCGCCAGGCCGACGATTCCCCCGCCGATCACGCAATAGTCGTAGGTCACGCTCACTCCGATCCCGAAACCCGCCGGCGCCAGTGTTTCACCACGGGCTGCCGGCGGAAAGGGCGAAGATCGGCAAGGTCCGGATCGGTTCAGCCGCCGAGCGCCGCGAACTGCGCATCGCTGAGGCGAAGGCTCGCCGCCGCGACATTCTGCTCCAGATGGGCGACCTTCGAGGTGCCGGGGACCGGCAGCATCACCGGGCTGCGCGTCAGCGCCCAGGCGAGCGCCACCTGCGAGGGCGTCGCGCCGAGTTCGCGGGCGACCGTGTCGACGGCCGAACCTGCGCGCGCCAGCGCCCCATTGCCGAGTGGCGACCAGGGAATGAAACCGATCTTCTCGCGCTCGCAATGCTCCAGCACCGCCTCGCTGCCGCGATCCGTCGGGTTGTAGCGGTTCTGCACGGTCGCGACGGGGAAGACGGCGCTCGCCGCCTTGATCTCCTCGACCGAAACCTCGCTGAGGCCGGCATGGCGGATCAGTCCCTCGTCGATCATCCGCCGAATGACGCCGAACTGCTCGTCGCGGGGCACCTTGGGATCGATGCGGTGCAGCTGCCAGAGGTCGATGCGCTCGACGCCGAGCTTCTTCAGGCTGCGCTTCGTCTCCTCGAGCAGGCGATCCGGTCGGCCGTTCATCACCCAGTTGTCCGGGCCGGGCCGCTCGAGGCCGGCCTTGGTGGCGATGAGGAGGCCCGAATAGGGATGGAGCGCCTCCTTCAGCAGTTCCTCGGACACGTCGGGACCGTAGGAATTGGCGGTGTCGATGAAATTGACGCCGAGCTCCGGCAGCCGTTTCAGCGTGCGCAGCGCCTCGGCGCGGTCGGCCGGCGGGCCCCAGATGCCCTGGCCGGTGACGCGCATGGCGCCGAAGCCGAGGCGATGGACCTCGATATCGCCGCCGACGGCGAAGGTGCCGGAAGCGGCTGCATTGGGTGTATCGGTCATGGGAGGCTCCGCGAGGGAAAGGGGATGCGGCGAACCGTCGGCCACGCCGCTCGCCCCAAGGAGCTAGGTCCGCCCCATGCTCGCCGCAAGGCCGACCGCCTCACAGCCTTGCGAGGGCCGCCTCCGCGCCGTCGCGCCTGATCGCTGCGAGAGCATGCGCGGTCGCCTCGACGAGAGCATCGCGATGGCGGCTGCCGGCAGCAAGACCCGCCGCCTTGAAGACGGCAGCGACCGTCGACTGCTCCGGGCCGCGCTCGGCGAGGATCGGCGCCAGAATGCCATCGAGCGGATCGGTGAAGGCGGGCGGCGTTCCGCGCGCTGCGAGCGCCGCGATCCAGGCGGCGAGCACGAGGGCGGAGCGGTCGATCGGAAGGCCGCGCTCCATCCGCTCCACCGTCGCCGCGACGATCCGCTGCGGCAGCTTCTGCGAGCCGTCATTGGCGATCTGCGCCGTGCGATGGCGCAGCGC
Source organism: Kaistia sp. (assembly GCA_963966455.1). GTDB lineage: Bacteria > Pseudomonadota > Alphaproteobacteria > Rhizobiales > Kaistiaceae > Kaistia > Kaistia cartagenensis. The sequence goes on along the minus strand of CAWZZK010000117.1, from coordinate 8,453 downwards.
CGTATTGGCGTAGCGCTCGGCGAGGCGCGCCGTGTAGTCCGCCGTATCGAGCCCGGCCTCGGCCGGCAGCGTCACGATGAAGTCCTGCCACAGCGCCTCGACGAAGCGCCGGATCGCCGGATCGGCGAAGGCTTCGGCGACCGTCTCGCGGCCGAGCAGCTGGCCGAGATAGGCGATCGAGGAATGTGTGCCGTTGAGGAGGCGGAGCTTCATCTCCTCATAGGGCGTGACGTCGGCCACCATGGTGACGCCGAACTTCTCCCAGTCGGGCCGCCCGGCGGGAAAATGATCCTCGACCACCCATTGCATGAAAGGCTCGGTCATCACCGGCCAGGCATCGTCCATGCCGAGCGCCGCGGCGACGCGGGCGCGATCGGCGTCGGTCGTCGCGGGGACGATGCGGTCGACCATGCTGGACGGGAACGCCACCTCCTCCGCGACGAAGCGGCCGAGTTCGGCATCTCGCAGCGCCGCGAAGGCAGCGATCACGCGGCGCGTCGTGCGGCCGTTGTTGGGCAGGTTGTCGCAGGAAAGCACCGTGAACGGTAGGGCGCCGGCCGCGCGGCGCCGCGCGAGCGCGTCGACGATGAAGCCGTGCAGGGTGCGCGGATGGGCCGGGTCCGCGAGGTCGGCGACGATCTCGGGATGAGCGGCGTCGAGGTCGCCATCCGCATTGCGGAGATACGCCTTCTCGGTGACGGTCAGCGTCACGATACGGACGGCGGGATCAGCCATCGCCGCGATCAGCGCCTCCGGATCCTCGGGCGCGACGAGAAGGCGGGTGATCGAACCGATGACGTCGAGCCGCTCCGTCTCGCCGGAGCGGATGGCGAGGCTGTAGAGCCCGTCCTGCGGCGCCAGCGCGTCGCGGGTGTCGCCCCGGCGCAGCGAGGCGCCGAGGATCGCCCAGCCGCTCTCGCCGGCCGCGAGGCATTCCTCGACATAGGCAGCCTGATGGGCGCGATGGAAGGCGCCGACGCCGAGATGCACGATGCCATGTGTCGTGGCTGCCCGGTCATAGGCCGGCTGCCGCACCATCGCCGGCAGCGCTGCGCGTGTCTGCTCCGAAAGCCGCATCGTCCCCTCCTCCGCCTCGGCGGCCTCCATAGCCGAGCGCCGCACGCCGGCCAAGCGCGGGCAGACTCAAGACGCCGGATGCAGCAGGAATTCGTCCCGCGCGGTCCGGACGCTTTCGGTGATGAAATCGGCGACCGACGTCACCCGGCGCACGCCCTGCGTATCGGGATGCGTCGTCAGCCAGTAGCTGCGCTGGGCCGCGAGCTCCGGCAAAAGCCGCACCAGCCCGTCGTGGCGGGCGGCGGCATAGTCGTGCAGGTAGCCGATCCCGATCCCCGCCCGCACCGCCTCGACCTGCGCGACCACACTGCCACATTGGTAATGGCGCGTGCTGGCACGGGCGAGGCGTGCCTGGTAGTCGAGCGCGCGGCTATAGGCGAGGTCCTCGATCTGCGTGACGAGCAGCCGACCGGCAAGATCGGCCACGGTCCGCACCGGCCCGGTGCGCTCCAGATAGTCCTTCGAGGCATAGACGCCGAGGCTGTAGTCCGTGAGCTTGCGCACCATCAGCCGGCCGCTCGCCGGGCGGTCGAGGGTGATGACGATGTCGGCCTCGCGCCGCGACAGCGAGAAGGTGCGCGGCAGCGGCACCAGCTGGATCACGAGATCGGCATGCTCGGCGGCAAGACGGCCGAGCGCGGGGGCGAGGAAATAGTTGCCGAGCCCGTCCGGCGCACCGACGCGGACGGTTCCCGAGATGCCCGTCTCCGCGCCGCCGAGTTCGGCCTCTACCCGCAGGAACTCTGACTCGGCACGCTCGGCGGCCACCATCAGCTGCTCGCCGGCCGGCGTCAGCATGCAGCCTGTGGTGCGGCGCTCGACGAGCCGGGCCTTCGCCTCGTCCTCCAGCGCCGTCAGCTGGCGCGAGACGGTCGCGTGATTAAGGCCGAGCGCGCGGGCGGCGCCGAGAATCTGCCCGGTCCGGGCGACGGCGAGGAAGATGCGGATGCGGTCCCAGTCCATTGGACGACTTTAATTTCCGCACAACGGAGCTGCAAGGCTGAACGTTGTTGTGCGTTGAGCGATGCGGCATCTCCTCTCTGCCATTTCGGGCAGGACGCGGGAGAGACGATGATGACCAGCACCTCGACGATCGACCACTTCATCGGCGGACAGCGTTCGCCCGGTGCATCGGTCGCGACGCAGCCGGTTTTCAATCCGGCGACCGGCGAGGCGATCCGCGCCGTGCGGCTCGGCGGCGCGGCCGAGGTGAAGGCGGCCGTCGCGGCGGCGAAGGCGGCTGCGCCCGGCTGGGCCGGCACGACGCCGCTTCGCCGCGCGCGCATCCTCAACCGCTTCCTGCACATCCTCGAGGAGCGCATCGACACGCTCGCCGCGGTCATCACCGAGGAGCACGGCAAGGTGCTCTCGGATGCCAAGGGCGAGATCCAGCGCGGCATGGAGGTGGTCGAGTTCGCGACCGCCGCGCCGCAGTTGCTCAAGGGCGAGGTGACGGAGAATGTCGGCACCCGCGTCGACAGCCACTCGCTGCGCCAGCCGCTCGGCGTCGTCGCCGGCATCACGCCGTTCAACTTCCCGGCCATGGTGCCGATGTGGATGTTCCCCGTCGCGCTGGCGGCCGGCAACTGCTTCATCCTGAAGCCGTCCGAGCGCGATCCCTCCGCCTCGCTGCTCCTCGCCGACTGGCTCAAGGAGGCCGGCCTGCCCGACGGTGTGTTCAACGTCGTGCATGGCGGCAAGGACGCGGTGGACGCGATCCTGACCGATCCCGACATTGCCGCCGTCAGCTTCGTCGGCTCGACGCCGATCGCGCGGTACATCTACGAGACCGCCGCCAGGTACGGAAAGCGCTGCCAGGCGCTGGGCGGCGCGAAGAACCACATGATCATCATGCCCGACGCCGATCTCGACCAGGCGGTCGATGCGCTGATGGGCGCGGCCTATGGCTCGGCCGGCGAACGCTGCATGGCGATTTCGGTCGCCGTCCCGGTCGGCGAGAAGACGGCCGAAGCACTGATCGCGCGTCTGGAGCCGAAGATCCGCTCGCTGAAGGTCGGCCCCGGCACCGATCCCGAGGCCGAGATGGGGCCGCTGGTCACGAAGCAGCATCTCGACAAGGTGCGCGGCTATATCGATGCCGGCGTCGCGGAAGGCGCGAAGCTGGTGGTCGACGGACGTGGCCTGCAGCTCCAGGGCTACGAGAACGGCTTCTTCGTGGGCGGCACGCTGTTCGACCATGTCACGACCGACATGACGATCTACAAGGAAGAGATCTTCGGCCCGGTCCTCGCCGTCGCCCGCGCGCCGGACTATGCGACCGCCGCCCGCATGATCAACGAGCATCCCTTCGGCAACGGCACCGCGATCTTCACCCGCGACGGCGACGCGGCGCGCGAATTCGCGCACCAGATCCAGGTCGGCATGGTCGGCATCAACGTGCCGATCCCGGTGCCGATGGCCTTCCACTCCTTCGGCGGCTGGAAGCAGTCGCTGTTCGGCGACCATCACATGCACGGGCCGGAAGGGATCCGCTTCTACACGAAGCTGAAGACCATCACGACGCGCTGGCCGACCGGCATCCGGGCGGGCGCCGACTTCGTGATGCCCACGATGGGCTGAGGCCCCTCGCCGATTGGATTTGCCATCGGCCTGTTCCCGACTAAGCTTGGGCCATTGGGAGGCGACCGGACAGAGAGCCGGCGCCTCCCGGGGAACAGGGAGCAGCAACCGTGAAATCCATTCTCCACACGACCGTCGCCCTCGCGGCGATGGCCGCCTTCTGCGGCCAGGCCTTCGCGCAAGGAGCCGCTGTCGGCCCGGGCGAAGGCGCCGTCAGCATCGTCGCCTGGCCCGGCTATATCGAGCGCGGCGAAACCGACAAGGCCTATGACTGGGTCAGCGACTTCGAAAAGGCGACCGGCTGCAAGGTCTCGGTGAAGACGGCCGCCACCTCGGACGAGATGGTGACGCTGATGAACCAGGGCGGTTTCGATCTCGTCACCGCCTCGGGAGACGCCTCGCTCCGCCTCGTCGCCGGCAAGAAGGTGGTGCCGATCGACACGGCCAAGATCCCGTCCTGGTCGACGCTCGATGATCGCCTCAAGGACGGCGCCTGGTTCACGGTCGACGGCCAGCATTACGGCACGCCCTATCAGTGGGGCCCCAACGTGCTGATGTACAACACCAATGTCTTCAAGGACGCGCCGAAGAGCTGGAACATCGTCTTCGAGAAGCAGGATTTCCCCGACGGCAAGCCGAATGCCGGCCGCGTCCAGGCCTATGACGGGCCGATCTACATCGCCGACGCCGCGACCTATCTCATGTCCAAGAAGCCCGAACTCGGCATCAAGGACCCGTATGAGCTCAACGAGGAGCAGTATGCGGCGGTGCTCGAACTGCTGAAGGGCCAGCGCCAGCTGGTCGGCCGCTACTGGCACGACGCGGCCGTGCAGGTCGACGACTTCAAGACCGAAGGCGTCGTCGCCTCCTCGTCCTGGCCGTTCCAGGTCAACACGCTGCAGGCCGACAAGCAGCCCATCGCCTCGACGGTCCCCGAGGAGGGCGCCACCGGCTGGGCCGACACCACCATGCTCGCCGCCAATGCGGAGCATCCGAACTGCGCCTATCTCTGGATGGAGCATTCGCTGTCGCCGAAGGTGCAGGGCGACGTCGCGGCCTGGTTCGGCTCGGTGCCGGTCGTTCCCGCCGCCTGCAAAGGCAATGCCCTGCTCGGCGATGGCGGCTGCGCGACCAATGGCTTCGACAATTTCTCGAAGATCCATTTCTGGAAGACGCCGGTCGCGAAATGCGCCAGCCAGGGCACCTGCGTCCCCTATTCGCGCTGGGTCACCGATTATATCGCCGTGATGGGCGGCTGAGCATGAAAGGCCCCCTCTCCCACTCTCCCCCGCTACGCGGGAGAGAGGGCCGATTGCGCCAGATTGCAGGCACAGTCGCTGAAAACGAAGCCTGCCGAGGACTGATCCGGAACTGCCCCCTCTCCCGCGAAGCGGGGGAGGGTTGGGGAGGGGGTACTTGAGCACATCCGCTGTCTCGCTTCGCGGCGTCTCGCGCCATTTCGGCAGCGTGAAGGCGCTCGATGCCGTCGATCTCGACATCGCGGAGGGCGAGTTCTTCGCGATGCTCGGGCCGTCCGGCTCGGGCAAGACGACGTGCCTCCGCCTCATCGCCGGCTTCGAGCAGCCGAGCGCCGGCCATATCGAGATCTTCGGCGAGCGGGTCGAGGGCGTGCCGCCCTATCGCCGCAACGTCAACACCGTCTTCCAGGACTATGCGCTCTTCCCGCATATGAACGTGCTGGAGAACGTCGCCTATTCGCTGATGCTGAAGAAGGTGCCGAAGGCCGATCGGAACCGGACCGCCGAGGCGGCGCTGGAAATGGTGAAGCTCGGCGGCTATGGCGGGCGGCGGCCGGGCCAGCTCTCCGGCGGCCAGCGCCAGCGCGTGGCGCTCGCCCGCGCCATCGTCAACAATCCGCGCGTGCTGCTGCTCGACGAGCCACTCGGCGCGCTCGATCTCAAGTTGCGCGAGAGCATGCAGGAAGAGCTGAAAAGCCTGCAGAAGCGGCTCGGCATCACCTTCATCTTCGTGACGCATGACCAGGGCGAGGCGCTCTCGATGGCCGACCGCGTGGCCGTGTTCAGCGATGGGCGCATCCGCCAGGTCGGCACGCCGGAGGCGATCTACCGCGCCCCGAACTCGCCCTTCGTCGCCGATTTCGTCGGCTCGTCCAATGTCCTGCCGCCCGAACTCGTCGAAAGGCTCACCGGCGAGCGGCGCTGGGCGAGCCTTCGTCCCGAAGCGATCCGGCTCGGGAATGGCGAGGGCCTCGGCGGAACGGTGGTTGCGCGCAGCTATCTCGGCCCGGTGACGCGGCTGGCGATCGAGGCGGCGGGCCTTCGCCTCCACGCCGCCCTCCCCTCGACTTCCGCCCTGCCGGCCGAAGGCGAACAGGTAACGATACTGTTCGATCGCGACGCGCTGCATCTCATGGAGAGCGACGCGTGAGCGCCTCAGCGGAGCCCGCCGCCGCTCCCGCCGGCAGCCGGCTCGGCGACGTCTTCTGGCGGCGGCCGGGCCTCCTCGTCCTCGTGATGCTGACGCCGCCGGTGCTGTGGCTCGGCATCGTCTATGTCGGCTCGCTGCTGACACTCTTGCTGCAGAGCTTCTATTCGCTCGACGACTTTTCCGGCCTCGTCGTGCCGGAATTCACGCTCTCGACCTATGCGCAGCTGCTGACGCCGGCCAATTTCGACATCATCCGGCGCACGGTCGTCATGGCGGCGCTGGTCACCGTGGCGGACGCGATCATCGCCTTCCCGATCGCCTATATGGCGGCGCGATACGCGCGGGGACACTGGAAGGCGCTGTTCTATCTCGCGGTCATGCTGCCGCTCTGGTCGAGCTATCTCGTCAAGGTCTATGCGTGGAAGCTGATCCTCGCCAAGGAGGGCATCCTCAACTGGCTGTTCGAGACGCTGCACCTGACGCCGCTGCTCGATCTCGTGCTCGCCATTCCCGGCGTCGGCGGCAACTCGCTGTCGGTGAGCTCGCTCGGCACCTTCCTCGTCTTCGTCTATGTCTGGCTGCCCTACATGATCCTGCCGACGCAGGCGGCGCTGGAGCGCGTGCCGGCCAATCTTGTCGATGCAAGCTCCGATCTCGGCGGGCGCCCTTCGGCGACGTTCCGCCATGTGATCCTGCCGCTCGCCTTCCCGGGCATCGTAGCAGGCTCGATCTTCACCTTCTCGCTGACGCTCGGCGACTACATCATCCCGCAGATCGTCGGCACGTCGCGGCTCTTCATCGGCCAGGCGGTCTATGCGCAGCAGGGCACGGCCGGCAACATCCCGCTCGCCGCCGCCTTCACCGTGGTGCCGGTCGTCATAATGAGCATCTATCTGACCATCGCCAAACGGCTCGGAGCCTTCGATGCGCTCTGAGGACGGCCGCGCCCCGCTCTTCCTCCGCCTCGCCGCGGCCGGCGGTCTCGTCTATCTGCTGGCGCCGCTCCTCATCATCTTCGTCTATGCCTTCACGACCGAGGAGCGCAGCTTCGTCTGGCCGCCGCCGGGGCTGACGCTGAAATGGTTCGCCGTCGCCTGGAACCGGCCCGACGTGACGGCGGCACTGGTGCTGTCCCTGCAGGTCGCCGCCGTCGCGACCCTCATCGCCATGGTGCTCGGAACGCTCTGCGCCGCCGCGGTGAGCCGCAGCCGCTTCTTCGGCCGCGAGACGATCTCGCTGCTCGTCATCCTGCCGATCGCGCTGCCGGGCATCATCACCGGCATCGCGCTCCGCTCCGCCTTCGCGACCTTCGAGATCCCGTTCTCGTTCTGGACGATCGTGCTCGGCCACGCGACCTTCTGCATCGTCGTCGTCTACAACAACGCCGTCGCCCGTTTCCGCCGCACCTCGCAGTCGCTGGTCGAGGCGTCGATGGATCTCGGCGCCGACGGCTTCCAGACCTTCCGCCACGTGATCCTGCCTAACATCGCGACGGCGCTGCTCGCCGGCGGCATGCTGGCCTTCGCGCTCTCCTTCGACGAGGTCATCGTCACCACCTTCACGGCGGGGCAGCAGCAGACGCTGCCGCTCTGGATGCTGGAGGAGCTGATCCGGCCGCGGCAGCGTCCCGTCACCAATGTCGTGGCGCTGTTCGTCGTCGCGGCGACGTTCCTGCCCATCCTCGCGGCCTTCTATCTCACGCGTGACGGCGAGCATGTCGCCGGCGCCGGCAAATAGCATCGGAGACAATCATGCAGACCAGCATGCTGATCGGATCACGCTTCGAGGACGGCAAGGGCGCCGAGGAGGCCATCCTCAACCCCCGCACCGGCGGCACCATCGTCACAATTCCCGAGGCGACGAGCGAGCAGGTCGACGCCGCCGTCGCGGCGGCGCGGGCCGCCTTCCCGGCCTGGTCGCGCACGACGCCGGCGCAGCGCTCGGCCTATCTTCTCAAGATCGCCGATGCGATCGAGCATGACGCGCTCGCCTTCGCGACGCTCGAGGCGGAGAATTGCGGCAAGCCGATCAACGCCATGCTCAACGACGAGATTCCGGCGATCGTCGACTGCTACCGCTTCTTCGCGGGGGCGGCGCGCACACTCTCGGGCCAGGTCGCGGGCGAATATCTGCCGGGCCACACCTCGATGATCCGCCGCGACGCGGTCGGCGTCGTCGGCTCGATCGCGCCGTGGAACTACCCGATGATGATGATGGCGTGGAAGCTGGCCCCGGCGCTCGCCGGCGGCAACACCGTCGTCTTCAAGCCCTCCGAGCAGACGCCGCTGACCGCGCTGCGCTTCGCCGAGACACTGGCCGCGATCCTGCCCGAAGGCGTCGTCAACATCGTCTTCGGCCGCGGCGCCAGCGTCGGCGATCTCCTGATC